>DATJYG010000180.1:0-2108 GCA_035499695.1 Polyangiaceae bacterium
GCATGCGCGTCCCATGCATCGTTCGCTGGCCGGGTCGCGTGCCCGCGGGCAAGGTCGAGAACGGGCTCATGTCGGGCCTCGACTGGTTCCCGACACTCGCTGCGGCCGCCGGAGACGCGGCGGTCGGGGACGCCCTGCTGCACGGGAAGGACCTCGAGAAGAAGCACTTCAAGGTCCACCTCGACGGCTACAACCAGCTCGGCTTCATCACCGGCAGGGAGCCGTCGAAGCGGAACGAGATCTACTACTTTGCCGAGGGACAGCTGGGCGCCGTGCGCATCGGTGACTGGAAGTACCGGTTCATCGACCAGCCGAACGGCTGGATGGGCGGCACCGTCATGGTCGACTGGCCGATCGTGACCAACGTGCGCCTCGATCCGTTCGAGCGTGCGTCCTACAAGGATGCGCCGCCCGCGATGCTCGACTTCTACGGCCACGAATTCTGGCGCTTCGTCTACGTGCAGCAGGAGGTCGCCAAGCTCGGGCAGACGTTCGTCGACTTCCCGCCGATGCAGAAGCGCGCCGGCTTCAACCTCGAGACCGTGAAGGAGCAGGTCGCGAGGGCAATCCAGCGGAAGCAGGGAGACTGACGGACGTGCGGCCCGTCGAGAACGCGGGCCCCGTCGCGGCGCAGGATCTGGCGAGCGAGCAGCGACGCGCCCTCCGCTGGAGCGTGCTGCTCGCCGTCGCCGCCATCCTCTGGCTCGTCCGGCCCGTGGGGATGGGTGTCTTCCTCGGGATCCTGATGGCGTTCGCTTTCCAGCCGGTCCACGAGTGGGTGCTGCGTCACCTGCCGCGTGCACCGGCGGCGCTGATCACGGTGCTCGCGTCGACGGTGATCGTCGCCGTCACCTTCGGCGGGCTGCTGTGGCTCCTCGTCAAGGGCGGTATCTCGTTCGGCGCCGAGGTCGTCGCTTCTCTCGCCTCCGGCGGGATGGTGCGCTCGGTCGTGGCGTCCGTGTCCCGGCTGACGAGCCGCGTGGGGATCACGGGTGAAGACCTCGCGACGCGCATCCGGCAGCTCGCCGAGACGGCCGTGTCGCGGGCCGCGAGCCTCGCCGAGGCCGCGGCCTCCACGACGGCGAGCGCGCTGCTCGTGTTCTTCTTCACGATGCTCACGATGTACTTCGTACTCACCCACTGGGGGAGCGCGACGAAGGCCGCGCAGCAGACTCTCCCTCTGCGCCCGGACTACACGCGGAGGCTGCTGGAGGAGTTCCGCGTGGTCGGCCGCACCACCCTGCTCGGCACCGTGGTGTCGGGATTCACGCAGGGATTGCTGGCGACACTCGGGTACTGGATTGCGGGAATGCCGCATCCGCTGTTCTTCGGTGCGGCCACCGCGGTGGCGTCTCTCGTGCCGGCCGTGGGCACGATGCTCGTCTGGATACCCGCGGGGATCGTTCTCATCCTGCTCGGGCACGTCTGGCAGGGGATCTTCCTGCTCGTGTGGGGGGCCGCGATCATCACCTCGCTGAACGACTACGTCATCCGGCCGCGGCTCGTGGGCCATCAGGCCGGCGTGTCGGCGCTCGCCACGTTCATCGCGCTCTTCGGGGGCGTCGAAGCGCTCGGTTTGAAGGGTCTCATCGTGGGCCCGGTCGTCATGTCGCTCGCCATCGTCGTGCTGCGGCTCTACGCCGAGGAGGAGCGACAACGCCGCGACGTGCGGGCGCCAGCGACTTGACGACGGTTGACTGAAGGGCGCCGGCAAGCCACGATCCGGGCCGGATGGGTGCGCCCGTATCATCGGGAGACGTGCTCGCGGGGAAATACCGCGTGGATCGCGTACTCGGCGAGGGCGGCATGGGCGTGGTGGTCGCCGCCACGCACCTTCAGCTCGATCAGCGCGTGGCCATCAAGTTCATGCTGCCCGAGGCCTTCGCCAACCCGGAGGCCATCGCGCGCTTCAACCGGGAGGCGCGCGCAGCGGTCAAGCTGCGCAGCGAGCACGTCGCACGCGTGCTCGACACCGGCACCTTCGAGACCGGCGCGCCTTACATCGTCATGGAGTTCCTCGAGGGCGTAGATCTCTCCGCCGAGCTCGCCCGCTCCGGTCCGCTGCACCCGTCGGCTGCGGCGGAGTACCTCGTGCAGGCGTGCGAGGC
>DATJYG010000181.1:0-3139 GCA_035499695.1 Polyangiaceae bacterium
CCGACGTCGCCGACGACGCGCCGACGGACTCGAGCAGCTGGCGCACGGGACCGCCCACGTGACGACGCGAGTCGTGGTTCTCGTCCATGAAGCGCAGCGATTCGATCTTGCCAATCCGCGAACCGACGCGGGACACGTCGATCGTGCAGTCGCCGATCGACCCGGTCGCATCGGCGCCGTCACGCACCTCGTCGGCCACCAGGACCAGCCCCCGTGACCGCCCCTTGCCTTCGGCGGTCAGCTTGAACCGCATCGCGACCCGGCGTCCGCCGCGCGTGACCATCTGGAGCTCGCCCTCGGACGTCGCGCCCTTGAGGCCGCTCTTGACCAACCTGCGCGCCTCCGCCCGATCCCCTTCGGGCACGCACGCTTCGAGACCTTCGCCCTGCATCTCGTCGGAGCTCCGGCCGAGCACGCCTTGCATCCGCTCGTTGGCGAAGCGCACCCGGCTGTCGGCATCGACGACCATGGCCGGTTGCGTGCGTGAGTGACGACTGACGAGCTCTGCCCAGTTCATGATGATGATCGGATCGAGCGGGCCCCCGTCACGCTCCATAGCCACGCACGATGCGGTTCATCCAGCACAGCCGCGGTGGACCATAGGCCCGCAAGCGGCTGCGCAGAACTGGCCGACAGGACAGGGTTTTCTTGAGTCTTGCGTCTGCTCGACCACTCTACTCGTGCGGCTCGAGCAACGTGGCCATGTCCTTCGGCAGCGGGACCTCGACGTCGAATGCATCCACCCCGCCGCCGCCCGACCAGGTGACCCGCGCGGCGTGGAGGGCGTGCCTGCCGAGCACTCGAATCACCGGACCGCCGTACAGCTCGTCGCCCGCCAGCGGGTGCCCGATGGCCGCGAAGTGCGCCCGGATCTGATGCCGGAGCGCCTTGCCGATGCGCGCCTCGACCAGGGCCCACGCGCCGACGCGCTGCAGAACGCGATAGCGCGTCGCGGCCGGACGCGGCTCGTAACGCATGACGTCACGAGGGTGGACGCAGGCGTAGACGCGGCGCTGGTCCTTGGGGTGGTTGGCGAGCGGGTACTCGATCGTTCCCTCGTCGGGCAGGCCCTCGGAGGCGCAGACCAGCAGGTAGCGCTTGTCGAGCCGTCCCTCCTTGAGCGCTGCCTTCAGCGTCTCGAACGCCTCGACCGTGCGGGCGACCACGACCGCGCCGCTGGTCTCTGTGTCGAGCCGGTGGATGACCCCTGGCTCGCGCGACGAGTGGCCGATGAAGCTGTCCGCGTCCTTCGCCACGAGCTCCGGGTAGCGGCCGAGCAGCGCGTTGACCAGGGTGCCCTTCTCGGCGGGGCGCAGCGGGGACGTGGGCTGCCCCGGGGGCTTGTCGACGACGACGATCTGAGGCGTCTCGAGGAGCACGTGCAGGGGTGCGTCGGGCGTGGGTAAGGCCGGGGTGTCGGCCACCGACGCGACGTCGATCCGCACGACGTCGCCGCGGGAGACGACGCCGCCCTTGGGCAGACGGCGCCCGTTCACGCGCACGACCCCGAGCTCGATGGCCCGCCGCACGCGGGCCCGGCTCAGCTCGGGCACGAGCTCGGCCACCGCCTTGTCGAGCCGCGCGCCGTGGAGCGACTCGGGCACGGCCAGCTCGCGCCAGTCGTGTGCGGCGCCCGAGGGCGGGCTGGAGGAGGTATCGCTGCTCACGGACGAAACCCATGGTTATCACGGCGAGGCGTGCTGCGCTTCGGGCGGGGACGTGGTAATGGGCGCGCGGCCGCAGGGGCCGGCAAGAGGGGTCGCGGGAATCACGTGGCGAAGTCGAGCCGTAGGATCCTCGTCGGGATGGCGCTGGAGATGGCCCGTCTCGCGAACGAGGCGCTCGCGCGCGCCGGACTCGGCGAGGCGACGGTGGTGGGCGAAGCGCGGCGAGGCGTCGAGCTCGTGCGCGAGCTGGCGCTGCTGCTGCCCGGCCGGGCACCGGCACGCGACGTAGCGCGGGCGCTCGAGCGGGCGACGGCGTGCGAGGGCGCCTGGGTCGAGGGGCGCGACGTCGTGCGCATGCGGTTCGGAGGCGGCGGACCCGTGCGCGTCACGCTCGTGCCGCCCTCCCGGTGGCTCGAGACGGTCATCCGGGAGACCGGCAGCACGCGTCACGTGCGATGGCTCGAGACGAAGGCGCGCGCCTCAGGAGGGCTGCGGCGCGCGTGCGCCCGCGCGCGTACCGAGCGCGACGTGTATGACTCCCTCGGCGTCCCGTACGCACCGCCCGAGCTGCGCGAGGGGCCGACGCGGCGGGTGCCCGAGCTCGTGGATGTCGTGCGCGGTGTCTTCCACGTGCACACGACCTGGAGCGACGGCGCAGCGTCCATCGTGGACATGGGGCGCGCGGCGCGGGACGCCGGCTTCGCGTACGTCGGCATCAGCGAGCACTCCAAGGCGGCGACCTACGCGAGGGGGCTCGACGCGCGACAGCTCGCGCGGCAGTCGCGCGCCGTGGCGCGGGCGCGCAAGGAGCTGCCCGACGTGAGGCTCCTTCACGGCGTCGAGGTCGACGTGCTGCGCGACGGCTCGCTCGACCTGGACGACGCGACGCTCGGTTCGCTCGACTTCGTGATCGCGAGCGTGCACGAGGACCTCGAGATGAGCGAGCGGCAGATGACGCGCCGACTGGTGCGCGCCGTGAGCCACCCGCTCGTGACGATCCTGGGGCACCCGACCGGGCGCCTGCTGCTCGGGCGGCAAGGCGTCGCCTTCGACCTAGAGGCCGTGGCGACCGCGGCGGCCGCGAACGACACGTTCCTCGAGATCAACGCCAACCCCCAGAGGCTCGACCTCGGGGCGGACCTCGTCCGGCGCGCGGCGGCACGCGGGGCGCGTTTCGCCATCGACCCGGACGCCCACACCCCTCGTGGGGTGCGCGATACCTGGCTGGGCCTGTCGGTCGCACGGCGCGCGGGCCTCGGCGCCGACCAGGTCCTCAACGCCGCCGGAACGGAAGAGGTCGTGGCGTACCTTTCCTCGCGGCGCGGCCACGCCCGGAGGCGTCTTTTGCGTTCGTGAAGTCGCGAGCGACGGGCGACAATGAGCCGAGAGACGTGACGAGCCCGTCGACCGCGTGCGCCCAGTGCGGGGCGCCCCTGGCACCCGACCAGCGCGTGTGCAGCATCTGCCGCGCG
>DATJYG010000182.1:0-2893 GCA_035499695.1 Polyangiaceae bacterium
CTCGAGGCGCGTCTCCAGGATCTGACGATGTTCCTGCGCAACACCGGCTCGCCCGCCGGTGAACCGGCTACTGGCTGAATTCGAAGTCGGGGCCGAAGTCGCCCCCGCTCGTGCCGAACGTGTCCGGGTAGAGCAGCGTCGTCGCCGCCGGGTTGCCGTAGTTGACGGCGCCCCCCGAGTACGTGATGGCCGGGTTGACCGTCCACGAAGGGTCGAGCGCGTTGAACGCGAGGTAGTTCTCGCTTCCGACGAGCGTGATGAGCACGTACGTGTGCCCCTGCTGCAGGGCGAGCGGCGGGGCGAGCGGCGTGTAGCGGAAGTACCCGGTGAGCGGATCGGAGGGGGAGACGGTGGCCTGCGCGAGCATCTGCTGCGTCGCCTTGTCGTAGACCGCCACGGGGTGGCTCGAGGTCAGGCCGTCTTTCTTGTCGTCGTAGAAGCCGAGCGCCGTGATCGTGATGGGTGAGTTGACGATGAAGTACCAGCCCAGGTCGTACGAGCCCTGGTGATAGTCGAACCCGGAGCCGAGGCCGGGGACGAGGATGGCCTCGTTGTCCGTGCCCGCCTCCTGCGCCGCATCCGGAGTCGTCGCGTCCGACGGCGCATCGGTGGACATCGCGGCGTCGTGCCCCGCCTCGGGGAACGTCACGTCCTCACCGAGACCCGTGTCGAAGGTGGCGCCGCCCTGCGTGCCGCCGCTGCTGCCGCTGAAGCAACCCGCGGCAGCCAACGATACGAGGAAGACCGGCGCGAAGGAGGAGCATGCGCGGAGCAGACGCATGGGTGGTGATAAGTCCCTTATCACCGGAAGTCGCATCACGCTCCTTCGAGCACCCTGGATGTGGCGTCTTCGCACACCACGTCGTCCTCGATCCGTACGCCGAAACGGCCGGGGAGGTAGATCCCCGGCTCCACGGTGAAGACGCAGCCCGGGACCAGGGGAGCGCGGTTGCCTTCGACCATGTAGATGGGCTCGTGCCCGTCCATGCCGAGGCCGTGCCCCGTGCGATGCGTGAAGTACGGGCCGTACCCGGCCTTCGTGATGACCTCGCGGGCGGCGCGATCGACCTCCTGAGCTTCCACCCCGGCCCGCGCGCGAGCGATGCCCGCGCGCTGCGCGTCAGCCACCACGTCTGCGATGCGCCGGAACTCGGCGGGCGGCGAGGGGCCGAACCAGCGCGTGCGCGTGACGTCGGACCAGTAGCCCTCCACGCGGCAGCCGCCGTCGATGAGGACCGCGACGTCGCTCGTCAGCACTTCCCCGGCGGGAGCCCCGTGTGGCAACGCCGAGAGCGGTCCGAACTGCACGAGCGCGTATCCCTCGTAGCCCTCTCGCTCGAACGATCGCGCGATGCCTTGCGAGACGTCGCGGTCGCGCACGCCGGAGCGAAGGTCGGCGAAGGCGCGTTCGAAGACGTCGTGCGTGATCGCGATGGCTCGCTGGATCCGCGCGAGCTCCTCGGATTGCTTCACGACGCGGAGTGACCCGAACGCCGCGGATCCGTCGACCAGCCTGGCGTCCGGCATGGCGTGCGCGAGGGCCATCGCAGTGCCGTACTCGCCGTGGGGTTCGACGAGGATCCCCCCGTGGGTCGGCATCGCGTCGCGCACGACCTCGAACGGGCTCTGCGACTCCTCCCAGCCGCGTATCGTGGCGTTCAGGCGCACGGTGCGCCGGATGCGTTCCACCTCGAACGATGGAGCCACGACGACGGGCTCGCCGGTCGCCGGGACGAGCAGCGCGATGAGGCGCTCGCTCCGCTCGATCGACGCGCCCGTGAGGTACGCGAAGCTCGTGGTGCCGCTCGAGACGAAGGCTCCGTCTGCTCCCGCTTCGCGCGAGAGCGCGCGGACCCTGTCGAGGCGTGCGAGAAAGACGCGCGCGTCGATGGGCGGCAGCGGGACACGGCCGGGCGGAGCCGCGGACGGAACCGCGATCGTCCCGGAGGGGCGGGGGCCGCAAGCGCAGGCGACGCCGGAGACGAGCGCCTGGAGAAAGCCGCGGCGAAACACCGCAGGCACTCTACCGCGGACGCGCTACAACGGTCGCCCAGATGCCTTCCCCCGGACGGTCCCCCGCGGTCGTGATGTTCGGCCAGCCGGTTGCCGATGCCATCGAGGCGCGCGTCGCGGAGGGCGTGGCCGAGCTGGTGCGCGCGCGCGGCGTCGTCCCCTCGCTGGCCATCGTGCTCGTGGGCGAGAGCGGGCCGTCTCAGCGGTACGTGAAGAGGAAGCTCGATGCCTGCGCGCGTCTGGGGATGCGCGCCGAGGTGATCGCCCTGCCGCCGACGATCTCCGCCGACGCGCTGCGCGAGGAGGTGGTGCGCCTCGGCCGTTCTCCCGAGCATCACGGTGTCCTCGTCCAGCTTCCGCTGCCCGCGCACATCGAGACGCACGACTCGGCGACGACGAACAAGTTCGACGTCTTCGACGCGATCCCGGCGGACAAGGACGTGGACGGCGTGGGCAAGGACGCGATCGCGTCGCTCTACCGCGCGCAGCAGGAGCGCATGCGCCTGATGCCGGGGACGGCGCTCGCGGTCCGGCGCATGATGGCCTTCTACGGCGTGGGCACCGAGGGCAAGCTCGCCGTCGTCGTGGGGCGCAACGACATCACGTCGAAGCCGATGGTGCAGATGCTCGGCGGCCGCCTGTGCAACGCCGCCGCCATCTGGTGCCACCGCCACGTGAGCGCCGACGATCAGAGGCGCCTCATCCAGCAGGCGGACATCATCGTGACGGCCGTCGGCGCCCCGAGCTACCGCATCACGGCGGACATGGTGAAGCCGGGCGCCGCGATCTTCGACGTGGCGACGCGCGTGGACCCGCAGGGCAAGATGCACGGTGACGTCGACTTCGAGGCGGTCAAGGAGCTCGCGTCGTTCATCACGCC
>DATJYG010000183.1:0-8482 GCA_035499695.1 Polyangiaceae bacterium
GTCCACCTCGGCGCCCGGGTCCGAGCTGCGCTCGCCGGTTGCGGCCGAGGCGTCGGTCACGGAGGGTGCCGAGGCCGCGGGTGGCGAGGGTGCCACCACGGGCCTCGCGGCGGGCGGCGGCGCGGACGCCACGGCCGGCGCGGGTGCAACGGGCGGCGCGGCCGCCGCGGCGGGCGCAGGCGCGTCGTCGTCGAAGGCGACGTCCTCCCCTTCCGGCTCGGTCGGCGCCAGCGGGCGCGCGGGCGGGGGCGGCGGGGCTGCGTCCTCGATGGGGTCGATCGACTCGGGCGGCTCCGAGGAGGGCGGCGGCGCGTCGCCGTCGGTGTCGATCGGGATCTCCTCGGACGGGAGCTGCTCGCGGGTCTCCGCCTCGGGCGGATAGGACCGACCTTCCACCGCGTCGGCCGACGGCGGCGGCGGGTTGATCGTGATGATGCGCATCGGCGTCACCACGACCGGCGGCGGCTCGGGTGCCGGCGGCGGCACGGACTTGACGACCGGCGCGGCCGGCGGCGGAGCCGACTTGGCGACGACCGGCGCCGCTGGCGGCGGCGCGGACTTCACGGGCTGCACCGCCGGCGGCGGCTCGGAGGTCACCACCGACTGCGTGGGACGCGCGACCTCGTCGTCCGGGATGCGCAGGGTCCGGGCGCGACGGCGCGCGGACGCCGACGAGTCACGCTGGGCGCGGCGTGCGTCGCTCTGGTCGGCGTCGGGCGTCTTCGGTGAGGCGACCTCGGACGTCGACGAGCTCGGGCCCAGATCGGGCACGGTGGCGTCGGGCGCGGGAGCGGCTCGGCGTTCCTCGCTCATCCACCGCCTCCCCGCAGCAGGGCCTCTCCGTAGCGTACCGGCCCTTCCTTCACGACCCAGTCGCGCCCGCGGCGCGGCTCGGCGAGCAGCACGGCGGTCGAGCCGAGGTGGAAGATGCCGATCTCGTCGCCCCGCGCCACGCGCAGCGGCGGATCGAACACGTGATCCCCCAGCGGCACGTCGCGCGCCTCGATGCCGACGGTCGTGATGCGCCCGACGATCATCGCGACCACCATGACGACCGTCGTGCGACCGCGCCGGGCATCCGCGTCAATCTCGATGGCGACGCGCCGGTTGCGGCAGAAGAGGTTCGCCACGTGGCGCATCCCGATGGCGTTCACCGGGTAATAATCCCCGGGCATCGAGCGGATGCGGCGGATGGTGCCGCCGACGGGCGCATGCACCCGGTGGTAGTCGCGGGGCGAGAGATAGACGACGCACCCCTGCCCTCCGAGGAAGCGCGCGGCCTCCTGCTCGTCGCCGACCAGCTCGGCAACGGAGTACGGGCGCCCCTTCACGAGGAAGGTGCCGTCCGCCTCGATGGGCCCCATCGACTCGATGCGCCCGTCGGCTGGGCTGACGATGGCCGTCGGGTCGGCGTCGACCTCGCGGGCGCCCTCACGCAGCTCGCGTGTGAAGAACTCGTCGAAGTTCGCCCAGCCCCCGTTCTGGACGCACTCGTCGAGGCTGACGTCGTACATGCGCGTGTAGAGACCCACGACTGCGCGCCCGACGGCACCCGACCAGCGCCGGTCCGCCAGCTGCCCGATGGCCCGTCCGATGCGGGCGCGGGGCAGTACTCGCAGGATCTGGGCGGTGGCGTAGGTGACGGCGCTCATGGGTCACAATCGCCCGCGTACGCAGTTGCGGACGAGGAGCCGCCCTAGGCGGTGCTGCCTACGACTTTGGCTCGAGACGATTCGATCGCCCTCTATCCATCGTACCTGTCGGCGTCCCGACGGGTCAATGTCAGGTCAGGGCGGGAGTTCACTCCTGGCCGAAAGATTCAGCCCCAAGCCACTCCCTTGCCGCGCTGCACAATGAGGCCTTCGGGGGGTCGGCGGGGACGGCCGATGCGTCGATCGTTTCGCAGGCCCCCTCGGGGTCGAAGGGGTCGCCGGCGACCGCTTGCCAGAAAGCGTCTCCCGCCATGGGTTCATCCCCGCGCAGGCGGGCAAACCGGCCGCGGGTGGCCCACCACGGGGCGTAGGACGAGAGCAGGCGCGCCGGGTCGGCGACCAGGGGCTCGGCGTCGGGGCGGCGGCCGGTCGCTTCGAGCGCTCGTGCCCGCAGCCAGACGACGCTCGGGTCGCCCATGGCGCGCTCCCAGGCCTCCGGGGCCGTGGGGGCTCCCGCGAGCTCGATGCGGTCGAGCTCCTTCATGGCCTCGGGCGCGTGGTCGCGGGCGAGCAGCAACTCGGCGAGCCGCGAGCGATCGCGCAGGTCGCGCAGCTTGGTCGCATCAGCCTTCTCGCCCCCCAGTCCGAAGAGCGCCGGGATGGACTCGGGCGGACGCGAGGACACGTACGCCCGCCAGCGGGTGTCCCACGCCTGCAGGTCCGCCCCGCTGGCGGAGACGAGCGCCGCGTCGGGCTCGTCGCCATCCTTGAGCGCCGCGAGCAGCTTGGGCAGCGCGTCGTCACCCTCGGTGCGCGCGTAGAAGCGGACGAAGCTCGTCACCTCGGCGAAGGCGACCATCGCGGCGTCGGCGCTCGGGAGCATCGCGATGCTGGGCCCCAGCTTGTCGAGCGGGATGCCGAGGTTCAGCTCGGTGCCGCGTGCGACGATCGCCTCGGGCGTCGGCCGGTCGTCGAAGGGGCCGCTCGCGCGCCAGCGGATCTCCTCGCGCTTGGCGACGCCCTCCTGGAGCCAGAGCGGTGCGCGGTCGCCCGAGGCGCGCGTGACGGCGAGGTGGGTGAGCTCGTGCGCGATGGTGTCGCGCCACTGGTAGCCGTGCGGACTGGCGCGCGGGCTGAGCAGCGTCACGCGGCCCCACTTGGCGACGGCCACGGTGCCCGTCGTCTGGGCGCTCTTGTAAGGCAGGCCCGTCATCGCCGAGAGCGAAAGGAGGTCGCGCACGATGACGATGCGCGTGGGCAGCGGCCAGTCGACGCCGAGCTCGCGAGACAGCGTCTCGCGCGCGGCGGCCACCGTGTCGAAGACGAGCGGAGCCAGGGCGCGGTCGTGCTCGTCCTGCCACCGCAGCTCGATGCCACGCTTCTCGTCGCGGTCCACGGCGAGGGCGGCCGTCACGCGCTGGCAGCCGCGGGCGATGTCGGCGAGCTGCTCGCCCGCCTCGGTCTTCTGCACCTCGGGGCGCGCGAGGATCGCGGCCGCGCCGTCGCAGTCGAGCTCGTAGATGGCCAGGCGCGCGCGCTCGACCGCGACCGACGGGTCGTCGGGATCCGCGTCGGAGAGGATCTGACGCGCCGGCCCGTAGTCGAGACCCGCGATGAGCGACGCGACGCGGCGCGCGACGTCGCTCTGCGCGCGCGACACCGAGGGCGACGCCAGCGCGAGCAGCGGCAGCAGCACCAGGAAGAGCACCCTCTTCATCGGAGCAGACCCTCCGCGTACCGGCGCACCGCGTCCTTGAGAGACCCGGAAGAGGGCTGCCCGAGACCCTGCACGACGCGTCGCCGGAAGTCCTCCGGCCCCTTGTGCTCACCCGGCTTCGGCAGGTCCACCTTGCCGGGTGCGGTCGAGTGGTCGTCCTCGTTCTCGCCCCTCGGCGGGGAGCCCTGCCCCGTCTCGTCGTCGCCCTGGAGCTGCTGGCGCGCGGCCTCGAGGTCGCGTTGCGCCTCGCGCTGGCGTTCGAGGCCCTTGTCGGCCTGGCCCTGCTGGAGCGCCTGCGCGGCCTCGCGTGCGGCGCGCTCGGCGTCCTCGATCGACTCCACCGCCTTCTGCGGGAGCGAGCCCTTGTCGCGCGAGCGGTCGCCGAGGTCGTGGGCACGGTCGGCGAGCTTGCCCTCGTCCTCGCCGCCCTGCCGGAGCTGCGACGCGGCCCGCTCGGCGGCGCGCTGGCGCATCTGGCGCAGCGCCTCCTCCGCCCACTTCTCCTCGGCGTCGAGCTTGCGGCGGGCTTCGTCCACGCGCTTCCCCTCCTGCCCCGTGGGATCCTCGAGCCACGAGCCGCGCTGGAGCATCTTCTTGGCCTCGTCGAGAGCGCCCAGGGAGCTGCGGCCGCTCTGCACCGCCTCGTCGGGGTGGCTCTGCTCGAGCGAGCGCGCCATCTGCTCGGCGAGGTCGCGCGAGGCTGCTCCCTTGCTCGTCCAGGAGTCGCTCCCGAGCCCCACCGTGGGCATCTCGCGCACCGCCTCGCGGATCGCCTGGGCGTGCTTCTTGGCCTCTTCGCGGAGCTCCTTCAGCTCGTCGCCGCTCGTCGCGTCCTCGAGCGCCTTCTCCATCTTGGCGATCTCGCCCGCGTGATCCTGCGCCAGCTGCTCGAGGTCCTGCTCGGCCTCCTGCTGCGCGCGGTCCACTTCGTCGCCGCTGTTGTCCCCGTCCTCGCCCGGCGTGCCGCGTCCGCCGCCCGATTCGCCGCCCGCGCGGCCCACGCGGCCGCGCGCGCCGAAGGACGGGTCGGGCTCACGCAGGCGTGCCGCGAGGTCGCGCGCCGCCAGCTCCGCGTGCGTCGCATCGTCGCCGTCGCGGGCGCGCTTCACGCGCAGCAGGTCGGCCTCGACGATCTCGCCCAGGTCTTGTCCGAGCGAGCCGAGATGCTCGAGCTGACGCGAGCCGCCGCCCAGCACCGTCGTCGCTGCGTCCATGCGGCGCACGCTGCGGCCACGCGCGTCGGCGTCGGCCGCCCCTGCCTGGCCGAGCTGCGAAGCGCCCAGCGCCAGGTCGTCGGCCACGTCGGCGAGTTGCTTCGCTGACTCGCGCGAGTCTCGCACGCCGAGGCCGCGGATGATCGCATCGACGACGAGCACCCAGCGCTCGGTCGCATGCACCGCGGCTGCGTGGGCCGCGGGGGACGGAGCACGCGCATCGGCGTCCACGGCCGCACGTGTCTTCTGCTGCTGTCCGCGGAGCATCGCGCGCAGGCGATCGGGGACGCGCACGCCGCCGTAGCTCTGCGACGTGGTGTCGTCGAGGAGCTTCTCGTCGTCGGAGGCACGGGCGCGCTCGTCGGAAGCGTGGGCGGTGCGGGCGGCGGCCCCGTCGGCGGCGGCGGGTGCGTTCGAGAGACGCCACGCGAGCGAGTCGACGAGCGCGTCGCGGAGCTTGCGCAGGGCCTCGAGGCGCCGCGCCTCGGGCTCGCCCACGTCGGGCGGGACGACGGTGATCGCCGGGCTGGCACCCCACTTGGGGCCCGTCAGCGGGTCGTTGTCCTTCGCCTCCACGGTGATCTCGACGGGCGCGTGCGCACGCCGGAAGAACGCGTCGCGCAAGCGCAGGACCATGCCGCCCTTGTCGCTCGTCTGCTCTCCGTCGAGGCGGGCGAGCACGCGCCGCTCCTCCCGCGCGCCGGAGCGGAGAACGAGGTGGACCTCGCGCAGCCCGTGGTCGTCGCTCGCTTCGTAGCGGATGGGCAGGTCCTCGGTCTGCTCGACGAGCATCAGCGTCTTCGGCGCGCCCTCGAGGGTGACGACGGGCGCGGCGTCGGGGATGGACTCGACGGGCATCGCCTCGGGCTCGGGGATGACGACCTGCCCGAAGCGCGCCACGGTACGCAGCGCGGTGGTGCGCGTCACCGTCCACCGGGCGACCTGCGCGCCGGCGCCGTCGTCGACGAAGGGCACCTCGTTCTCGCCGTCGCTGAGGAGAAGGCGCCGCCCGGGGTGCGCCGGGACGCCGCGCACCGTGACGACGGTTCCGTAGGGGACCATCATGGGCAGGAGCGCGAGCTCGTGGTGCTCGGGCTGGTGCAGGTACTCCGGCGGGCGCGCGACGATCTCGAGGTCGTCGAGCCAGGTCATGGCGACCGGCGCCTTGCCCTGGCGCGCGACGAGCACGTCGGCGCCCTCGAGCACCGACCACGCGTTGGCCAGGGTCACGCCGAGCACGCACACGCCGGCGACGATCGCGACGGCCCCGATGCGCACCGCGATGCGCGCCGCGCGTTCCACGATCTCCTGAGACGGAAGCTGCGCCAGGGCGCGCGCGACGTGCAGGCGCGCGAGCTCGGTCGACGTCCCGTCGGCGCGCGATTCGTCGGCACCGCGAAGCAGCGAGAGCGCGCGAAGCGCCCTCTCGGCACGCGCCGGATCGAAGCGCCGCGCCAGCCCGCGCACGATGCGCGTCGGGTCCGAAAGGCGCCTCCGCTCGGCGAGACGCCAGGCGATGGCCCCGACCAGGCTCAGCCCGATGGCCACGGCCGCGCCGACGCGCGAGCGCGTCGTCCCGTGCCGCGCGACGAACAGGGCCGCGAGCGTCACGGCCGCGACGAACGCGATGGCCACCTGCCGTCGCGAGCCGCGCGTCGCGGCTCGCCACGCCTGGGCCAGCTGCAGCAGCGGCTCGGTCAGCGGCGTCACGGGATCAGCGTAGCAACGCGTCTCAGATGTTCGAGCCGCCCGAATGCGTCGGCGCGGGCGACGGCGGGGCCGTGGGCGGCGGGACCGGCCAGGGCGGGAGCATGCTCGGGAAGATGCTCGGGATGGTCGTCGGGAACGGAGGCAGGACGCTCGGGAAAGGAGGCAGGTTCGACGGGAACACGAAGGGCGGCGTGTATCCGCCCGCGTCTGCAGCGGGCGCCGGCGCGGGCCCCGGACGATTCGAGGGCGTCGGGTGCGGAGCAGGCCCCGGTGGTCCCGGCACCGTGGGCGAGAGCGTGGGCACCGGCGATCCGGTCCCCGTCGGCGCGCCGGGCGAGGGTGTGCTCGTCGTGAGGATCGTCGGCGTGCTCGTGCCGCCGCCGGGGAGCGGCTGCGGCGGCGTATCGTTCGACGACAGGGACAGCGTGCCCGTCGCGATGAGCATCGCGACGACCCCCGCGCCGAGAAGCAGCGAGAGCGCCACGAGCGCGACGACCGGCGCACGGCTGCGCCGCTCCGTCTCCTGCGCGTACGGCACGCCCGGCATGGGCATGGCGGGGCCCATGGCGGCATACACCGGCGGCGCCAGCGCGGTGGCGATCGGCGGCGCACGCTCGGTGTGCACGGCGGGCTCCGAGGGGTCCGTCCCCGGCGGAGTCTGCGCGGGCACACCCGGCATCGCGGCCACCGGGGCCGTCGCTTGCCGGCCTTGTGACGGCGACGCGCCCCCGAGCACCTGGTTGGCCGGCACGTTCTTCAGCGTCCCCGTCGCGGTCATCTCGGGCACCGGCGCCTGGGCGGGCTGGGGTTGTGCCTGCGGCTTCGCCATCACGCGCTCGAGGGCGAGACGCATCTCGGTCGCCGACGCGAAGCGCAGCTCGGGCCGCGCCGCCATCGCTCGATGCACCAGGCCCGCGAGCTCGCGCGGCACCTCGGGCGCGACCTTCACGAGCGGCACCACTTCCCCGCGCTCCACCTTGAGCGCGATGACCCGCGCATCCTCGCCACTCACGGGGCGCGTGCCGGCGACCATCTCGTAGAGCATCACGCCCACCGCGTAGAGGTCGGCGCGCGCGTCCACCTTGTCGGCGCTGCGGGCTTGCTCGGGCGCCATGTACTCGGCGGTGCCCATGACCACGCCGGCGACCGTGAGGTTGCGCTGCTGCGGGTCGGTGCGGCGCGCCTTGGCGATCCCGAAGTCGATGAGCTTGAGGACCGGCCGCCCGCCCGCGAAGGTGACGAACACGTTCTCGGGCTTGAGGTCGCGGTGGATGACGCCGAGCGCGTGCGCCGCCTCGAGCGCCGCCAGGATCTGCAACGTGTACTCGCACGCGGTCGTGACCGGCAGCTTGCGCAGCCGGTCGAGCACCGCCGAGAGCGCCTCGCCCTCGAGCAGCTCCATGACGATGTACGCGTGCCCGTCGGGCGTGCGGTCGACGTCGCTCACCTGCACGACGTGCGGGCTGCGGATCTGCGCCGCGACGCGCGCCTCCTGCAGGAAGCGCTCGACCAGACCCGTGCGGCGCGCCAGCTCCGGGTGGAGCACCTTGATGGCCACGCGCGTGCCGAGCACCAGGTGTTGCGCCTCGTAGACGGAGCCCATGCCGCCGTCGCCGAGGAGGCGAACGAGCCGGTACTTGCCGTTGACGGCGCTACCGATGTCGATCACTCGCCGTGAGCGTAGCCCAGGGCGTGCCGAGTCAAGCCGCCTTCTTCAGGATTTCTCCGACGGTATCGGCGTCGGCTATGGCAGAAAAGACCGGGCGTAGCGAGTCGTCGCGATCTTCCGTCCCGAAAGCGCCGCTCGGAGCCATCGCACGCGCCTGAGGTCCGTCGAGCACGAGGAACACGTCGTGGAGCTTCCGCGACGGCGCGTCGATCACGTATGCGATGCGCGAGCGGTCGAGCGACAGCTCCTCGTTGTCGCGCCGGATGAGCACGCGCGCATTTGTCACGAAGTAGCGCGTTGCACGCGCCAGGCGGGACGGTCGCACGAGGGCCGCGTACGCCACGCCTGCGGCCACGGCGAGCAGGACGAGCATCCCGAGCGCCGCCGCTCCGACGAGCACCGCGGCGAGCGCGTGCTCTGGTCGGGCGCGCCGCTCGCCTCGGCGTGGACCACGCGTCGCGCGGTCACGGCGGCCGTGGGCGCGTTCCTGGCGCTCACGTTCGTGCGCTCGCTCGCGCGC
>DATJYG010000184.1:0-2781 GCA_035499695.1 Polyangiaceae bacterium
GGTGGTGGCGCTGGTGCTCGCAGCGGCGTGCAGCAGCAGCAGCGGGGGAAGCGGCGGTGGCCAGCCTGACTCGGGGCCCGGGCAGGACGCCAGCCAGGACACGACCGGAGGAGACACCGGCGAAGACAGTGACACCGGGTCGCAGCAGGACGCATCCGAGGGCGGCAGCACCATGGACTCGCCCGCGGAGACGACCGTCGGCGACGGCGGGCCGTGTGACCCGTCGAGCCTCGGATCGAGCCTCGTCCTGTGGCTCGAAGGCGACATGGGCCTCACGTCGAGCGGGAGCCCCGCGACGGTCACGTGGACCGACCAGTCGCCCGCGAAGAACGACGCGTCCAGCGTCACCGGTCAGACGACCGTGCCGACCATCGACACGTCCGTCGTCAACATGCACACGGCGGTGAAGTTCGACGGCACGAACAGCCTCGTCGTCCAGGACGCGACGAGCCTGCAGTGGGGCGCGAACAGCTTCGCGGTGTGGGTCGTGATGTCCGACGCGACCAACACGGCCGATGCGGGCGCCGGCATGGGGTTCACCATCCTCTCGAAGCTCGCCCCCATGGCCGGCTCGAGCGTCGGGCTCGCGCTGCAGCTCTATCCGGGCGGGGTGGAAGCGTACGACTACCAGAGCGCCCAGGTCCGGGCGGCGTCGACGGCGATCGCCGACGGCAACTTCCACATCGTCGGCGCGGTGCGCAGCGGCGGCGTGCTCACGATGCGCCTCGACGGGGCTGCCGCCATGACGAGCCCGTTCGCGACCAACGTCAGCGAACCGAGCCAGGTCGTGGCCCTCGGCGTGTCGCCGAACCTGGGCCCGCCCGCGTTCGCCGGGGACATCGCCGAGGTCATCGCGGTCAACGGCCCCGTCGCCGACCCGGTGTGTATCGAGAGCTACCTGAAGGCGAAGTACGGGCTGTAGGAGCGGCGCGCCTTACGCGGCCTGCTCGCGGAGCGCCTCGAGCTTCACGCGCAGCTTGCCGCGCGCGCGCTCCTCGATCTGCCGCACGCGCTCCTTGCTCACGCCGAGCTTCGTGCCGAGCTCCTGCAGCGTCTTCGGCTCCTCCGACATGAGCCGCTCGCGCACGATCATGCGCTCGCGCTCCGACAGGTCGCTCAGCGCCTCGTCGATGGCGACGTGCGCCTGGCCGCGGCCCTCGGTGGCGCTCGCCTCGTCCTCGGGGGTCGGCGAAGCGCCCGCGATCCGGTCCACCAGCGCGCCGTGATCGTCGAAGCGCGCCTCGAGGCTCGCCTCTCGCCCGGCGAGCAGCGGCAGCAGCCACTCGACCTTCTCGCGAGGCATACCGCTCACCGCGGCCAGCGCGGCGGGGTCGGTCTCGCGAGTCTTGCGGTAGGCGCGGAGCGCCCGGCGCTCGGCCTTCGTCGTCCCGAGGCGCACGACGCGATAGGCGCGCACGACGTAGTCGCGGATCTCGGCGCGGATCCAGTAGGCCGCGTACGTGGCGAGGCGGCAGTCCTTGTCCAGGTCGAACTTGGACGCCGCGCGCAGCAGGCCGATGTTGCCCTGCTGCACGATGTCTTCGAGCGGCACGCCCCAGCGCCTGTACTCGAGGGCCACCGAGATGACGAACGGCAGGCACGCGGTCACCAGCGCGTCTCCTGCGCGCTTGTCTCCTGCGCGCCAGCGCCGTGTGAGCTCGCGCTCTTGCTCGCGATCGAGCGGCACGATGTCAGCCATGCTTCCCCGGTAGGCGCGCAACGCGTGGCTCTCGGTGGCTTGCATCGCCGAAACTCCTTTCGCCCCCTGCGTTTGCCGACCTGAACGAGTGCACGGCGGGTGCCACGCGTAACACGCGAGAATCGCGCAGGTGACGCAATGGATGCGCGCAACGAGGGGCGCCGGGCCCCTTTCCATGCGCACCTTTTTCGCGATCCGGAACCCCTCG
The DNA here is from genome assembly GCA_035499695.1 of Polyangiaceae bacterium. GTDB lineage: Bacteria > Myxococcota_A > Polyangia > Polyangiales > Polyangiaceae > Palsa-1150. The sequence goes on from DATJYG010000184.1 coordinate 1,908, forward strand.
AGATCGCTCGAAGGCCGCTTGGACCGGCGTCTCACGGCCCTGAGACGTTGCTGCGGGCGCTTGGATTGATGTTGCGAGGGCCTCGCACGTTGCTGCGGGCGCCTGGAACGATCTCGCAGCCATCTGGAACGATTCCAAGGGCGCCTGGATTGATCTCAAAGGCGCTTCGACCGATGACAGAGGCGTCCCGACCGATGACAGAGGCGCTTGGATTCGATTGGGACGCGTCTGGAACGATTCCAAGGGCGTCTCGCCTCGTTCCAAGCCCGTCTGGAATCGATTCAGGGCCTCTTGAGACGAACTCGAGCGGCCTCGAGATCGTCTCGGACGACCTCGAATCGAACTCGAGCGCCTCCCGAACGAATCCAGACGCGCTTGAATCGAATCCAAGCGTCTCTGTCATCGGTCGAAGCGCCTCTGTCATCGGTCGAGACGCTCTTCATATTCACCGGGACGGCTGTTGGCGGTGTGGGGGTCGGGATTTACCTCTGACGTGCAGAAGCATCGTGGCGAACGACCGCCGGTTCCCTCCTTCCCTCGCCGGGCCGGGCTGTTCATTCGAGGCGCCCCCCTCCCTGTTCGACGGCGCGGGATTCTCGCTCGATCCCCGCCCGTCCGAGCCCGGGGGGACGGGGATGTACTTCACTCATTTCCCGTCCCGGCTCGCCGGGGCGGCATTTTCACACGATCGGTTCCCGCGCCGCCTCACCGGGACGCGACATTCAGGGCTCCACTTCCCCTGACGTCGCGCGGGGAGGGGGCCATCGGCCGCGACTTTCCCGTCCCGCGTCGCGCCGGAGGCAAATGCGCGGCATCGGCTGCCTTCCCGGCTTCCCGGGCTGGCGACGGAGTACGTCGCGAGCCCCTTCTCGTG
>DATJYG010000185.1:0-2783 GCA_035499695.1 Polyangiaceae bacterium
TCACTGCACCGAGCATCCCGGCTCCTCGGCTCCGCCAGGTGCGGGTTTCGCCCCATCGTGAACGCGCGGATCGCCCGATCGTGAACGCCAGGATCGGCGCATCGTGAACGCTCGGATCGGCATCGTGAACGCCAAGATCGCCATCGTGAACGCCCGGATCGGAGGCGTGAACACGGCGGCCGGGGGCTGAGACCCGAGCAGCGAAGCGCACGCAGCCACACCGAGGCAGGGCCCTGTAGAGGGGGGCATGCCCACGGAGAGACTGTCGATGCGAAGCAGCCGAGAGATCATTCGTCAGAAGTGGCAGCTGGGCCGAGCCCACCGCGCCATCGCGAAGTCCGTGGGGGTGAGCTTGGGAGCGGTGAGTCTGGCGCTTCGCCGGGCGACGGACGCCGGTCTGACCTGGGACGCGGTGCAGGTGCTCGACGACCAGGAGCTGGAGAGGCGCCTGTACCCGCGCGTGGCGGCGGACGCGGAGCGCGCGGAGCCGGACTGCGTGTGGATCCACCGCGAGCGCCATCGTCCGAACGTGACGCTGGAGCTGCTGCACCACGAGTACCTGGAGAAGCACCCGAACGGTCTGCGGTACACGGCGTTTTGCGAGCGGTACCGGGCGTGGCTGGGGGCGCGCGGTCTGGTGATGCGCCAGGTGCACGCTGCGGGCGACAAGGCCTTCGTCGACTACTCGGGCAAGAAGCCGCGGATCGTCGACGCGACGACGGGCGAGGTGATCGACGTGGAGCTCTTCGTGGGAGTGCTCGGCGCGTCGAACCTGACGTACGCGGAGGCGACCTGCACGCAGCGGGGGCCGGACTGGATCGCGAGCCACGTGCGGATGCTGGAATACTTCGGCGGCGCGCCGGCGGCGCTGGTGCCCGACCAGCTCAAGAGCGGCGTGACGCGGGCGTGCGCGTACGAGCCGGAGGTGCAGCGGACCTACGAGGAGCTCGCGGAGCACTACGGCACGACGGTGATGCCGGCGCGTCCGGCGCACCCGCGCGACAAGGCGAAGGTGGAGGTGGCGGTGCAGATCGCGCAGCGGTGGTTGCTGGCGCGCATCCGGGACGAGGTGTTCCACTCGCTGGGCGCGCTCAACGCGCGGCTGCGGGAGCTGCTGGTCGACCTGAACGCACGGGTGATGCGGCGCTACGGCAGGAGCCGTCGCGATCTCTTCGAGCAGATGGAGCGAGCGGCGCTGCGGCCATTGCCGGCGGTGCGCTTCGAGTACGTCGAGTGGGTCAAGGCGCGCGTGAACATCGACTACCACGTCGCCATCGAGGGGCACCTGTACTCGGTGCCGTATCGGCTGGTGCACGAGCAGGTGGAAGCGCGTTTGAGCGTCGACGTCGTGGAGATCCTGTACGGCCGGTCGCGCGTCGCGGCGCATCGGCGGTCGCACGTGAAGGGAGGCTTCACGACGGATCCGGAGCACATGCCGAGCGCGCACCGTGCGCATGCGGAATGGACGCCGTCGCGGATCCTGTCGTGGGCGGGGAAGGTCGGCGCCGCGACGCACGACCTGTGCGAGGCGATCTTGGCGGATCGACCGCACCCGGAGCAGGGCTTCCGCTCGTGCCTGGGGATCTTGCGGCTGGGAAAGAAGTACGGCGAGGCGCGGCTCGAGGCGGCGTGCAATCGCGCGCTGCGCGTGCGGGCGCGGTCGTACCGGCATGTCGAATCGATCCTCAAGAACGGGCTCGATCGAGTCGTGGCCGCCGAGGAGGCGCCGCAGCTTTCGCTCACGCACGAGAACGTGCGCGGGCGCGACTACTACCACTGAAAGGAGAGCAGGATGCTGACGGAGCCGACGATAGAGAAGCTGCACGCGTTGCGTCTCGGGGCAATGGCCGCCGCGTGGACGGCGCAGCGCGAGGACCCCAAGAGCCACGAGATCGACTTCGACTCGCGATTCGGGATGCTGGTCGACGCCGAGCACCTCGCGCGCGACAACAAGCGCGTCGCCCGGGCGCTGCGCGAGGCGAAGCTGCGGATCCCGAACGCATGCATCGAAGACGTCGACTACCCGCCGAAGCGTGAGCTGGACCGGTCGCTCGTGCGTCAGCTCGGCACATGCGCGTGGATCGGGTCTCACGCGAACGTGATTGTCACGGGCGCGACGGGCACGGGAAAGTCGTACGTCGCGTGTGCGCTCGCGCAGCAGGCCTGCCGGAGCGGATTCCGCGCGCTCTACCGCCGCGTACCGCGCCTGCTCGAGGAGCTCGCGCTCGCGCACGCCGACGGGACGTACACACGGCTGCTCGGGCGCATCGCGAAGATCGACGTCCTGGTGCTCGACGACTGGGGACTGGCTCCGCTGCGCGAGCAGGAGCGCCGCGACATGCTGGAGATCTTCGACGACCGCCACGGCACTCGCTCTGCGATCCTCACCAGTCAGTTGCCCGTCGAGAAGTGGCACGACTACGTTGCCGACCCGACCATCGCCGACGCGCTGCTCGACCGCGTCGTGCACAACGCCCACCGCATCAAACTGAAGGGCCCGTCCCGCAGGAAGCCGGAGGACTGACCGACCACCCATCCCGCCACCAAGAGCTACGTCGCTTCGCTCCGACTGGGCGATCACGATCGCCGATCTGCGCGATCACGATGCGGCGATCTTGGCGAACACGATGGGCGGAATCCGCACCCGAACTCGGCGAGTATGTTCGCCACGTTCTGGTCCTCGCCGTACACGGCCAGCACCTGGGCGCGGATGGCTCGCAGAACCGGGTTGGTCTTCGCATCGGTGTCCCGAGCGTCCTTCACGGTCTTGAGCCACGCCGCGT
>DATJYG010000186.1:0-12324 GCA_035499695.1 Polyangiaceae bacterium
TTGTTGATGGCGACGACGCCGGGGATGGCCGCGGCCTGGTTCACGCCCGCGTTGAGGTTCACCGTGCTCTCGTCGTTGGTCTCGACGATGACGATGTTGCAGTCCGGGCACGTGGCGCTGATCATCTCGATGTCGAGCGACGACTCGCTCGCCCATCCCGGATCGACGCTGGGCAGCGGCGAAGAGGCGCCGTTCTGGTTGATGACCGCGAGGCACGGCGGCGACTGTCCCGGCGTCGGCAGCGTCCCGGCGCACGCCGAGATGGTCGGCAGGCCGTAGTTCGTGCGGTACGCCTGCACGTCGGTGAGCGCCGTGTTGTTGTCGTACGCGAGCACGGTGGCGACGATGGCGCCGCCGCTCCCCGGCGTCGTCGCCGTGAGGCCGTACGCCGCCGCGATGCCGTCTGCACCGAGCGCGCCGCTTCCCGCGGCGACGTTCGCGTACGGCTGCACGATCCAGTGGAGGAAGCACCGCGATGGACCCTCCCCGGCTGGACACACGTCCTGCACCACGCGGCCGAATCGGTCCTGCCACCGGTGCGCGTTCGGCTTGAGATCCCAGGGCTCGACCGCCTGCGCGGCTCTCTCACCCAACACGAGCGCCAGGGGCGCGAGGACTGCGACTACCCACCCATTCCGTGCTGCAAACATCGGCCTACCCTAGCAGAACAGCCTTTCCGAGGAACGGGACAATCTGTCCCGACATTGCTTAGAAGCAATTCACGTTGTCCTGCTTCGGGTAGTAGTAGACGAACGCGTTGCAGTGCTCGTTCACGTCCACCTGGGGCCCGAACGTGTAACAGCAGTCCTGCTCGGCCGGGGGCGTCATGTACTTCTTGGCGTCGATGGCGTTCAGGGTCGCGCAGGTGTCCTGGCCGCCCGTGAGGGTCGACGGGTCTTCCCACTGGTAGGAGCAGGTCCACCAGAACCCCCCGCCCGCGCCGATGGGCTTGGCCAGGTCGGGGGAGTGCAGCATGGGGGGATCCGCCCACGTCGCGGACTCGTAGAAGCGGTCGGACATGGGCGGCGTCGTCGTGGACTTGCCGTCCCAGCTGAAGATGTCGAACTGCGTGCCCCGGGAGTGGAAGTGGCCGTTCGCCCCCACGATGGTGACGGGCTGGTTGCCCCCGAACTGGCATGACGCGGAGTACGTCGGCTTCGGGTTGCTCTCGCACACGCGGATGCCCTGGTTGGTCGCGAAGACGGTGCCCAGCTGGTACTTCACCGCCGCCAGATCCATGGAGAAAAGGTCGATGGCGACCTGCCCCTGGGCGCCGGCGGTCTGCTGCGTCGCGGCGTTGACGTAGTGCGTCTGGAGCATCAGCGTCTCGGTCGGGTCGATCTCGTTGGCCACGCCATCGGGGTAGTCCCAGTCCTGGTTGCCCTCCGCCTGGGTGTTCGCGATGAGCGGCCAGTCGGACCAGTTGGAGCTGACGAAGCACTGGCCGGTGCCGTTCGTGCCGACCTGCACGGCGCCGTTGGCCGGGTCGAGGCCCTTGATGGTGCGCACCCGGAACAGGTTCATGTGGTGCGACCCGGGCTTCTGGACGATCTCGACGCGGTGCAGCTCGAGGGGCTTGGTCGGGTCCATGCCGCCCTCCTTCAGCAGGTCGGCGACCTTGAAGAAGTAGCAAGCCTGCACCTCGGTCCCGGTCGGCACGGTGAACAGGTCCGTCTTGAGCTGCACGCCCTGGCCCGAGGGCGGCGCGGCGAGCTGCGAGGGGTCGGTGGCCTCCGGCTGGGTGGTGGATCCGGTGGTGCTGCTGCTGGAGCAGCCGTTCCAGAGCAGCGCGACGAAGGCGAGGCTCGCGAGTCCGAGTGCGCGTGAAGCGAGGTTCATGGTGGTGCGTCCTTCAGTCCGTGGCGGAGTCGCCCGTGGGGGAGGATTCGGCGGGGGCGTCGGGGGTCCCCGAGTCGGAAGCCGTGTCGGCGGGCGCGTCGGTGGCGCTCTCGTGGGCGGCGTCGGAGATGCCCGCGGTGCAGGCGCCGAGATCGCAGATCTGGCCGTGGGGGCAGACGACGCCGCATTTCCCGCAGTTCTCGGGGTCCCCCTGCAGGTCCGAGCAGACGGACCCACACATCGTGGAGCCGGTGGGACACTGGGAACCCCCGCCCCCGCCGCTGCTGCTGCTGCTACTGCTGCAGGCGGCAATGACGGCGATGACGGCGATGAAGCAAAGCAGCGCAAACCCCCGCATTCTCATGAGGCGACCCCAGCCTGAGCGCGCCATGATTGCAAGCCACGGCCCAGGTGTCACGCGCTATCGGCGGTGAGCGGTTCCGCCGAGTTACGCCTGCGCGGCGCGGGGCTGGGCTGATCGCTTCGTCACGAGCTGGCGCAGCCGCTGCCAGGGAAGCCAGGCGGCGATCCAGACGCCGTAGAAGGTCAGGAGCGCGCAGCAGATGAAGTGGTCGTACACGATGTCGTCCCCGAACATGCGGGGGGCGAGCAGCGTGGACAGCCAGAAGAGGCCGAACGCCATGAGCACGCCCCAGTCGCGCAGGCGGCCGGCGAGCCCCGGCGCCGTCATGGCGGCGCGCACGAGGAGGGCCGGCACGAGGGCCAGCACCACGTAGTAGTAGTTGGCCGGCAGGCTGAAGCAGAACATCACGACGGCCCCGACGATGAGCGAGGCCTCGTAGGGACGGCGCTTGATGCACGCCGCGACGGCGCCGACGCCCGCCAGGAGCTGGACGGGGACGGCGAGCCAGCGCGTCTCGGCCCACGTCGCGTGCAGGCGCATGTTCCAGTCGTGGAACCGCGCCAGGCCCGGGTGACCGTGGAAGTTCTGCGACGGCACCCAGTCGCGCCACGTGATCACCTTCTTCAGGCCGATGTGCATCACGTAGTAGACGTCGCCGTGCTTGATGATGCGCTCGAAGAAGATGCGCCACGAGCCCATGCCGTAGATGACGAGGCTCACGAGCACGAGCCCGCCGATGGCCCCGCCGAAGCCCGCGCCGAAGCGGAGCAGACGCCTGCGATCTTCGGGGGACTTCTCGATGAACGCGCGCCACGCGAGCGGGACGGCGGCACCCACGGCGAAGCCGGCGGGGAAGAGGCGGTCGCACGCGGCGGCGCCGAAGAACGCGCCGGCGATGGCCCACTTGCCGTCGCGCGCGTAGACGATGCCCATGACGACGGCGGTGACCCACGTGTAGCGGAGGAAGGCGCCGCCGTTCCATCCGTAGCTCGCGATGAAGCTCGCGCCGAAGTAGACGCCGGCGGTCGCGGCAGCGGCGAGGCCGAAGCGCGTGCGCAGCGCCACGAAGCACGTGACGAGGAGCACCATGTCGAGCCAGGTCGACACGAGGTACGTGGGCATGCCCGCGAAGCGGATCGGGATGATGTTCGCGATGGTGCCGCCCACGAGCACCCAGCTCGGCGGCGGGTTGAAGCCGGCGTCGTAGACGACGTCGTTCCACCAGTCGTCGGGGACGAGGCGCTGCAGCTCGCGCAGGTCCGCCTTGAACTTGTCCCACCGCGCGGGGGACATGTGCGACTTGTAGTCGTTCGCGCAGATGGCGAGCGCGTCGTCGTAGCTCTTGTCGCGCAGGACGTCGCCGAGGTCGCGCACCCAGCCGCTCGTCACGTGGGGCTTGAGCCCGTCGGCCTCGGCGTTCTCCTTGTCGCCGAGGGCGGTGCAGTCGTAGAGCCCCTCGTAGCCGAAGGAGCCGAAGTACTTGGCGCCCAGGTAGTAGTGGAAGAACTCGTGGAAGTGGAAGGCCTGGTGCTTCTCGATCTTGTGCCGGTGCGGCTGCCCGGCCTGCGCGTCGGGCGCGTCGACGTAGATCGAGTGCAGGTCGCCGAAGCGGGCCCATGACGCCACCGCCGTCGCGGCGCAGACGCAGAGCACGATGGTGGCCCACCTGCGCGTCAGGGTGCGCGGGTGCTGCCTCTGGAAGACGAGGACGGAAGAGGCGCACAGGGCGATGAAGATCGCCATGAAAGCTACGAAGAACTGGGAGGAATCGACGTACATCGCTCGAGCCCCTGGGGGTGCCCCTTAGTACCGCGTGAACGGTCCGGATACCAATGGTGACGCCATTGATGCGCTCGGGCATGCACGGGAGGCGGGACCGTACGAGCGGGATACGCGGGCGTGCGTGCGGGAGACCCGCGGCCACGTGGGGAAGACGGGCACGTACGAGCTGGATGCGTGCGCGTACGCGCGGGATGCGCGCGCGAATGAAGGGAAGACGCGCACGCATCAAGGGAAGACGCGCACGCATGAGAGGAAGACGTGCACGAATGAGGGGAAGACGTACGCGTATGAGCGGGATGCGTGCACGCATGAGCGGGATGCGTGCACGCATGAGCGGGATGCGCGCACGCATGAGCGGGATGCGCGCACGAATGAGCGGGATGCGCGCACGAATGAAGGGAAGACGCGCACGCATCAACGGAAGACGCACGCGCATGAGAGGAAGACGTGCACGTACGAGGGGAAGACGCACGCGTATGAGCGAGATGCGTGCACGCAAGAGCGGAAGACGTGCGCGTCTTCCGAAGATGGGCGCGCGATTGAAGGAGATGGGCGCGGGGCTCCCCCGCTAGCCCCCGGTTACATGCAGTAGCCGTTCACGCACGCGAGGTTCTGCGCCGTGCAATCGACGCATGCCGCGCCCTTCACGCCACATGCCTGGTCCGAAAGGCCTTGCGTGCACGCGCTTCCCGAGCAGCAGCCCGTCGTGCAGCCGGTGCACGCCACGGTTGCGCAGGCTTGCGACGCGCATCCCTGATGCGTCGTCGTGCAATCGAGGCATGCGAGCCCGCCTTTGCCGCACTCGCTGTCCGCCGTGCCCGGCACGCACATGTCTCCGCTGCAGCACCCGCTGAGACAGTTGGTCGAGTTGCACCCTCCGCCGGAATCCCCCGCGCTTCCGCTGCTGCTCCCCGCGTCACCGGCGCTTCCACTGCTCCCACCGCTGGAGCCGCCGCCGCTGCTGCTTCCAGTGCTCGCTTCTGCGCCGCCTCCGGAGCCGGCTTCCTGGGCAGCGTCTCCGGTTCCGGCCTCCTGGCCGTCGCTTTCGTTGGTGCCCTTGCCGCTCGTGGCGCACGCGCCGTTCGCCGCCGCCAGGGCGAGGACCAGCGCTCCCCAGGCGCACGCCGATGAATGCTTCATGTGTCAATCTTTGCCCTCTTCCGGCGGCGCCGTGCGGCCACTATCCGCATGTGGACAGCGTTGAGACGCATCCGCTTTTCACGGGGACGGACCTCGGCCACTATCGGCAGCGGAGAGAGAGGGGATGGAGACCGAGACGCTCATCGTCGGGGCGGGCCCTGCGGGCCTCGCGACCGCTGCGTGCCTGCGCCGCGCCGGACGCGACTTTGCCATCGTGGACGGCGCGAGCGCCGTCGGCAGCTCGTGGCGGCGCCACTACGAGAGGCTTCACCTGCACACGGCCCGGAGCCACTCGGGGTTGCCGCATCACCCCATGCCGCGCGACTGGCCGACGTACGTCCCGCGCGAGCGCTTCGTGACGTACCTCGAGGACTACGCGCGCGCCTTCGAGATCGCCCCGCGCTTCGGCGAGAAGGTGACGCGCGCCGAGCCGCTGGACGGCAAGGGCTGGCGCGTCACGACCTCCGCGGGCGAGCACCAGGCGCGCCATCTCGTGGTCGCGAGCGGCTACAACGCCGTGCCTCACCGGCCGGAGCTCCCGGGGCAGGCGCGCTTCGGCGGCCAGGTCGCCCACAGCTCCGACTTCCGCAACGCCGACCCGTACCGCGGCAAGCGCGTGCTCGTCGTCGGCGCCGGCAACACCGGCGCCGAGCTGGCGCTCGAGCTGAGCGAGAAGGGCGCCGCCAGCGTCGACCTGTGCATCCGCAGCAAGATCCACGTGATCACGCGCGACGCCTTCGGCCTGCCGACGCAGGTGATGGCGGCGCTGACGCTCTGGATCCCGCTGCCCCTGCGCGACGTGATCTTCCGCGGCTTGATGCGCGTGCTCGTCGGCAACCTGACCAAGGTGGGCATCCACGCGCCGGCCGAGGGGATCCTCGTGCAGATCGTCCGGCTCGGCCGCATCCCGCTGATCGACATCGGCACCATCGCCGCCATCCGCGAGGGGCGCATCAAGGTGCGCGGCGACATCCAGTCGCTCACGGCGAGCGGCGCGCGCTTCGTGGACGGCAGCGAGGGCAGCTACGACACCATCGTGCTCGCCACGGGCTTCCGCCCGCAGCTCGGCGCGTTCCTCGCGAGGGCCAACGAAGTCCTCGACGACCGCGGTTACCCGCGCCTGCGCGGCCGCGAGACCGAGCTCCCGGGCCTCTACTTCGTCGGCTTCGACCTCGGTGAAGCGGGCCACCTCCGCCAGATCGCCATCGAAGCCCGCAACGTCGCCGCTGCCATCGCGCGCCGCGCGAGCTAGACACGAAGGATGACGACGAGCGCGATCACCGCCGACGAGTTCCGGCAGGTGCTGCGTGAGGGGATGCCCTCCGGCTACGCAATGCCCTTCGAGGTCGTGACGCTGGAACGCGGGCGTGCCGTCCTCAGGATGCCGACGGACGCCAAGGACCTTCGCCCCGGCGGCACCGTCGCTGGACCCGTCCTCTTCGGTTTCGCGGATCTCGCGATGTACGCCGCCGTCATGAGCGTGCTCGGCAAGGTGCCCCTCGCCGTGACGACCGACGCCACCGTCCACTTCCTGCGCCGTCCACGAGCCGGCGTCCTCGTCGCCCGCGCGCGTCTGCTCAAGGAGGGCAAGCGCCTCGTCATCGGCGACGTCGAGATTGCGCCGGAGGGCGACGAGAAGGCCCCCGTCGTGCACGTCGTGATGACGTACTCGGTCCCGCCGCCGGAGTCTCAGACGCGCAGGTAGCCGCCGGTGAAGTAGGCGTAGGCGCCCTCGACGAGCTTGTCCTCGTCGTACTCGGCGCCGCGCTGGACGATCTGGAACATCGTTTCCTTCAGCGCGCCCATGGTCAGCCAGGACATGAGGCGGACGTCGCCGTCGCGCACGACGCCGAGGGCCTGGCCGTCGCGGAGGCTCCCTTCGAGCAGCGAGGACATCTCGTCGTAGAAGGAGAGGAGCTTGCGGTCGAAGGCCGGGTCGACGCCGAGGGCGTCGGAGAGGAGGATCTTCGTCGTCGCGCGGTCCTCGAGCAGGATGCGCACGATGCGGCGGATGTTCTCGCGCACCTGGTCCGCCACTGTACGACCGGAGTCGTGCGGATCGACGCGCACGATGGCCATGCCGAGGCGCGCGATCGTGCGGTCGACGATCTCCTCGAAGATGGCGCGCTTGTCCTCGAAGTAGAGGTAGAAGGTGCCGCGCGCGATGCCCGCCGCAGCGACGATGTCCTCGATCTTCGCCGTGTGGTAGCCGTGCTTGGAGAAGACATCCCGAGCGACCGTCAGGATCTGCGCCCGTCGCTCGGGCTTACCAATGGGCTTCTGCATCGCGGTGTAGACCGTTGGAGCATACCCCACCCCTCGACCAGAGCGACGCAGGAAGGGATAATTCGGAAAGGAGGAGTCGTCCGATGACCATCCGATTCCTGAGCGTCCCGGTCTGCACTGCGCTCCTGGGGGCCGCCGCGATCGTCGCGTGCGGGAGCAGCTCCGGCGGCAACAACAACGGCACCGGCGACGACGGAGGCTCTTCGTCGAGCTCGAGCTCGGGCGCTGGTTCGAGCTCCAGCTCCGGCGCTGGCTCCAGCTCGAGCTCCGGCGCTGGGTCCAGCTCCAGCTCGGGCGCGGGCTCGAGCTCCTCCAGCGGGGGAAGCAGCAGCTCCTCGGGCGGCCTCTCCGACGCGGGAGGTGGAACGTTCCACGGCGGGAACACGAAGGGCTCGTGCACCACGGCCCTGCCGGCCAACGGGAAGCCGGTCGACACGTCGAAGCCCACGACGGTCGTCGGCACCGGAACGGCCGCGAGCTGCACGTTCTCGGCGCTGCAGGCGGCGGTCGCCAAGGGAGGCATCATCACCTTCGACTGCGGCGGGCCCGCGACCATCAAGGTCACGTCGACGCTGAACCTGCCGCTCACGACGAGCACCGTCATCGACGGCGGCAACAACGTCACGCTCGACGGCGGTGGCGCTGTGCAGATCCTCAACTTCAACAGCCCGGGTTGGCAGACGGGCACCGAGACCGTGACGCTGCAGCACCTGCAGCTCATCAACGCCAAGACGAACCCGACGGACATGATCCCGACGGCGCCGGCTCCGTGCTCGCAGGGCTGGGACGACGGCGAGGGCGGCGCGATCTACATGCGCGACGGCAGCCTCGTCGTCATCGATTGCGTCTTCGATCACGACTACGCGGCGCCGCTGGGCCCCGACACCGGCGGCGGCGCCATCTACGTGAACGGGAGCAAGAACGGCGTGCTCATCGTGCAGAGCACCTTCACGAACAACCAGGCGGCCAACGGCGGCGCCGTCGGCGTGCTCTGGGCGGAGCTCGACGTCTACAACTCGGTGTTCACGAACAACACGGGCACGGGGCACGACGCGAACAACAACGATCCGTCCAAGTGCTCGGCCATGAACAACGGGCAGAACGAGATCGGCTCGGGCGGCAACGGCGGCGCGCTCTACGGCGACGGCAACAACTTCAGCATGATCTACTGCGGCGACGACATCGAGAACAACGCGGCCGGCACGAACGCCTTCGGCGGCGGCATCTTCTTCACCAGCGACAACATGTCCGGCACGCTCACCATCCAGGACACGACCATCGAGGGCAACACCGGTGGCCACTGGACCAACGTGTCGGGCGGCAGCGTCACCAACGCCGGGACCGCCGTCGGCACCAACGCCAAGAGCATCACGATCACGAATTCGATGGTCCAGGGCATTTGAGACGGTCCGTGCTGCGCGCGAGGCTTTGCGTCGCCGGGGTTCTGGTCGCGAGCGTCGCCCTCGCATGGAGCTGCGGCGGCACGCTTGCCTCCTCTCCTGATGGCGGAGCAGCCGACGCGTCGACGTCCAGCAGCGGGAGCGACAGCGGCATCGTGTCGTCGAGCGGCAGCACCTCGAGCGGCAGCACGTCGAGCAGCGGTGGCTCGGGGAGCGGCAGCACGTCGAGCGGCGGTAGCTCGGGGAGCGGCGGCAGCAGCTCGGGCTCATCGGGAAGCTCGAGCGGGGGCAGCGGCAGCAGCAGCGGCGGTCCCTGCAATAGCGGCTGCACCAACGATTGGGTGTGCCAGAACGACTGCCCCAAGATCGCGAACGGCATCCTCTGCTGCAATCAGTTCAGCGGCGCCTGCTACCCGACCACGAACAGCGTCTGCTGGTCCGTCCCCGACGCGGGCTGTCCGACCACTCCGACCACGAACCCGATCTGTCCCGTGGCGCACGGGGGCAAGCTCCCCGCGAATCCGAACACCGGCAAACCCGGCTGCGACGGCTGCATCGAGTGTACGAGCGGCGCCTCGTGGTGCTTCTGCGCGGGCGACTCCGCGGACGACAACTCGGGGTGTCTCGGCTTCGTGAACTGCGTCCTCACGTGCATGAACGGCAACACGGACGCCGGGGCGGTTCCTCCCTACGGCGTCGACCCCAACGCGTGCGAGACGCAGTGCGCTCCGCTGTACAAGGGGCAGCACGTTCTTTACGGAGACGACCTGATCGCGGACCTGCAACAGAACTGCTCCAGCGCCGCGGCCTGCGGCCGGTAGGCGTCGGAGGAAGGGCGGCTGACTGACAGACGTGTCAGTCAGTGTGGGACGCGCACGATTCAGGGCCTTTGGCTCTTCCCGCCGGCTCGCGCTTCCGCTACGACCTTCGACTGACTGACACGTCAGTCGAGTAGTCCCACGAAGCGCCTCACGACACCGAGGGAGCCAGGGATGGCGAAGCTCGCGATCGGTATGGACGTCGGCAGCACGACGGTGAAGGCCGTCGTCCTGGATCCGGAGACGAAGGAGATTCTCTGGAGCGACTACCAGCGGCACCACACGAAGCAGCCCGAGTACGTGCTCTCGATGCTCGAGACGATCCTCGGGGCGTTTCCGAACCAGTCCGGGACCGACTGGAAGATCTACCTGACCGGCTCCGGCGCCTCTCCTCTGTGCGCGCCGACGGGCGGCAAGTTCGTGCAGGAGGTCAACGCGGTCACGCTCGCCGTCGAGCACATGCACCCGGACGTCGGCAGCGTCATCGAGCTCGGCGGGCAGGACGCGAAGATCATCATCTTCAAGAAGAGCGAGGCCGAGGACGGCGAGAAGACCGCCGTCGCCTCGATGAACGACAAGTGCGCCAGCGGCACCGGCGCGACGATCGACAAGTGCTTCCTCAAGGTGAACGCGCCGCCCGAGATGGTGACGCAGCTGCACTTCGACGACAGCAAGCTGCACCACGTCGCGGCCAAGTGCGGCGTCTTCGCCGAGACGGACATCGTCAATCTCATCAAGAGCGGCATCCCCAGCAACGAGGTCCTCTGCTCGCTCGCCGACGCGATCGTGCTGCAGAACCTCTCGGTGCTCACGCGCGGCGGGACGCTGAAGCACAAGGTGCTGCTCCTCGGCGGGCCGAACACGTACCTGCCGTTCCTCCAGGAGTGCTGGCGCCTTCGCATCCCGCAGACGTGGGACGAGCGCGGCTACGCGTACCCGAAGGATGTGCCGATCGAGGAGACGATCTTCGTCCCGAAGAACAGCCAGTACTACGCCGCGTTCGGGGCGGTGCTCTATGGCCTCCACGAGAGCGACGAGGTCGGGAACCTCGCGGCGCTCGACGGCCTGCGCGAGTACATCACGACGGGCCGCAAGGCGCGCCTCGGGGAGAGCGCCGGACCGCCGCTCGCGAAGACCAAGGAGGAGCTCGACGACTTCCGCGAGAAGTACCGCATCCCCAAGTTCGAGCCGGAGCGCTTCGAGAAGGGCCAGCACGTGCGCGCCGTCATCGGTCTGGACGGTGGGTCCACGTCGAGCAAGGCGGTCCTCGTCGACTACGAGAGCGGCAAGATCCTCACGAAGGCCTACCAGCTCTCCAAGGGCAACCCGATCCAGGACACGAAGGAGCTCCTCGCCCAGCTGCGCGACTACGTGCAGGTCGACCAGGGGGCGAAGCTCGAGGTGATGGGCTTCGGCGCGACGGGCTACGCGGCCGACGTTCTCGAGCAGTGCGTGCTCAGCGACGTGAACATCGTCGAGACGGTCGCGCACATGATGAGCGCCGTGCACTTCTTCGGCGACGTCGACGTCATCTGCGACATCGGCGGGCAGGACATCAAGGTCCTCTTCATGAAGAACGGGGACATCGCCAACTTCCGCCTGTCGAACTCGTGCTCGGCGGGCAACGGGATGCTGCTGCAGGCGACGAGCGACTCGTTCGGCGTGCCGGTCACGCAGTTCGCCGACGTGGCGTTCCAGGCGGAGCTCGCGCCCAAGTTCTCCTACGGGTGCGCCGTCTTCCTCGACACCGATCGCGTCAACTTCCAGAAGGGAGGCTTCTCGAAGGAGGAGATGCTGGCGGGGCTCGCGCAGGTGCTGCCCAAGAACGTGTGGCAGTACGTCGTGCAGATCCCGCGCCTCGCGTCGCTGGGCACGAAGTTCGTGCTCCAGGGAGGCACGCAGTACAACCTCGCGGCGGTCAAGGCGCAGGTCGACTACATCAAGGAGCGCGTGCCGGGCGCCGAGGTGTACGTGCACCCGCACACCGGCGAGGCTGGCGCCATCGGCGCGGCGATGGAGACGATGCGCATCGTCAAGCGCCGCGGGCGGAGCACCTTCATCGGGATCGATGCCGCCATCGACCTCGAGTACACGACGAAGAACGACGACGAGACGACGTGCCACTTCTGCGAGAACAACTGCAAGCGCACGTTCATCGACACGCGCCGGCCCGACGGGTCGACGAGCCGCTACATCGCCGGGTTCTCCTGCGAGAAGGGCACCGTCGAGAGCAAGGAGGCGATGCTCTCGCTCGTCGAGGAGCGCAAGAAGATCGCCAAGGAGTTCCCGAACCTCGTCGACTACGAGGCCAAGCGCGCCTTCATGCACGTCTACGACACGGCGCCGATGCCCGAGCAAGGCGCACCGACCGACGACGTCGAGGTGAAGAAAGGGTTCTTCGGCCTGCGGCGCGTCGCCGTGAAGCGGCCGTTCCAGCGGTCGTCGAAGGAGTCGTGGGAGGCGCGCCGGAGGGTGCGCATCGGCATCCCGCGCGTGCTCAACCTCTACTCGACGGGCCCGTTCTGGCGGACCTACTTCGAGACCATCGGCCTCGACACGCGCAACGTCGTGTTCTCCGACGAGACCTCCGAGGAGATGTGGCAGGCCGGCTGCAAGTACGGCTCGGTCGACCCGTGCTATCCGAGCAAGGTCTGCCAGGCGCACATTCACAACCTGCTGTTCAAGCACCACGAGA
>DATJYG010000187.1:0-11838 GCA_035499695.1 Polyangiaceae bacterium
AGGGTGGCTCCAGGAAACTTCGTTTGGATATGACGCCCGAAGCGCGCCAAGACGGATGCTTGGTCGGCAGCATCGAGGCCGTCGAAGGCGAGCGCAATCGCCGTCCACCGATCCAGCACCTGGACGCGGACGACGAACCGAGCCGCTGCGCGGAGCGTGTCGATCCCGCTCCTCTCACCCTGCTCCGGCACGCGGGACGGGGGCAGGACGATGACGAGCGCGCTGACGACTCGACGTTCGGTGGTCGTGATCGATGGTTGCGTCAGCCGGAGCGATCCCCGTGTGATGTCCCCGAGCCACTCGACCAGCTGAGCCCCGTCGCGTGGGCGCAGCCCCGGGTCTTTGGCCACCATCCGCTGGACGAGGCGGTCGAGCTCTTCGGGCACGTCTCGCCGGATGTCGCGCACACGCGGAGCCTCCTCGACGAGGATCTTCGCGAGGACCGCCATGAGGTGCGACCCTCGGAAGAGTCGCTGCCCCGTCAAGCACTCGAAGAGGACGCAGCCCAGGGCGAAGATGTCGACTGTCGGGGAGATCTCGGCATCACCGAGCGCGACTTCCGGCGCGAGGAAGCCCGGCGTGCCGACCAGCGCGCCGGAGAGCGTCAGGGGCCGCTCGGGCACCGTCGCTCGAGCGATGCCCAAGTCGATGACCTGGACGTCATCGATCCTGCCGCCGGGCAGAAAGAGGTTGCTCGGCTTGAGGTCGCGGTGCACGAGGCGCTTGCCGTGCAGGCATGCCAGCGCGTCCGCGACGTGACGCGCCAGCCTGACCGTCTCCTCGACGGACAAGGGACCGCCGCGGAGGCGCTCCTGGAGATCATGCCCATCGAGCCAGGGCATGACGAGGTAGGGCGCCCCCGCGGCGTTGGTGCCGTGTGTGACGTAGCCGACGATGTGTGGGTGCTGGATCGCCGAAAGGAGCTGGATTTCGTGCTCGAAGCGATCGGCCAGCTTACCTTCCTGCTCCAGCAGCACCTTCAGGGCGACGTCACTACCGGTGCTTCGATCGTGGGCCCGATAGACGACGCCCATGCCGCCCGAGCCCGCGCTGCGCAGGATCTCGAAGCGGTTATCGACGAGGTCTCCGGGATGCATGGGCTGGGCCCCGCACCCAGGTTCTCCTACATTCGGAGCCCATGCGCAAGGAGAGGCTCAGCGGCGACGCGGCGGCGCAGAGTCCACTCCGATCCACGCACCAGCCGATTCGGACGTACCTCGTGCCGCTTGGCGCAAGCTTCGGCGACCACGTGCATTCATTGAGATCCCAACGGACTTCTGGTTCGACTTCCTATTCGTTTTCATCGGGTCCCTCCTCTTTCAATTGACCAAGGTTGCTGTTCCAAGAAACGTTCGAGATCACTGGTCTTGAGCGCGAACCTGCGGAAATCACTCATCTCCCGCCGGATCGCATCCGCCGCATCTCGCGCCCTGCGCACGAGCGCCTCGATGGTCCCGCGCACGGTGCGCTCTCCGAACCATCGCGATTTCAGATCGGCGACGACGGCCGTCGCGTCGGCCTCGGCGACGATGCCGCGCCCCACCAGGTGCCCTATCGCCGCCCGCAAGTGCACGAGCGGCTCGGTCACGGCGCGATACGGCGCCGTCCCCTCGTGCAACAGCGCGACCTCGTCGTCCTGGAAGTCCTCCTCGCCCATGAAGCGCTCGAACACGCGCCCGAAACCGCGCATCCCGAGCGGTGCCATCTCGCGCGCGCGGATCGCGCCCATCGACGACAGCCCCCACACCTGCCACCCCGCGTCGATCGCGTCGCGGATCTCCGCGTGCCCGACGGCCAGCTTGTCGTGAAAGACGCCGTCGACGATCACGAGCACGCCAGGCTCGCGCTCCGCCTCGACGAGTTTTGCCACGTCGAGCCGCCGCACCGGCGGACGCACTCGGACCGACCCTCTCGCAAGCGCCCGCGCGCGAGGGCTCGGGGCCATCGTCGGCCCCACGTACATGACGACCCTTTCCTTGGAGCGCGCCGCGCCCGGCCGGTGCTGCATCGTCGTTACCCCTCCCGCCGCAGTCGATCAGTTCAGTGATGAAGCGAAGTCGCCGACGCTAAGCCGCATGCGCGTGATCCCTGAGTCTCGGCCCCACGCGGGCCAGGGACTCGTCGAAGAACTCGAGCCGCGGCACGATGACGCGCACGGCTTGCAGGTCGTCCTCGGGCCGGCAGAACGCCACGCGGTAAGCCTTGTCCAAGCCGTGCGCCGCGAGGCGCCCGAGGACGAACCGCTCGCACTGCTCGACGGTCTTCACGCTCTCGCTGTGGTCGTCGACCCTCGCGAAGGGCACGGGCTCGCCGCGCGCTGCCTTCTCGACCACTCGCCTCACGAAGGCGCGTTTGCGCGCGCCGCTCCACCCGCGGAAGCGCGCGTGCGTCCCGACGAGGTCGTCGCGTCCTCCGTGGATGGACGCGAGCCGGCTCTGCGCCGCCTCGGACACGGCGCGCACGAAGGCGACGTCGCGGTGCGGGTGGCACCCGAAGCCGCCGTTGAGCAGCTGTGGCACGCACGCCTCGGGGTCGTTGATGATCGCCGTGAAGTAGGCGAGGCCGAACTCGTTCTTCGCCGTCCGCACGTACAGCTCGAGCCCCGCCGCGCGAATCGCCTCGACCATCACGGCGGGCGCGCCGCGCGCCGTGTCGAGATCCACCGGCGCGCTCGTGTCGCGGACGGCCTGGAACGAGCGCACGTCGCGCTCGACGAGCTCGCAGAGACCGTGCACCGTCGCCTCCGCCAGCGTGTTGCCGGACGAAAGTCCGTTCGACGTCGCCCCGAAGGTGGGCCTGTGCCGAGGGTGTGGTCGATACGGCAAGAACACGAGCTCCGCGGGGACGAGCGCGCGATCGCCCGTCGTGATCTCGTGTGCGACGACGCATTCCATCGGCGCGTCTAGGCGGATACGCACCCCGAGCTTGGGGCACAGATCGAGCACGGCCTCGGGCCGCTGGCGCCCGTCGAGCACGTCGCGCGCGGTCGCTCGCACCGCGGTCACGTGCGACGCGCCCGGCTCGGCGAGGGCGAACTCGATGGCCTCCATGACGGCGCCGACCTCGGCCTCGATGGGCCGGAAGCCCTTGCCGGCATTGACGCAGAGCGATCCGACCGCCGCGCTCGGCCGGACGCTCGCGTAGACCGGGATGCCCACCCGATCGAGCCGCGTGATGTCCGTGACGCGCGTGATCCCGAGCGCGCGCGCCCAAATCCGGGCGCGTGCCAGCGTCGCCTCGGGGGGCGACGTCCGCATGCTGGAGCTGAGAAGGACGTCGGATGGAACGGCCACTGCGCCAACTATCCCCATTATGATAGTAAGGCGCCTGCGCCCGTTCGCAGTCGATTTTTGAAGCGCCGCGTGATTTTTCTCGCTCAGTGTGGTCGGTCAGCGCACGTCGTCGCTCGAGTCGGCGGCTTGCCGCGCGCGAGCGGCCAGCGAGCCCACGACCCGCACGAAAGCTTCCGATTCAAAGGGCTTCGTCACGACCGCATCGACTGACTCCTCGCTGGGCGCCGACTCCTCCGGTGCGTAGCCGGAGCACAGCATCACCCGCGCCGACGGGAAGAGCGTGCGAAAGCCCTCGATCGTCTGCTGGACCGAGACACCTGGCATGACGCAATCGATGCAGAGCACGTCGATGGGGGCGCGATAGCGACGAGCGATCGTCAGCGCCTCGTCACCGTCCGCAGCTTCGAGGACGGTGAACCCAGCCGACGCGAGCAGGCGAGCCATCGCGACGCGAACGGGCTCCTGGTCCTCGACGATCAGCACCGTGCCGGTGGGCCCCATGCC
The DNA here is from genome assembly GCA_035499695.1 of Polyangiaceae bacterium. Taxonomy (GTDB): domain Bacteria; phylum Myxococcota_A; class Polyangia; order Polyangiales; family Polyangiaceae; genus Palsa-1150. The sequence continues at coordinate 3,798 of DATJYG010000187.1, forward strand.
CGCAGCGGCGCTCGCGTCTCCCTCGACGCTCGTGATGCTCCCCTCGTAGAGGGGCCAGAGAATCCGAACCTCCGTTCCCCGTCCTCGCGCGCTCGTCACGAGGATCCGACCGCCCGCGGCGTCCACCGCCGACTTGACCGACGCGAGGCCGAGCCCCGTGCCGGCAGCGCCCTTCGTGGTGAAGTACGGCTCGAACAGGTGGGCGAGCGCGTCCTCGGACATGCCGGTGCCGTCGTCCCTGACGCTCACCACGCCGCACGGAACCCCGAGGCCGCCCGCCTCCAGCTCGGCGGGGCTCGCCTTGCGGACGTACAGGTCGAGCTTGCCCCCGCGTGGCATCGCGTCGCGCGCGTTGAGCGCGAGGTTCGTCACGATGCTCTGCACCCGGCCTTCGTCGGCGAGCACGGTCACGCCCTCGTCTGCGGCGACGCTCACTTCGATGTTCGGCGGCAGCACGCGCCGCAGCAACTTGGCCGTCCGCACCACGGTCGCGTCGAGCACGATGGGCCTCGCCGGCGCGGACGCCTGATGCGTGAACCCGCGGAGCTGCCGCGTCGTAGACGTCGCCTGGACGACGGCGCCGTCGATCAGACCGAGCCCCGCAGCGAGATGCTCCGGGTCGCGCCGAATGAGGTCGACGTTGGATTGAATGACGAGAAGCGCGTTGCTGAAGTCGTGCGCAACCATCCCGGCGAGTCGCCCCAGGATCTCGAGCTCGCGCGCCCTCCGGAAGGCCTCCTTCTGACGTTCGAGCTCCGCGCGCGCGCGCCGCGCCTCGTGCTCCTCGTCCCGCAGCCGCACGAGCGCGCCGGCGTACTGGCGGAGGAGCCGATCGCCACGCTCGAGCAGATAGGAAACGCCGAGGACGTTCAGCGCGCCGAGGGCCGTGTAAATGAACACGATGCGTGCGACGACCGAGGGCCCCAGGACCGCGAATGCCCGGTAAGCAGGCGACGCGACGAGCACGCCCGCGTGATGGAGAACCGCTCCGACCACGAGCGTGGCGGACGACAGCGCGAGGATCGTCGCCCCGGCCCGCCTCCCGAGGAGGAGGGTGACGAAGACCACGAGCCACGCGCACCCGACGACCACGTTCGGGGCCAGGCCCGAGAACCCGAGGCCGGTCAAGCAGACCAGGTAGAAGTGGGCGCTGGCGATCCAGGCGGCGACGCGAAAGGGGGCGCGTTTGCGCAGCAGCGCGATCAGCGGAGGAGGGACATCGAGCAGTACGAAGAGCAGCGCGTTCCGCCTGTCTCCCGCGAAAGCCAGCATCGCCGCTGCGATGGCAATCGCGCCCGCGACCGCCCAGACGAGCCCCGCGAACACTCGCTCGCGCCAGCGCTGCTGCTCCGCGTGGACCTCCGCGATCGACGTGAGCTCGTCCCCGCGGGCGACCATCTCGGCCCAGAGATACAAGTCCCGCACCGGGCTCTAGAGGACATTCACACTTTCTAAACAATCCATTCCCGCCGACCGCTGGGTGCCTCGTCGCGATACGATTCGGGGCAGTGATTGGCCAGCGCTTCACGTGCATCGACTGCGGCGCTCTCTCGCCGGAGGTCAGCGCCGACGAAGGCTCCACGCTCGTCAGCATCAAGCACGGCTGGAGGATCGGCCGCCGGATGGATCGCAGCGGCCAGCCGGTCATCGAAGCGCGATGCCCCTCTTGCTGGGGGAAGCTCCGCTCTTCCGCCACCGAGCGCCGAGAGCCATGAGCATCCGGCAGCTGCTGGACGAGCACGAGGCGGGCCTCTACGAGCGCTTCGTGCAGCTGGCCGAGAAGTACCAGTACGGCGACCTCGGGCGAGCTGTGACCGACGCCATCCGTGCCTGGGTCCAGATGCACGAACGGTCCGACACCGGCCCGCCCCCGCCCGTGAACGCGGACGCGACGCCGCAGGAGTCAGGAGCCGTCACCACTGACCTGACGCCGCCGCCTCCGGTCGACGAGGAAGACGCGGGCCCGCCTACCAGCCGGAAGTGAGGGTGGGTCAGGGGGTTCGCGTCAGGACGACCGCCGCTATGGCGGGCGCCTGACGAGTAGTCTTCTCCCGCGATGCCGTCCCGTACCCTTCTCGTGCCCCTGATGATCTTTGCGTCCGGTGCCTTCATGGCGACGGCATGGCTCGCGCACCTGCGTTTCAGGGCGGATCTCGGGTTCTGGTCGGCGCTCGCGCTGAGCTGGGCCATCGTGCTGCCCGAGTATTCGCTCAACGTCTTTGCCACGCGCTGGGGCTACGGCGCGTTCAGCGGTGCGCAGATGGCCGCGATGCACCTGTGCTCCGGTGTGGTGTGCGTGGCGCTCGTCTCTCGCTTCGTGCTCGGCGAGGTCATCGCGTTGCGTCAGCTCGCAGGACTGGCCTTGCTCGCAGCGGGCATGGTCCTCGTTCTGCGGCAGCCCTGACGGGTCGAGGTGCGGGTCTACGTCAGGACGTAGCCGACGCCGCGTACCGTCTTCAGCAGGCGCGGGTTCCTGGGGTCGTCGCCGAGCTTGTGACGCAGACGCGAGACGTGAACGTCGATCGACCGATCGAACGCTTCCTCCGAGGACCCGTGGACGTGCTCGAGGAGCTGCTCGCGGCTGAGGACGTGGCCTGCCCGTTCCGCGAGCGCACGCAGCAGAGCGAACTCGAAGGTCGTCAGCACCACCGGCTTGCCGGCGAGCGTGACGGTCATGCGAGCTGCGTCGATCACGATGTCGCCGACGGTCAGTCTCTCGCGGGGCGGTCCAGCCCGGCCGCGGGCGCGCCGGGCCTGTGCACGGATGCGTGCGACGAGCTCGCGCGACGAAAACGGCTTCGGGACGTAGTCGTCAGCCCCTCCCTCGAGGCCCATGACGCGGTCCGCCTCCTCGCCGCGTGCGGTCACCATGATGATGGGCACGTCGATGCGTTCACGCAGCGCGCGGCAGACCTGCATTCCGTCGCTGCCAGGCAGCATCAGATCCAGCAGCACGACGTCGGGTCGAACCCTCAGGATCTCGGCGAGCGCGAGGTCGCCGCGCGGCACGAGCCGGACATCGATCGCGTGCGAGGCGAGGTACTGACTGGTGAGGCGCCCGAGCCGTTCGTCGTCTTCCACGTAGACGACCGTGACGGGCTCCTGCGCATGCGCCGAGGGCGGGGGCATCCCGATGGAAGCATTCCACCCGGCCACCGTGGAGGGAAGGCGCCTTAACAATCCGAAACACCCGGGACGACGGATGCGGGCGGCAGAGCCACGAGCACGGTCGTGCCAGCACCCACCGTGCTCGTGATCTCGATGGTGCCGCCATGAGCCTCCACGATCCGCCTGGCGAGCGTCAGTCCGAGCCCGACGCCGCCGGTGCTCCGTGCGCGACTGCGGTCTCCACGGAAGAACGCGTCGAACACTCGCGGGAGGTCGCCGGTCGGGATCCCGATCCCTCGATCGACAACCTCGAAGACGACCTTCCCGTGCTGGGTCGACGTGCGAAGAGCCACGGGGCGCGTCGGGTCCGGAGAGTACTTGTCCGCGTTCTCGAGGAGGTTGTCGAGCACCCGTCGCAGCAGCACCTGGTCCGCTCGCACGTCAGCCGCCTCGCCCAGCGAAACGTCGAGCGGACGCCGGGGGTGGCGCCCGCGGAACCGCTCCGCCGCCCGCTCGCACAGCGTGCCGGGCGAAACCTCCTCGAGATGGAGAGCGAGCGTCGGCGTGCCGGCCCTGCCCTGCTCGATGTCCAGGCGCGTCGCCGTCAGGATGTCTTCGACGATGGCCTCGATCTCGGCGAGGTCCGACGCCATCTCGGCCATCGACACGCGCCCAGCGTCTGCCCCGGCCTCGCCGGCGATGTCGAGCGCGACGCGCAGGCGAGCGAGGGGCGTTCGTAGCTCGTGCGACACGTTCGCGAGGAGCTCGCGCTCGGCGAGCAGCAGTGTCTGTACGCGCTCGGCCATCTCGTCGAACGCGCGGCCCACGTCGCCGAGCTCGTCGCTGCGCTGCACCCCGGTCCGTGCGGTGAGATCGCCCGCACCGAGCTGGCGGGCGGCGCCCGATATTGCCTCGAGAGGCCGCACGATCCACCGCGCGGTGAGAAAGGCGCCAACTCCGACGATGACCAGGCCGCTGAAGAGGAACGTCAGCACAGGAGGCCACGGGCTCGGCCTCGAGGGCCCGGGGGGCGAGGCGTGGGGGGGACCAACGTCCGGCGGAGGACCCATGTGAGGCGGCGGCCCTGGAGGCGGCGGTCGACCGATCAGGTGTCCGACGCCGACGACCGCGACCGCGAGCAGCGCGATCTGGATGAACCCGAGGAGGTACAGGCGCCACACGAGCGCGCCGCGAGCGGGGCGGGACATCGCCTGCAGCATGTCACCGCTCGGACGGCCGGGGAACGAGGCTCGATGTTTCAATGTGTTTCGATCGCGATCGAGTGGCCATCTCCTCGCCACAGATAGCCGTGAGAGGAGAGACTCGCGCATGAGGAGAACCGATAGCGGCCGGCATCAGCTCACCCGTCGTCGCGCCATCGCCGGACTCGTCGGAGCCGGCGGCGCTCTGGCTTTCGGCTGTGGAACGGGGAAGGAGATCTCGGAGTCGTCTTCCGACGCCGGACCCGACGGACACTCGTCTCTCGACACGGGCGCGGACGAGGCAGCCGAGACGGGAACAGACGCCACGGCAGGTGAGGCGGGCGCGTGCGAGGTGACTCCCGAGGGCGAGGTCGGTCCCTACTTCGCGGACGACAGCGCGGCGGGGTTCGACCGGAGCAGCATCCTCTCGAACCTCGACGGGACGAATACGCAGCCGGGAGTACCCCTCACGCTCACGATCACCGTCGTGGACGTCGAGAAGAACTGCGAACCCTACGTCGGTGCGCAGGTGGACATCTGGCACTGCAACGCCTCCGGCGTCTACTCCGACATCTCGTCCGAGGGCACCGCCACCGACCAGTGGCTGCGCGGATACCAGGTCACCGACGCCAGCGGGCGGGTGACCTTCAAGACGATCATCCCCGGCTGGTACGCCGGAAGGACGACGCACATCCACCTGCGCGTGCGCTCTTCATACAGCGAGGCGTCCGCCACGAACGACGAAACGAACACGACGCAGTGCTTCTTCGATCAGACGTTCGTCGACACCCTCTACACCACCGTCTCCCCCTACACCTCGAAGGGAAAGAACCCGACGACCAACGCCGGCGATCACGTCTTCGCCCAGGAGGAGGACGGCGCGAACGTTCTGGCGCTCACCGGCGACGACACGAGCGGCTACTCGGCATCGCTCACGATTCGCCTTCCCATCACGAGCATGTACGACGCTTCGGGGCCCGGCGGTGGACCTGGCGGAGGAGGCCCGGGAGGTGGTCCGCCTCCCGACGACGGCGGGGAGCCTGGTTAGAAACACTTCGAAAGACGACGGCAACGTCGGCGCATCACCCGACACGCAAGTTGTGGGGGTCACCCAGCCCAGGAGGCTCCACATGAAGTTGCCTGTGTTCGTTTCGTCGTCCATCGTCGTCTCCGCAGCGACGGTCTCTCTCGTGGCTCTCGTTCAGCGTGCTCGCGCGGACGGACCTCCGCCTCTGCCGCCGGAGGCGTACGCAGCTTGCCAGTCCAAGTCGGAAGGCGAGGCCTGCACCGTGCAGCTGCGGGATCGCGAGATTCACGGCACCTGCGCGCCAGACCGCGACGGCGAGCGCCTCTTCTGCCGTCCGATAGACATGCCACCGCCGCCAGCCGAGGGAGCCCTCGGTGAGCTCCTTCCTCCCATGTGATGCGCGCGTGTTGCCTCCTGTTTCGATGGGAAGACCACCGCTCGCAGGGACGCTGACCCCGTGCAGCGACCCTGCACCGTCACGGAGGACCCATGAGAAACGGTATGCCATTCGTGCGTAGCACCATCGCCCGTCACGTCGGTTGCCCGTCGCGGGCCCTGCACCCCCGCCAGCGTCTGGAGCGCGACCTGGACCTCACGCCGCTCGAGCTCGTGCTGATCGCGATAGAGATCGAGGAGGCGTTCGGCATCGGCATCTCCATCGAGGGACTCGCGGGCGTCGGGACCCTGGGCGACCTGATGCGGTTCTTCAGTCACGCGCTCTCGAGCCGTCGGATGGAGAGACGCCAGTACGGCGCCCACCGCCTCCTACTTGGCGACGCAGAGTGAAACCGCGACTGGGGTTTCTTTCTTCTGCTGTATCCTGTCTCCCGACCCATGTCCGAAGCGCGCGACGACATCGTGCGGATCGACGCCGACGGCGTCGCGAAGCCGATTGGTGAGACGGCGCGCGTGCGCATGCAGGGACGCGAGGGCTCGTTCCACGTGCTGCCGTCGCCGCCACACCTGGTGTTCCTCCGGCAAGAGGCGGCGAGCGCGCTCGACTCGCGCGCCGTCCTGCTCTCGGGGGAGGTGCACTCGCCCGGCGTGCTCTGCGACGTGGCGTCGTTCCTCGGGCAGACCGCGAAGAAGGGCGAGCTCGTGGTGGTCGGTCCGGAGGCCACCCGGTCGGTCTACTTCGACGCCGGGTACGTCGTCGCCGCGCGCTCCTCGGCCATAGGCGAGCGGCTCGGCGAGGCGATGCTCAAGCTGGGCGTGCTCGATGAGAAGCAGCTCACCGCGTGCCGCGAGGCCACGGCGCGCAACCCGCTGCGCCTCGGCGAGGCCGCCGTGCAGCTCGGCTTCGTCGCGCGCGACCGCCTCTACGAGCTGATGGCGGTGCAGGTGCAGGAGATATTCCACGCGCTGCTCGTCGTCGGCGAGGGCGCGTTCTACTTCCTCGACTCGTTCGACGAGCGTGAGCTCGCGGCGCGCCATCGGCTGTCGGTGCCGTCCCTCGTGCGCGACGGAATTCGCCGCATCCACGAGACGCGCTTCTTCCACGCGCGTATCCCGTCGCCGCTGCACGTTCCGGTGCCCGTCGCCAAGCCCTCGCCGCCGGAGTCGTCGCTGCAGCGCGTGTTCGCGGCGATGGACGGCAAGCGATCCGTCGAGGACCTCTGTCGCGCGCTCGGGGCGAACGAGTTCGACGTCACGCGCGCCGTCTTCCAGCTCGTGCAGGCGGGGTACGCGACGATCCGCGCGCCTCGCCTCGGCGCGAAGGCGGCAGTCGACGTGTACAACGACGCCGTGTCGCTGCTGCTGCGCGAGCTCGACGCGATCGATCAGGGCGACGTCGTGCGCGAGGAGCTGGCCGAGCGCGCCAAGGACGTCCCGCTGGGCAAGCTGCTCGAGGGCGCCGGTCCCGCCGACGACGGACGGCTCGACGCCGCGCGCGTCGTGGCCAACCTCGCGAGCCGGCCCGACGCGCAGGCCGTGGAGGAGGTGCTCGGGAACTGGCTGCACGAGCACGCGTCGTACGCGGTCTTCCTCGCGCGGCCGCACCTGAAGCGCGCGCAGGAGGCGGCGAAGCTGCTCGAGCCCATCGCTCCGCCGGCGGACGGCACGCCGAGGCAGGGGCCCGGGGCGTGAGCGCGCCGGATCTGGCGCCGGGCACCGTCGTCGGCGGCCGCTACACGGTCGCGTCGCGAATCGGGCGCGGCGCGATGTCGACGACGTACCGCGCGTCGAATGGCGACGCGTCCGAGGTGGCGCTCAAGGTCTACGACCCGTCGATGCCGGCGGGCACGCTGGACTCCTTGCGGCGAGCCGGGGAGGCCGCCGCGGCCATCACGAGCGCCGCCCTCGCGCCGCTCGACGCGGGCGTCGATCCCGAGAGCGGCGCGCCCTTCGCGGTGCAGGAGCTGAGCGCGCGGCCGTCGCTCGCGCAGCTCGTCGAGCTGTGTCCGCTCGTGCCGGCCGACGCAGTCGCACTCGCGCGCAGTCTGGCGCGCGCGCTGGCACCGCTGCACGAGCGCGGCGTGGCGCATGGAGCCCTCGCGCCGGGCAACGTGTTCGTCGGGCCGCCGCCCGCGTGCGAGGTGAGGCTCTCGGACTTCGCCGCGCCGATGAAGGAGCAGGAGCAAGACGCGTCGGCGGCGGTCGCGATCGACGTGGAAGGGGCAGCGCGCGTCGTGTCCTTCGCGCTCACGGGGAGGACCTTCGGATCGCCGGGTCCGGAGCCCGACCGCGCCTGGAGCGCCATCTT
>DATJYG010000188.1:0-33248 GCA_035499695.1 Polyangiaceae bacterium
GACCCACTCGAGCGCGGACTCGATGGGCGCCTCGGCGCTGCGGTATTGCCGCACCAGGGGACCTCGGGTGCGGATCATCTCCTCCTTCAGGGCAGCGAGTGTGTTGTCGAGGACCCAGCCGAACCGTCGTTCGACGCCGCTGGGAGGCACTGTCCTAATTTGAACCCGGGCGCTGTGTGACGTTGGCACGCGGCGTGGCTAGGCTCGAAGCATCGTGAAGGGTCGAATCTGGCTTGCCGTTAGCATCAGTGGCGCCATCGCCGTCGCGGCCACTGCGTGTGGGTCGTCCTCGTCGTCACCAACGAAGAGCGCCTGTGCCTCGGCTGGGGGAAGCTGCCAGTCGACTGCAGCACTCTGCCAGAACGGCGTGTGCCGTCCCCCATGCGGGGTATCGGCTCCTGAGAGTGCGCAGGACTGTCCGAGCAGCACAACATGTTGTCTCGTCCCGTACGATGCGGGAACGCAGTAGCCGTGATCGACGACGACGTCTCGATCGACGAGCTGCGTGAGGCCGTCGAGCACCTGCACGGCCTGGGACCTCACGCCGGAGGAAGTGGCTGAGTTGAAGGAGCGCCTCGCTCACGGCAGGGTGCGTGTGGAGGAGCTCCTCGCGCTGGACCACGTCGGCCCGTGCTACCTGATCGCGCCGTGTTCACGCTTCGCTGCACGGCGCGCCTGCTCCGCCGTCTGAACGTGCCGGTCGCCATAGATCCCTCCCCGTCGGACGGGAGGCTCGGCGACTGCTACGCAAACCTGCTGCACGTCGGGCGTCTGCAGCTCGTTCTGGCTCGCGCGACCCGCGCCAGCCGCGATCCCGAAGCTTCGCGTCGTCCACTGAGGCTGTCCTCGGCTGAGGCGCAACCTGGCGAAATGCCACGCTATGGCCTGCTAGGAGCGGGCGCGGTACCTTGTTCACCGTGCGCCACGCCAGGCCCCAGCGCATCGATCCGCGGGACGAGCCGGTCTACCAGCTCGCCGAAGCCGCGCACTATCTCGCGCTGCCGCGCTCGACGCTGTCTGCCTGGCTGCAAGGCCAGCGGTTGCAGGGCCGCAAGCACGCCCCCGCGCTGATCTCACCTGCGCAGCGCAAGCCGGTGTGCCTTTCGTTCTGGAACCTGGTCGAGCTCTACGTGCTCGCGAGCATGCGCCGCGCTCACGACGTCAGCATGCAGCGCGTGAGGCGTGCCATCGCGTACGTCGCGCAGGAGAAGCGGCTGGATCGCCCGCTCATCGAGCAGGATTTCCTCACGGATGGCGTCGATCTCTTCGTCGAGGAGTACGCGAAGCTGCTGAACGTCTCGCAGTCGGGTCAGACGGCGATGCGCCAGACGCTGGAGAGCTCGCTGAAGCGCATCAAGCGCGATGAACGCGGCTTGGCGAACCGTGTGTTCCCGTGGCGCCATTCTCCGAGTGATGATCCCTACGACGTGGAGATCGACCCGACGCGATGCTCCGGCAAGCCGGTCCTGACCGGAACCGGCGTCGTGACCGGCGTCTTGGCGGAGCGCTTCTTCGCGGGCGACAGCATCGATGCGCTGGCTGCCGACTACGGCATCGCGCGAGAGAAGGTCGAGGCCGCGGTTCGGTGGGAGGGTGCCTCGGTCGCCGAGCACTGAGCCCGAGCAGTTCATCGTCTTCGTGGATCGCTGTCTGGGTCGCGGGGAGGTGGCCGGAGCCCTGCGCGCGGAGGGCGTCCAAGTGGAGATCCACGACGATCACTTCGCCAACGACTGCGCCGACGAGGTCTGGCTGCGGGAGGTCGGCGCACGCGGGTGGGTAGTCGTCACGAAGGACAAGTACATCCGTCGCCGACCGAAGGAGCGGCGCGCGCTGGAGGACGCCAACGTCGCCGCGTTTGTTCTCACGGCGGGGGGCATCAACGGTGCGGAGATGGCGCAGGTGTTCGTAGCCGCCCTCCACCGCATCCGCCGAATTTCAGCGACTTACACGCGACCGCTCATCGCCATTGTCCAGCGCGGTGGGACCGTGCATGTGCTGCTCGGCGAACGACGTGGAGGCGTCCGCCGCTGAACCCGTACTTCGGTGCTCGCCTCCCCCTACCCCGCCCACCTCTCCGCCCCCCTCTGCATCGCCGTCACCTCGACTGTGGCACGCGCGCTGCTCTCAGCCAGCGTCAGGAGGAATTGCTCGAGACCGTCCCGCCCGGTGGTGACGGGACCGATAACGGTCTATATTCAGACCGAGGTTCCCGCATGCGATCAGTCCGCATCTCAGAGGACATCGTTCCCGTCAGCGACTTCAAGGCTCAGGCGGCGGACTGGCTCAAGCGCGTGGCGGACACGGGGAATCCAGTGGTGATCACGCAGAATGGCAAGGCTGCGGGCGTCCTGGTGTCGCCTGCCGAGTTCGATCGGCTGAGCGACACAGCGCGTCTCCTCGAGGCGATCGACGCTGGTCTCGAGGACGAGAAGGCCGGACGCGTCGTGAGCCACCGCGCCGTGATCGCCGAGATGAAGGGCCGTGCGGCCAAGCGCAAGTCGAAGCGATGACCCGGCGGAAGAGCCGCACCACGTCGCCAAGCGGCTCGATTGTCCGCGCGAACCTCTCTAGCGTTCCGTGCGCGGCAGGGTGACCGTGAACGTCGAGCCCTGTTGCGGCACGCTCTCGCATGTCACGTTGCCACCCAGTTGCTCGGCGATCTGCTGCACGATGTAGAGACCGAGTCCGAGACCGCCGTAGTGCTCCGACGGAACCGCGCGTTCGAAGCGCCCGAAAATGCGCGCCTGGTCGGCGGCCGGAATTCCGATCCCATGGTCTCGTACGGCGAGTCGTGCCGCGTTGGGGTGCGCGCGGACGATGACCTCGATCGGCTCGCCTGCCCCGTACTTGATCGCATTCGCGACGAGGCTCGTGACCACCCGCTCCAATCGCGCGCAGTCCCAGTTGCCCACGACCGGCTCGGGCGCGTCGACGGTGGCGCGGGACCCCGAGGCGCGAAGGGGCTCCTCGAGTCGCGCAACGACCCTCCGGGCGACGTCTGACAGATCGACCTCCGAGCTCACCATGGCGAGCCGACCCGCCACGATCTGCGACGCGTCGAGCAGGTGCTCGATGAGGAGGTTGAGCCTCGACAGCTGCCGCTCCATCGTGCCGAGATATCGCCGGACGATGCTGGACCGCGTCTCTGGTGAGAGCGTCGGCTGCGCGTACGTGGCCGCCTGCTCCGAGCGCGAGAGGGCCTGAGTCGCGAGCTGCAACGAAGTGAGCGGGGTGCGCAGCTCGTGCGCCGCGAGCGCGAGGAAGTCGTCGCGGACACCGATGGCCCGTTCCGCTTCCGAGCGAGCTGCGCGCTCGGCTTCGAGGACGGGGACGGCCAGGTGGGCCTTGATCCCGACTTGCTGGGCGCGCTCGCGCTCGCGGCTGGCCTCCTGCGGCAGCTCGGACATCCGAGCGATCCGTACGACCCGCCCGTGAAGCAGCTCTCGCGCGTACCAAGGCACGGTCTCGGTCTGCGAGACATTCAGCGGCAGCGGGAGCGGGACCCCGGGGCGCCCATAGGTGATGCGAGAGAAGGCGTCCCGACCGTCGGCCGAGAACTCACCGAGGCCGGAGCGATCGACACCGAAGAACTCGACGAGCGCGCGCAGCGCCTCTTCGATTCGGCCGGAGATCTCCGAAGAGGGAGCGGCCATGAGCATCGAGGAGACGCCGCTCAGCAGCCGTTCGAACCGCAGCAGGTACTCGGTCTGCGGCTCGGGTTCGCAGGTCGGCCCAGTCTGTCCTTTTGGCAGTGTCCCTGCATGGACAACCAAGGGCGGCGCACGTATCGGGCCAAGCAGGCGCACGGACCGTGCGGAGGCTGGTACTGCGCGTGCAGCGATGCGAGGCCCCGCGTGCAACCAGAACCCGTCCCCCTCGCCTCTTCGACCTCCGCCAGCAAAAGCCTCGCCGAGTTCCTCCGCCGCAACCGCGACCGCGCGATGGCCGAGTGGGAGCGCGCCGTGCGGGCGATTCCGGCTGCAGCGCTGCTCGATCCAGGGGAGCTGCGCGACCGCATCCCGCTGCTCTTCGATCGCGTGCTCGACCTGGTCGAGGGCCGGCCCACGTCACCGAGCAGTGACATACCCGATCGGCATGCGGTGGAGCGGCTGCAGGAGGGCTTCAACCTCGAGCAGGTTGGCTGGGAGTACTGGGCGCTGCGCAGCACGTTATTTCGGCTGAACGCGGAGGAAGGCGGCCGGCTCGCCCCCGAAGCGCTCGTGTTGCTGAACGACGTCATCGATCAGGCGCTCGTGCGCGCGGTGGCGAGGTTCCACCAGCTGCGGACACGCTTGCTCGAGGCGCTCGAGCGCATCTCGTGCGAAGGACTGCTCGACGAGCCGCCGGCGCTAGACGCATTCCTCCACCGGCTCCTCCACGTCATCCTGGAGAGCACCGAAGCGGTGGACACCGCAGTGCTCTTTCTCAGCACCCACGGTCGACTCGTCTTGCGCGCCGCGGTGGGCATCGAGCAGGAACTGGAGGGCAAGTTCAGCCTCGGCATCGGCGAAGGGTTCGCGGGCAAGGTCGCAGAGAACAAGCGTGCGCTGTTCACGCCGTCAGCGGAGACCGACCCGCTCGTGCGCAACCCCATCCTCCGCATGGCCGGCGTCAGGGCCCTCTACGGCGTACCGCTCGTCTACGGCAACGAGGTCATCGGCGTCCTGAAGATGGGCTCTCGCACCCGGAGCGACTTCTCCCCCGAGGACAGACAGATTCTCCGCAGCGCCGCGGACCGAGCCGCCGCGTTCATCGCGCAGCGGCGAATGGCGGAGGATCGCGAGTTCTTGCTGCTCATCCTCGGCCACGATCTACGCTCACCGCTGAACACGATCCTGATCAGTGCCGGCGCCATCGAGCGCGACCCCCTGCCGCCGGAGACCACCCGGAAGCTCGAGCGCCTCATGTCCGCCGTGAAGCGAATGGAGCGCGTCGTCGGCGACCTGACCGACTACACGAAGAGGCGTGCAACCGGCACGCTGCAGCTCCATCGCGAGAGGGTCGACCTGCGCGAGTTGGTGGCGCTGGTCGCCGGTGAACTCCAGGCGAAGGGCGAGTGCCGTGTGAAGGTCGATTGCGTCGGGGACGCCACCGGGGAGTGGGACCGCAGCAGGCTACTCCGGTTGATCGTGAACCTCGTGAACAACGCCCTCGCGTACGGGTCTCCGTCCACGCCCATCGTCGTGCAAGTCGAGGGCGACGAGGCGTGGGCGGCGCTGCGCGTGCACAACGAGGGAGACCCGATCCCCGAGGACACGTTGCAGCACCTGTTCGACCCCTTCACGCGAGGGACCAAGAGTGAGGGCTCGGGGCTCGGGCTGTACATCGTGCACGAGATCGTGGCGGCCCACGGGGGGAGCATCGTCGTCGAGTCCACCCGCGAGAAGGGCACGACGTTCACGGTACGGCTCCCGCGCTGGCCCGCAGGGGCCGATACCCTCGGGACCAAATAACCTCCGCAGAACGGGTCCCGTTCGCTGTGGCCTGCGTGGTTCCGGTCTTGCGTATCGAGACGCACCACACGGGGAGGTCTTCGATGAAGCAAGTTGCGCTCGTAATGTGTTCGCTGGCTCTCTCGGCATGCGCGCTGGACGCCGAGCCCGAGGCGACGTCGAACCAGACGCAGGGGCTGTGCGCGCCGAGCGTGCCCGCCACGCCGAACGCGGTCGTCACGTGGCACGCGAACGCGCAGGGGCTGGTCACGGCGTTCACTGGCCGCAGCAACGCCGCGCAGGCGTACACGTCTGCGCTCATCCAGATCGCGGTCTACGACGCGGCGGTCGCCATCCGCGGTCGCTACCACCCGTTCCTCGCGAAGGTGCGGGCGCACAAGGGCGCGAGCCTCGACGCCGCGATCGCCACCGCGGCGTTCCGCGTCGGCTACACGCGCGTGGACAGCAACGCTGCGGCGCGTGCGACATACCTGAGCCTGTACGACGCGTTCCTCGCCGGGATCCCCGATTCGCAGGCGAAGACCGACGGGATCGCCGTCGGCGAGAAGGTCGCGAAGGAGGTGCTCGACGCGCGCGCGAACGACAACTTTTACAACACGGCGACGTACACCAACCCGCCGCCGACCGTCGGCGTCTGGCAATCGGTCGCCGTCGCCAACGACTACGCGACCGCCGGCGCGGCGGACTACCCGATGCGCTACGTGGTGCCGCTCACCGCGAAGTCGCCCTCGGCGCGCCGTCCGCCGCCGCACGTCGACATCGCCTCGCGCCGCTACGCGCGCGACCTGAAGGAGCTCGAGCTCTACGGCGACAAGAACAGCACCGTCCGCACCGCCGCGCAGACCGACGCGGCGCAGTTCTGGACCGAGGGCGGCTTCACGATGTGGTCGCGCAACGTGCGCGACATCGTGATCGCGCACGGCCTCGACGAGCTCGAGGCGGCCCGCGCGTTCGTGGTCGTCGGCGTCGCGACCGGCGACGGCATGCTCGCCTGCTTCGAGGCGAAGTATCACTACGCCTTCTGGCGGCCGTTCCAGGCCATCCTGCGCGCCGACGAGGACGGCAACCCCCACACGCACCCGGATCCGAGCTGGATCCCGCTCGTCCGCGCCAACCACCCCGAGTACCCGTCGGGCCACGCCTGTTACGGCACCGCCGCTACGCGCGCGCTCCGCCTCTACTTCGAGAAGGACCTGGCCCTGACGATGACGAGCACGGGCAACCAGGTCGTCGGCTGGCCCGTCGTGCCGACGCGAAGCTATCCCTCGCTGGGCGCGATCATCGACGACACCGCCAACGCACGCGTCTGGAGCGGCCTGCACTACCGCACCACGATGGAGGAGACGGCGGACTGGATGAAAGGGCTCGCCGAGGACGCAGTGTGTGGCCGGTTCGGGATCGACTGCGGCCACGGCTGCGACGACTAGCGGGGCCCCCTCCCTACCCCGCCGTCTGCGCCCGCGACCGCTCCCGCGCGAACCGCCGCGGCGGATGCCCGATCACGCGCCGGAACGCCTTGCCGAAGGAGCTCTCCGACTCGTAGCCGAGCGCGGAGGCGATCGTCGCCACCGCCTCGTCGGCGACGGAGAGTCGCTCGGCGGCGAGGAGCATGCGCCAGCGCGTCAGGTACGCCGTGGCGGTCTCTCCGACGACCTCCTTGAAGCGGAGCGCAAAGACGGTGCGGGACATACCCGCGCGGCGGGCGAGCTTCTCGAGGGTCCAGTGGTGGCCGGGCTCGTCGTGCATCGCGGCGATGGCTCCGTGGAGCTGTGGGTCGGTCAGCGCGACGAGCCAGCTCGCCCCCGCGTGGGCGCCTTCGGCGAGGTGCAGGCGGAGGGCCTGAACGAGCATCACGTACGCGAGCTGCTGCGCGATGAGCGCGCCGCCGGGGCGCGGGGCGCTCAGCTCTTCGTGCATCCGTTCGAGCGCCCAGCGCATCTGGGCGCGGTCGGCCTCGGCGCGGATGTGGACGATGGGCGGCAGCGCGTCGAGGACGAGCTTCGCGTGGCTCCCGGCGAGTCTGAAGTGGCCGCCGGCGAGGAAGCGGTTGGCGCCGCGCGCCTCTTTGTCGATGCCACCGACGCGCCGCTTGGCGAGCAAGATCTGGAAGTCCACCGGCTCGAGGGCGAGGTCCGTCGTCAGGCGGAAAGGGAGACCCCGCGGCAGGAGGAAACAGTCGCCCGCTCGCAAGTGGACGGGGTCGCCCGTCCCTTCGACGACGAGCCAGCACTCGCCGGAGAGGAGGGCGTAGCACTTGATGCCGTCGTGCCGCGGCCACTGGATGGCCAGGTCACCCCGCGTGCCGAAGCCTCCGGCGGAGTAGCTCGATGGTTTCAGCAGCGACAGGACTTCGGAGAGGGGGTCCATGGGGGCGGCGGGGCGGCCGGGCGACGCGTGAACGATTGAACCAGAAATACGAACGGGCGGCAGAAAGCGCTCCGCCCAGCGTGGCATCTCACCAGCAGCCCGACCACGGGTAGCAAGGAGAACCCATGCGAATCTTCCTCACCGGCGCGACCGGCTTCATCGGCTCGAAGATCATCCCGGAGCTCATCCAGGCCGGACACGCGGTGCTCGGCCTCACCCGCTCCGATGCGGGGGCGAAGCAGCTCGTGGCAGCGGGTGCCGAGGTTCACCGGGGCGACCTCGAAGACCCGACCACGCTCCGCCGCGGCGCCGAGAAGGCCGACGCAGTCATCCACTGCGCCTTCGATCACGACTTCTCGCGCGTCGTCGAGAATTGTCAGAAGGACAAGCGGAACATCGAGGCCATGGGTGAGGCGCTCGTCGGCTCGAAGCGGCCGCTCGTCATCACGTCGGGCACCGGCATGGGGAGCCGCGCGCCAGGCGAGCTCGCAAGCGAAGACTTCTACGACCCCACCCACGCCAACCCGCGCAAGATCTCCGAGGAGACCGGCGCGGCCGTCGCCGCGCGCGGCGTGAACGTCTCGTACGTCCGCCTTCCGCAGGTGCACGACACGAAGAAGCAGGGGCTCATCACCCCGCTCATCGAGATCTCGCGCGCGAAGGGGCGGGTCGCCTACGTCGGCGACGGGAAGAACCGCTGGCCGGCCGCGCACGTGAGCGACGTCGCGCGGCTGTACAAGCTCGCCATCGAGCGGGCCGAGCCCGGCGCGCGGTACAACGCCGTGGGCGAAGAAGGGGTGACGGCGAAGGACATCTCCGAGGCGCTCGGTCGATCGCTGAAGCTGCCGGTGGTGAGCCTGACCGGCGAAGAGGTCGCGGCGCATTTCGGCTGGATGGCCATGTTCGCCAGCCTCGACATGCCGGCTTCGAGCGCCATCACCCGGAAGAAGCTGTCGTGGACGCCGGTAGGCCCCGGCCTGATCGCGGACCTCGACAGACTCGAAATCTGACGCGCGGAGTCAATAGGCGACGATTGGAACATGGTCGCGTCCGCCTCGACCCAGTCGAGTATCATCAAGCGATGCAAAGACGTACGACTGCGTCGGCAGCTCGACCTCGTACGCCCCGAGCCTGGACGAGCGCTATCCGCGCCAGCGCGGATCCCGCTGCGTTGGCACAGCGTCTGCTTTGCACGGGATACGGACACCAGTCGGCAAGGTGGTTATCCGCGGCGTCGTCCAATTCGTGGAACACCGAGGGATCGCTTTGCGAGTAGGTGACGAGAATTGTCAATTCCGGGTCTTGGGGGCGGACGATTCTTGCCCGTCCTCGAGATCGTCCTCGATCATCAGCGCGTGCTTCTGCAAGCGAGGTTGGATCATGAATCGCGCAGCAATGATGGGTGTGATGTTGGCTCTGACGGCGTGCGG
This sequence comes from Polyangiaceae bacterium, assembly GCA_035499695.1. GTDB lineage: Bacteria > Myxococcota_A > Polyangia > Polyangiales > Polyangiaceae > Palsa-1150. The sequence goes on from DATJYG010000188.1 coordinate 9,251, forward strand.
CAGTAGCGGCGGTCAGCAGCCGCCCGTCGTCAACGGCGAGATGCATGACGCGTCGAACGATGCGCCGTTCGACGCAAGCATGCCGGAAGCAATGCCGCCTGCCGAAGCCGCGCCGCCTGTCGACGCAGGCCACGACGTCATGACCGACGGTGAAGCCGACGCGCCCGCAGACGCACCGATCGACGCGCCGAGCGAAGCAGACGCCACGCCGCCGCCGGTCATGTGCTGCAGCAAGGGCGGCCAGACCGAGCTCTGCTCCGCCTCGGGCGTCGACTGCCAGATCGACGATGCCGGCGACTGCACCATCGGGGGGTCGCTCGGTTCGCTCGCCCCGTGCAACGTCTGCAGCGGTGTCAAGACGACGTGCACGGAAGACGGCGGCACTCCGCTGGCCTGCCAGAGCAGCGGCAGCCCGCAAGCCATCATGGTCGGCTCCAACCTGATCTGCGTCTGCGCCAGCGCGACGCCGACCTGCGTCACGATCGCCGACGAGGCCGGCCCGAACTGCCAGGCCGAGTGCCTCTGAAGACCGTGCGCAAAGCGTGGCGCCTGGCGTGCGGGCTCGCGCTCGCGGGGACAGTCGCGTGCGGGGGTGTCGCCAACGGCACATCCTCCGACGGGGGCGCGCCAGACGCCGGCGGCGACGCTGACGGGAGCGCCGCCGGCTCTCACGACGATGGAGGCTCCGGTATCGCCTGCGACGGCGCCGTCCCGTCCTGCCCGGCCACCTACGCGGACGTCCCGCAATTTACGGCGTGCTGTGGGGTGGGCTCCGTGTCGTGCGACTACTACGGTCAATTCAACTGCGGTTGCGTCAACGTGAGTACGACTCCCCTCTCCAACCAGTGGGAGTGCATGAACTTCAACTGCAGCTGCTCCCCGGGCAACGACGCGGGCTGCGTCAACAAGCCCTGCACCACCGACGCGGACTGCCCGTCGGGGCAGCACTGTGGCCCGGGCTACGGAGGCAACGTGTGCAGTGTTGGCTGCATGGGTGACGCCGGGCCGCCGTCCACCACGTCCTGCCCGGTCGGAGCGATGTGCGTGTCGTTCGCTCCCTGACCCGAGCGTGAGCGGGGCTAGCATCGCGACATGCGATTCGCCGGGTCGGCGCCGTTGGCGGCGGTAGCACTCTTCGCGTGCGCCGGCGCCGGAGCACCGCCGCGCGCACCCGACGCCGTGGCCGCGCCGGCTCCGCAACAGCCCGTTCGCTCGCCGCTTTCCCTGGCCGATACCTCGCCGCCCAGGGTGGACCATGACGTCCCCTGCCCGGTCCCACCCAGCGAGCGCGAGAGACCCGTCGGCCCTCTGCCGCGTCATCTCGGGCCTCCCCAGCCGTTCGTCCCATCGCCTGTCGACCGATGGCGTCCGGCATTGGAGGGCTACGTTCGTCGCGTCACGCTGGGCAATCAGAAGCCGCTCAATGCCAGCGCGGTCTGCTTTGCGGTGTACCTGAGCGAGATGCACAAGCGCATCCACCCGCTTTTCGCCGATTCGTTCCTGGCGTCACTCGACTCGCTCCCGCCCGGCGACCCCATGAACGACGCGCAGTTGACGACCCGGCTCGAGGTCGTGCTCACCAGGGACGGTCACATCCAGCAAATGGGCGTGGTCAGGTCGAGCACCCTGACGGCGTTCGACGTTGCCGCCCTCGACTCCGTCGATCGCGCGCAGCCCTTCGGACCGGCACCGGATGGCATCGTCTCTCCCGACGGCTTCGTCTACCTCGCGTGGGAGTTTCACCGCAACGAGGTCTACGCCTGCTCGACCATGGGAGTGCGGCCGTACCTGCTGGCAAGCCCACCACCCTGACTCCCCATGTGATGTGATGTGACATGACATAGCGCGACGCTTCGCGCGCTACTCGAACTCGACATCGCCGCTCGAGTCGACGAGCGCCGTCATCGTGACCGTGAACGAGCCCGCGGAGAACGACGTCGCCGTGTATTGACCCACCGTCATGTAGCCGGCGCCCGTGTGCGCGTACGGTGCCAGCACCGCCTGGGGTATCGCCGCCGCGCTGGCGGTCGGCGCGAAGCTGCATGTGAAGTAGTTCTCCCCGTTCTCTGCGTTCGTCGAGCCCGTGACGACCACGGTGGCACCGGGCTGTGTTTTGCCGGTGTCCCAGGTCAGCACGAGGTCCTGCGAAGTCGGGATGATCACCGGGGCGCCGCCGCTCCTGACCGGCGGCTGGTTCAACTGGAGCAGTGGCGGCGGTGTGATGGACCGTGCGAACGCCGGTACGACGCCGCCTGCACTGGTGATGGTCATCGGCTGCGGACCGTCGAGCAGGTCGCCCGATACCCCGTACTGATAAGCATTCGTCCCGGACATCGGGTCCACGGTCAGGGGGCTCGAGAGCTCGCCGCCCGCGATGGTGAGCCGGCCGGCAGACACGCCGGGGGGCGATTGCGGCACGGCGCACAGGTAGAAGGCGCACGATCCGGAGGTGAGCGTTGCCGTACAGGCGGCAGCCGCCGAGGACGTCGAGAAAGACGCGGTGAAGAAAAAAGAGCTACCGGTGGGCGGGGACGTCCCACTCCCTACGTACTGGTTCAATGCGACGGTGCCGACGCTGTCGCCGGCTCCGCTGCTGCTCGAGCTGAAGCTGCCGCCGCTCGATCCCGCGCCGCTGCTGCTGCCCGTGCTCGACGCGCCACTGCTCGATCCCGACCCACCGCTGCTTCCGGAGCCGGACGCGTCACCGCTCGAACCGGAGCTCGCTCCCGCGCTCCCTCCGGAGCTGCTGCCCGAGCCGCTCGAGCCGGCGCCCCCTGGACCTCCATCGCCCGGCTCTCCCCCGACCAGGACCTGGCCGCCGCAGCCGATGGCGACGAGCCCGAGGGCGAACAAGGTGGTCGTGACAATGGGCCGCATGTGGATCCAATGGCCGGTGCCGATCGGATTTGTCGCGGTACCGGTGCGCTGTCCCACACGGTGATTCGATCACTCCGCCGGCGCGGTCACCGTCGCAACGGACGTTTGAACGTGACCGATCGGTGCGGTCTGTCTCCCGAGCTGCCAACCCAGACCGAAGGTCGCGACGAGCACGGCGGCCAGCGCCGCCAAAGCCGCGGGGTAATCCCGCCACCGGGTAGCGCGGAGTGGAGCGGGCAAGCGCACCGTCACTGCCTCCTCCAAGTCGAGGTCGTCCAGCTCGTCCGTGTCGTCGTAGACCAGCTCGAGGGACCACCGCGGTGGATCGGCATCGACCAGGTCCGAGTCGGGGAGCCACGCGGACTCCGTCGATTCCATCGGGTCACGTAGCGTGAGGGCCGCCATGGCCCGGATGTGCGCAAACTGCGTGCCCGCATGATCGAATGGAGAATTTCGACCTGACGGTGGGCCCGTCGGGCGGTGTCACTCAGCGGTAACGGCTAGCAGACTCGAAAATAGATCACTCGTCGCGCGCCGCAGTGGTGGCAGTGCACGCAAACGACGCGCACATGCTGGCCGTCGATTCGTTCGGCGGTGTGCTCGTCGACGCGATAGGGCCCCTGACACACGAGGCACGGGGTCGACTCGGCCCGCACCTCGATCTGCGATGCGGACTCGACGTCCAGAGGCAGCGCCGCACTGCCTCCGGGGCCGAGACGAGCCAGTCGCTCGCGCATCGCGACGACGCTCGCATCGAGGCGCTGGCGAGGGCGGTACGGAAGGTTGAGCACGGATCGCATCGGGCGTCTCATGCAACCTAGACACGCGATTGGGGGGCGCAACGCCCGGCCGAAGCTCATCCGCGGTGTCACGTTTTAGGAGGCTCGTGACGGATCCGCGCTGGCGCGGATCGCGTGCGTCTTCACTTGTTGAGCAGCTGGCCCGTCGCGAGGGTCCCTGCGTACATCGTCGTGGTGCCGCACTTGGCGGTGACCTCGGCCGCCGAGACGGTCACGGGGGTGCCGCCCATGATCTCGTAGTTCGTCAGCACCGTGCCCGCGGGGAGGGTGCACGCGGTGCCGGACAGGTCGAACTTCGGGTACAGCGTCGTGTCGGCCAGGAGCACCAGGCTCGCGGTGAACTGGTCCGGAATCGTCGAGGGGGCGCACGAGCTCGAGAAGTCGGTGCCCCTCACGAGGCCGTTGGGCGCCGAGATCCTCGCGGGCGTGCCGTCGTCCTGGATGACGTAGCCCTGCCACTGCTGGAACTCGTCCGAGAGCAGGAAGTCCGTGCCCGAAGGCGACTGCTCGCCGCTGCTCCCCCAGGCGTCGCCGCCTTCCTCGGTCATCAGGGGCATCTCGCGCAGCAGCGTGCCCGTGCAGTACTTGCTGAAGGCGGGGCCGTCGACGCCGGTGTGCTCCCCGCCGCTGGACGTGGAAGACGTGGCGGACGAGCAGGCGGCCATGGAGAGGAAGAGGAAGGCGAAGGAGGTTCGGGCGAGCATGTCCCGAATGACGCGGCCCGTCGCCCCCGATTCAGTGGCCGACGTCACCCGAACGAGTGACTCGGGGGGCTTTGCGGTAAAACGAGGGCTCCCCGATGGCGACCGTGGCGGAGCCTCTCGCGCGCGTGCAAGAAGAGTCGTCGCGCGCCGGCGTGTCGCCGCTCGCCGAGTTCCTGCTCGTCGGGGGCGCGACGCCGGTGCTCTTCGCGCTCGGCTGGGTGCTCCGGCGCGTGGTGGGCCTCGACGTGGCGGACCTCGCGTTCGGCTTCACCTTCTTCTACGCGGCGCACCTGCTCAACGATCCGCACTTCGCCGTCACGTACGTCCTCTTCTACCGCAAGGCGCGCGAGCGGGCGTTCGGTCGCGCGCTGCCTCCCGCGCAGCGGACGCGCTACGTCGCCGCGGGCCTGATCGCGCCGGCCGCGATGCTCGCCTGGGCGGGCTGGGCCCTGGCCACGCGCTCGTCGTACGCGCTGGGCCTCTTCATCCAGCTCATGTTCTTCACCGTGGGCTGGCACTACTGCAAGCAAGGCTTCGGCGTGCTCACGGTGCTCTCGGCGCGGCGTGGCGTGCGCTTTCTGCCGCGCGAGCGGGGGGCGCTGCTCGCGCACGCGTACGCGGCGTGGGCCTACGCATGGGCGAGCCCGCACGACGCAGGGACCGAGGTCGAGGAGAAGGGCGTCGTCTACACGACGATCGCGCACGGGCTACGGCTCGAGCAGGCGACGCACGTCGTGTTCCTCGCGACTGCGGCGTGGGCGCTCGTCGTGCTCGCGCTCAAGTGGAAACGCGAAGGGCGGCTGCCCATCGCGACGCCGCTCGTCGGGTTCGTGGTGAGCCTCTGGGTGTGGTCGGTGTACTCGAGCGCGGACGCGCTGCTCGTCTACGCGATCCCGGCGCTGCACTCGCTGCAGTACCTGTACTTCGTGGGCCTGATGAAGGGCGCCGAGGCTCGCGAGCGGGAGGGGCCGCCCTGGTTCGAGCGCGCGGCGAAGACGCGCATGGCGTGGCTGGCGGCGTCGGCGCTCGGCCTCGGGTGGCTTCTCTTCCACGGCGCGCCCACGGCGCTCGACGACCTGCTGGTCCCGCGCGCGTCGCGCTTCACCGCCATGGGGCCGACGCCTTGGTTCGCGGCGATCTACACGTTCGTCAACGTGCACCACTTCCTGATGGATGCCGTGCTCTGGCGACGGGAGAGCCCGGAGGCCCGGTATCTCTTCGCGCGCTGACGCGATCGCGAAGCGGTAAGATATTCGGCAGTGACCCGGCCGCCGAGCTCCGAGTGGTTCTTCTTCGACGCCGCCGAGCGCGCCCTCGTCGAGCGGGCGCTGGCCGTGGTGGACGCGGCGAGCGCGGAGCAGGCCGGGCTGCTGACGGCGAACCTCGCGCGGCTCCACGGCCTCGCGGAGCTCCTCACCGACAGCGCTTCGCTCGCCTCCTCCTGGCGTGCCCGGGGCGGGAGGGGCTCCGCCGACGAGAGCCTGATCGAGCTCCTCTGCCGCGTGCCCGAGTACGACATCGATCTGCACCTGCCGACGAAGGCCCTCCTCGGTCAGACGTACCTCATCGCCAAGATCAACTTCCTGAAGGGCCTCGGCTACGCCCTCCAATCGCTCGACACGCCGGCGGAGCTGAGCCAGCGGATCGAGCTCGAGGTGGGGCAGTCGATCTACTCGAAGCTCGCCGAGGAGCTCTTCGTCTCCATCGTCACCAGCCCGGACACGCCGCGCGACGCCAAGGCGGGCGCCGCGCGATTCCTCTTCCGGATCTGGGACCAGCGGCTGCTCGTCGAGGTCGATGACTTCGCGCCGCTCCTCGAGTCGGTCTGGCAGGCGCGTACGAAGTTACTGCCCGTGCTGGGCACGATGCTCGGCACCCACGAGATCTTCCAGCTCGTCCGCGAGACGAGCGACTCGCGTTTCCTCGACTACTTCACGAGCGACGGCGTCGCCGAAGAGCAGGTCTTCGCCTTCGAGGAGTTCCTCTTCGGCCTCTCGTTCGAGGACATCCACAAGCTCCGCGAGCATCTCGCGGCGGAGGGCAAGGCGTGCGTGACGCTCGAGGAGGCGCGCGCGCTCCTCAGCAACCAGCGCGGCTCGTGGCGACCGGAGGCGAGCGCCGCCCAGTCGCTCTACACGAGCTACAAGAAGCGCCGCGTGAAGGCGGTCTATCGCGCCCTCACCGGCGCGCGCGGGCCGAAGAAGACGGCGGAGGAGTACGTCATGATCGCGTTTCTCCAGGGCGGCTGACAGGTCCTACTCAGTTCCACGTCGCGTCCGAGGTCGTCGGGCAGTTGCACGTCGTGGATCCCCCGGTCAGCTTCACGTACCCCGCGAGCCCGCCCGTGTAGCACCACACGCCGCACTCGGCGGTCACGCCGGTCGGACACGTCGAGCCGGAGCACGAGTTGTAGTAGCAGTCGTCCGTGCCCCCTCCGGGATCGGGGCACGTCTTCGTGCCGACCCCGCCGCCGGTGATCGGATCGGCGTTGAGGCAGTCGATGGCCATCGCCTTCGTGTAGGTCGCAGGGTTGCCCGGCTGCCCCAGAGCCACGCACGACGTGTACGTCTGACCGATGCCGTCGCTGTGCGTGCCCGTGCACAGCGAGCCGCAGCAAGGAGTGCCGGCGCAGACCGTCAGGTCCGACTCGCACCCGTCGTCCGCCGCAGGCGCCGCCGGCTGCGAGCAGTTTCCCCAGCCCGCCTGGCACGTCGCGTTGCAGACGCCGCCGGCGCAGGCCTCCGTCGCCGTGTTGGCCGAGCTGCACTCACGACCGCAGCCCCCGCACGCCGCGGTGGTCGCGACGTCGGTGTCGCAACCGGTCGCGGGGTTGCCCGAGCAGTTCTCGCGGCCGGTGTTGCACGTGAGGCTGCAGCTCGTGTTGCACGTGCCGTCGATGGCGTTGCAGCACGTGGAGCCGCAGACCGTCGACCCCTGGTTGAGCGGGTACGAGCACGGCGAGCCCTCGACGCAAGTGCCCTGCATGCCGTAGCAGGCCTGGGGGCTGGGCGGCGCGAGGCAATCCGACGCCGTGCAGCACGTGGACACGGCCACGCACACGCCGTCGCCGCAGACCTTCTTGCCCTGAGTCGTGAGGTTCGTCTCGCAGCCATCGCTGTTCGGGGTTGCGGCGTTGCAGTCGTGCCACCCGGTGGCGCAGCCTGCGTAGACACAGGTGGTGCCGCTGCAGCTCGCCCCGAGGCTGTGACCCGAGGTCGTGTCGCAGGTGATCCCGCAGGCGCCGCAGTTGGCCGTCGTGTCGAGGGACTCGCAGAAGCCGGAGCAACACGTCAAGCCGCCGGCGCAGGGGTGGTTGCTGTTGCACCCGGTCGTGCAGTTGTTGCTCGGGCTGCAGATCTGGCTCGCCGGGCAGTCTCCGTCGCCGAGACACTGCACGCACTCGTGATGGCTCACGTCGCACAGCGGGGCGCTCGCCCCCGCGTCGCCGGCTGCGCAGTCGCCGTTGTTCTTGCACCCGGCCGTGCACGTGGTGCCGCTGCAGAACTGGCCCGTTCCGCAGTTGTCCATCGTCTGCAGGCACTGCACGCAGGTGTTCGACTTCGTGTCGCACCGGGGCGTGGCGCCTCCGCAATCCGAATCCATGACGCACTGGACGCAGCCGCCCGCGTTGCACACTTGACCGGTCGGGCACGGCTGCGACGCCGAGCAACCCTGCTGGCACGTGTCGTTGGTCCCGCAGACGTAGCCGGGCATGCAGTCGGTCGACGCGAGACACGCGACGCAGGTCGAGGTTCCCACGTCGCACCGGGGCGTGGGGGCGGAGCACGTCGTGTCGTTCACGCACGCGACGCACGCGCCCTGAGAGCACACCTTGCCGGGGCTCTGCACGCAGTCGGCGTTGCTGCCGCAGCCGGATCCCGTCTCCGGTGCGGCGTCGGGAGTCACGATGGCGTCCGGCGTCGGCGAACCCGCATCCGACTGGCCCGACTCGGGCTGGGTCGCGGCGTCCGTCGCCCAGCCCTGGACCGGTTCATCGTTCGAGCCCCTGCCCGTCGCGCAGCCTTGGCCCAGCGCGGCGAACAGCAAGATGAGGAGGAGGATGGGGACGCAGCCGAAGAAGAGCGCCGCCGTACTGCGGGTCATGGGGCCGGTCGCGGTTTGCAAGCGATATACCGCGGTGTGGTGGCCTCGCGGATCCGCGAGAATGGCCCACCCTGTGCGACATTCTCATGACGAACGAGCTTCCGGTTCCGATGACGCGCTGCTCATCGCGAGCGAGGATCGCGTCCTCACGCGAGCCCCGCGGCCCGACGCGCCTCCTTCTCGAGCCTCCGCGCGCTCTCGCGGATGCGGCCAGTGACGCTCAGGAGCTAGGCGCGGGCACCTGCACCAGGGCATGTAGACTCGCCCACGTGGTGCACCGTGCCGCCTGGTTCGCGCTCGCGATGACGACGGCATGCGCCGACGCTTCGACGCGAATGGGGGCTGCGACTCCTGGTGCCGAACCGTGCCGCGGCGGGCGGTTCGACTTCGATCGACCTCCGTCCGCATGCGTGATCCCCCACGCGGAGCTGACGACGCCGCCGGTGGGAGCACTCGCCGTCGCGACCGTGCCTTCCCCCGCGCACGTCCGCAGCGGGCAGACTGGCGCGATCGTCGTGGAGATGCGCAACGTCAGCGGCGCTCCGCTGACGCTCGACGTGGACGACTCGTGCCTCGCGTTCACCGCGGAGGCCGAGAACGCCGGGGCCCGTTCGCTCGATACGGAATGCGGAGGTCTCTGCGGTTCCGCGCCCACGATGCTGCGCGTGACGCTGGACCCGGGCGGTGTCGTGAGGAAGCGCGTGGACTTCGAAGCGATCATGCGCTCCGTGAAGGGCGACGCGTGCACCGAGCGCGTCCTGGGCCCGCTCCCGGCGGGCCAGTACACGCTGCGGGTCTTCCTTCCGTGGACCGATCCGAAGCCCATCCCGGGCAACGCCGACGCGCGCGCCTCGCGCGTTCTCGAGACCTCGCTGATGGTGGACCCGTAGACGATCCGCGCCAGCGCGGATACGCATCAGGACCGGCCAACGCCCCAGCCACCGCGTTTGAGACGTGCGCCCGTGTGCAGGAACCGCCACGCTTCCGGCCATGGCTTCCCGCCCTACCCTCCTGGCTGCCGCCCTGCTCTTCGGAGTCTGCTTTCACGCCGCATGTGGCAGCAGCAACAAATCATCGGGCTTCTCCGACGACGGCGGCCTGGACGGCAGCACGGGCGACGACGGAACCGCCAGCAGCAGCAGCGGTGGGAGCGGCGGCAGCAGCGGGGGCTTCTTCGGCGACGCGAGCGGCGATGGCGCCGGCTGCGGCCGGAGCTGTTCCTCCGATCTGCACAGCGTCATCGATTGCAACGGCAACGTCGTGACCACGTGCCCCACCGACCAGGGCTGCGGAGCCAACGCCATGTGCGTGCCGGCGTGCCAGGCGGCCACCGCGAACAAGTCCACCATCGGCTGCGACTACTACAGCGTGGATCCGGGCACCGACGGGGAGGCCAACGGCTCCTGCTTCGCGGCCTACATCGCGAACACCTGGGGAGCGCCGGTGGGGATCCAGATCGAGTACGGAGGCATGACGGTGGACGCCTCCCCCTACGCGTACATCCCGTCGGGCCAGGGTTCGTCGATCACCTACGCGCCGCTGTCGGCGACCGGCGGCATGCTGCCGCCCAACCAGCTGGCCATCGTGTTCCTCGCGGACGCAACGGCCGTGACCGGGGTGCTCCTCCCCACTGCCTGTCCAGCCGGGACGACCGCCCTCTACAAGACCGCGGAGGCGTCCAGCTCGGCCACCGGGATCATCAACGCCGCGTTCCACATCATCACGTCCGCGCCCGTCGTGGCTTACGACATCTTCCCGTACGGCGGATCGAAGAGCTACATCTCGAGCGCGAGCCTGCTCATTCCCACGAGCGCCTGGGACACGAACTACCTGGCGATCGACGCGTACAGCATGAACGGCATCAGCAACACCCTCGGCCAGCCGTTCATCGAGGTGACCTCGGCGCACGACGGCACGAAGGTGACCATCCTGCCGACGGCAGCGATCGCAGGTGGCAGCGGTGTCCCCGCCTCTCCCGCGAACACGCCGGTCTCGTTCACGCTCAATCACGGCCAGGTGCTGCAGCTCAAGCAGGACGCGGAGCTCAACGGCAGCGTCATCCAGAGCACCCAGCCGGTCGGCGTGTGGGGCGGCCACGCGTGCGTCAACATCGCGCCCACCGACTGCTGCTGCGATTCGGCGCACCAGGAGCTTCCGCCGGTGAAAGCGCTGGGCAACGAGTACGTCGCGGTCAAGTACCGGGATCGCATCGCGGGCCAGCTCGAGGATCCGCCCTGGCGCATCATGGGCGCGGTCAACGGCACCACGCTCACGTACCTGCCTGCCGCGCCGAATGGCGCACCCACCACGCTGAGCGTCGGGCAGGTCGTCCAGTTCAACGATGGCAGCCCGTTCGTGGTCACGAGCCAGGACGCGCAGCATCCCTTCTACGTGTCGGGCCACATGACGGGTCAGTGCTTCGGGCTCGGCAACAGCACTTGCATGCCGGGCAGCGGCTATGGGACCGGTGATCCGGAGTTCGTGAACATCATCCCACCGGCGCAGTGGCTGACGAGCTACGTGTTCATGACCGATCCGACGATGGCGAACACGAACCTGGTGCTCGTGCGCAAGCAGGTTGCCGGCGCGTACGCCGACGTGAAGCTCGACTGCCTCGGCACGGTGAGCGGATGGCTTCCCGTGGGAGGCGGATCGCCGTACGAGCTCGCTCGCGTCGATCTGGCCATCGCCGGCGCGGGGCAAGCCGGCTGCAACAACGGGCGGCACGAGATCTCGAGCACTGCGCCCTTCGGGCTCACCGTGTGGGGATGGGACGAGGCCGTGAGCTACGCCTTCCCGTCGGGGGCGAGCGTGCAGCCGATCAACACCGTCGTCGTCCCGCCGATGTCGCAATAGTCGAAGTCACATCCTGACGTTCGTCTTGACGTCGTAGCCCTCCTGCACCGGCTGGTACTGACCCGGCGATCCGTCGGCCTTCTGCTGCGCGTACTCGAAGGAGATCTTCGTGAAGTTGAGGGTCATCGATTCGGTGGGCACTGCACCACCGCCTGCGGAGCTGAACGAGTGGCTCGAGACGAGCGCGTTGGTCAGGGTGATGCGGTAGTACTTGGCATTGAGCGGGTCGCCGCCGGCCTTCCTCATCTCTATGATCACCGTCTTGAAGTGCGTGCCGTTGGACAGCGCCAGGGCGAGGGCGTTCGAAGACTTGTCCTGCTTCTTGGTGATGTGGATCTCGCTGACGTTCGCCCGCTCCGAGGCGGCACCGGTGCCCTGCGCGCTTCCCGCGTGTGTCACCCCCAGCGTGAACGAAGAGAGCTCGATCCAGTTCTTGTGACCCGAGTCCTGCGATTCGCCATCGATGCCGTCGATCTTGAGGAACGCGGCCGCGCGCGCACCCGTCGGTGCGTTGTTCCCCTGAGACGCGACCGTCGCCGTCGTCGCCGTTTGCGGAATGTTCTGCGCGTCCGCAGTCCCGGCCGCGCCCAAGGTCATCGCCATCAGCGAGATGCCCACCACACCCAGCAGTCGAATACGTGTCATCGTGACGGTCCTCCCTTCGACCGGTTCCCTACCACGGGAGTCAGACGTACCCCAGGGGCGCGGGCTTCACCCCCCGACGCCACCCGAACGGGTGACGACACACCGAACGTGTGAGAACTCCGCGCAACTGGCGCCCGTCACTCTCCACGGTTCTCTTCGGGTGCACCAAGCACCCGACCCCCGAGGAGCAGAAGCAGCAGGAGGAGACCGATCGGATGCGCCTGATGCAGAGGATGCTCGAGATCGAGCAGCAGCAGATGCGGGCCGAGCGAGACGGCGGCGCGCCCGAGGGAGGCATCCGCGACGGAGCGAGGTAGTCCGTCGCCCGTTCGGGTGACGCCGTTTGGGTTAATGGCTCTCCGCCCGCGGCGCGGTACTCCGTCGCGCATGAAGCTCAGCGTCTCGCGCGCCCTCGTCGCCCTCCCGTTCACCCTCGTCCTCGCCGCCTGCGGCGCGCCCCCCGACGGCGAGTCCACGGGCTCGTCGGAGAACGCGGTGACCGTCCCGCCGCCGGGCGGCGACCCCTGCGATGGGGCGACGCGCCCGATCAAGGGCTGCTACGTCCCCAAGCCGACGGGCCACGCGACCGCGGTCAATCCCTCCGGGATCGATGACGTGGTGCAGACGTTCGACCTGTCCGGCTTCACCCCGAACGAGCAGGTGCGCCTCGCGATCGACGGGTCGGCGTCCGTCGCCATGCCGGTGGACTCGACGGGTGGCGGCCCCGAGAACGTCGCGATCCAGACCACGACGATCGGCGCGCACACCGTGAGCTTCACCGGGCTCACCTCCGGTCTCACCGGGAGCGCGACGTACACCGTGCTGGGCCACGGGCCGGCGTTCGCGCAAGGGCCCGCGAGCTTCGACGCGCAGTTCGGCGCCTCGTACACGGTCTACGTCAGCGCGTTCGGAGCGAGCGAGTCGGTCGCGATCGACCTCGTCTCCGCGAGCGGCTCCTCTCGCCAGCACGTGAATGCGCTCACCACCGACGCGACTGGAAAGGGCCAGCTCGTCGTCAGCGCGCCCACCGCGCCGGCCGGCGCGTACCACTTCGAAGCGACGGGTGCGACGTCGGGTATCGTGCGCGACGCGGCGAGCATCTCCATCACGGCGAGCGCGAAGATCTGGGCGCAGAACGTGACGTGGAACACGAGCGACTCCGTCGCGTTCTGGGGCGCGCAGCCGAACACGAACGTCGTCGCCTCGATTGACGGCGCCGCCGTCGGCAGCGCGATGCCCGCGGCCGATGGCTACGGCTACATCGGCTTCGTGGCGAAGGGGGTCGGCGCTCAGCCTGTCCAGCTGACGGGCGGAATCACGGCGACGGTCGACATGATCATCTCACCCGTCGCGAGCCTCGGCGTGACGACCGGCTCCGTCGGCTCGAGCAACGCGGTGTACCTGCACGGCATGAGCAGCAACTACTCGGTGTGGTTCGATGACACGCTGCTCGTCGGTCCGGTCACGCCGACGTCGAGCGGCGTCGTGACCACGTACTTCACGGTCCCGTCCGCGCCGCTCGGCGTGCACCAGATCGACGTCTACTCGTACGACGCGGGCGACTTCATCTTCGAGCTGCCGTTCACCGTCACGCCGTGACGGGGGGGGTTACGTGCCGCCGATCCATCGCTCACCCCAACCGTCGGTCCGCATCGGCATGCCGAACCGCAGCGCTTGCGCGGTCACGAGGTACTCGGGGTCGCCGACGAACACGACGTGGAGGCGCGCGACGTCGAGGTAGCGCGCGGCCACCGCTTGAACCTGCGCGCTCGTGACGGCGCGAATCTGTCGCGGGAAGTCGAACGCGGCCTCCGGAGTCACTCCGAGGAGCACCGTATGCGCGAGCGACGCTGCGATGCCTTCGTTCGTCTCGAAGGCCCGCCGCGACTTCGAGACCGCCGTTCGCTTCGCACGCGCCAGTGCATCTTCCGAAGGTGCCGCATCGCGCACCCCGCGGATGGCGTCGAGCAAGCCTTGCATGCCGGTGATCGCCTGGCCGCGCTCGAACGATCCCCCGAGCGCCATCGCCGAGGTCGTCGGGTACCAGACGACCGACGAGCCGACGCTGTAGGCCGCCTCCATGTCCTCCCGCACTTCCTGGAAGGCGATCGAGCCCGGCGACCCGCCGAGCATCTCCACGAGCAGCTGGAACGCCGGCGCATCCGGATCGCGTCGGGTCGGTCCGCGCGCGACCACCGCGCCGAGCACCTGCGAGATGGCTCTCGTGTGGAAGGCGGCGATGCGCGCACCCGACGCGTCCGGCGGCGGTGCGGGCGCCGCGAGCGGACCGGCGGGCGCCGTCCACGAACCGAAGTGGCGCTCCGCGCTCGCCTTCACTTCGTCCGCCGTGACGTCGCCCACTACGACGAGGACGGAGGACGTCGGCACGAACGCGCGGCGTCGCAAGTCGCGAAGGTCGTTCAGCGATGGTCGCACGGCCTTGTGATTCGAGCCGTACGCGTGCCGGTTGCCGAAGAGCAGCGCGCGCTCGACGCGACTGAACGATTGGCCCGGATCCGCGCCGGACATTTCGTACTGCTTGATGGTCGTCGCGAGGCGCCGGTCGTATTCGGCCGCGGGCGCGCGCTCGGACAGGGCGAGGTCGGCCATCCGGCCGAGCACGTCGTCGAGGTCGCCCGTGGCACCTCGCGAACTCACGAAACAGCCGACGGCGCCGCATCCGCCCGACGTCTGCAGGACACCCTCCGGCGGCCTGAGGAACACGGAGGAGAGCATCCCCGCGAGCACGCCTCCCACGTCTCCGGCGTCCGCAGGTCCGATGTCCGTCTCGAGCTGCGCGGCGAGCGCCGGGAAGCCGTGACGCTCGACGACCAGGACGCGCAGCGATCCCGGAAGCGCAAAGCTCTGCACGGTGACGGCGGGCAACGGTCCTTCGTCGGCGAGGGCGGGCGGCGATGCCCGAAACGGAGCGTCCTCGCTGGGGGCGTGCCCGTCGAGCCCCGCGTAGCGCAAGGGCGGCACGAGCGGGCGAGCCGGAGGCTGCGCCGCGCAGGCGCCGAGCAGGACCGACGCGACCAGCGCGAGGAGTCGTTTCGTCACGGTCGCTCCTCGCGCGAGAGCACGACGCCTCCCGTCGGATAGCGGTTGTCGTGGTGCACCACGACCGAGACGCGGTTGCTCGGAGCGAGCACGCTGCGCACCGCCGAGGCGATCTCGCCGGGCCCGATCGCGTCGTACTTGTGCAGTCCCCATGGCTCCAGCGCCGAGTCGAAACTCGAAAGGTGGGAGGCCCTTCCCGCAGGCGTCTGCAGGCGGAGAAGCGCCGTGGTCGCCCACTCGCTCCGAGCGCGGGCGCACTCCTCGGGCGTGATCGTCTTCGCGAGATCGTCCACCGTGCGCTCGATTGCATCCTCGACCACCTCGGCCGGAACACCGTCGGCGGTGACGGCGCTGATCACGAACGCCGACCCGCGACTCTGCGAGCTCTCGCCGGCGTGAACCGACACGACGAGCCCCTTTGCCAGCAGCGCCCTCTGCAGCCTGCCGCTCGGATCCGAGAGGATGGCGGCGGCCACGTCGAGGGCCGCGTCGACGGGATCGCCGAGCGGCGGGGCAGGCCACCCGATGGCGACCCTGTCACGTAGGACGCCGGCGCCCATGACGATGCGCGCGTGCGGCAGCCGCCAGCTCCTCGGCAAGCCGGGCCGCACGGGAGGAGCGTCTCCAGGGAGATCACCGAAGTACTTCTCGGCGAGGGCCAGCGTCGCCGCCGCGTCGATCTTGCCTGCGACGAAGAGCCACGCGTTGCGGGGCGCGTACCACGTGCGAAGGAACGCCCGCACGTCCGCGAGTGTGATTCCGTCCAGGCCGGAGCGACCCGGGTCCATGTGATACGGGTGCCACGACGGGAACAGCTCGGAGAACAGGACGGGCATCACCCACCCCATGGATTGGTCGCCCGTCTTGCCGCGCATCTCGTCGGCGATCAGGGTCTTCGCGCGACGGAGTCCGTCCTCGTCCAGCACGGGGAAGCCCATGCGGTCGCTCTCGAGCCAGAGGAGCAGAGGAAGCTGCTCGGGTGGAACGTTCGCGACGTAGCGCGTCGCATCGAGCGCCGTGGTCCCGTTGATGCCGGAGCCCCCCGCTCGCTCGATCCAGCGCCAGTACTCGCCGTGGGGCACGTGGCGCGAGCCGTCGAACATCATGTGCTCGACGAGATGGGCGAGTCCCTCCTTGCCGGTGGGATCGTCGCCGCTGCCGACGTCGTAGCGCACGATGACGGTGGCGCTGTCCACGGCGGGGTCGGGCGCGAGCACGACGTGCAGCCCGTTCGCGAGCGCGTGCTGCTCGACGGGAAGGGAGAGCCCCGGCAGGTCGCGCGCCTCGCTGTCGGGGCACAAGGACAGCGCGAAGAGGACGCCCGCTGCGAACAGAGCACGGATGTGAGCAGGCGCGCCCAAGCGCATCGACTCTATCAAAGGAGGTGCCTCTCGGGGTCGTCGCGCATGCGCACGTGACGACCCCATACGGACTCTTCCTCGGCGCGCGCGGCGTCGAGAATCAACGTGAGGTCACGTCACCCCGCCAGCGCGGCAAATGGCCCGGCGGCTTCTCGGCGTACGTGTTACAGCCCGCCCCTCCATGACCGCTGCCGACCTCACACACCTCGTCGGGCCGGCGCTTGCGTCCGCGCTCGCGACGAAGGGCTACGACACGCTGACGCCGGTGCAGGAGGCCGTGCTCGACGAGGGTCTCGAAGGGCGTGACCTGCGCATCACGTCGCAAACTGGCTCGGGAAAGACCCTGGCGGTCGGCTTCGCGGTGCGCGACCTGCTCGACGACCTGACGGCGCAGTACGGCGGCCCAGCCCGGCCGCGCGTGCTCGTGCTGGCGCCGACGCGCGAGCTCGCCAAGCAGTTCGCCGACGAGCTCTCGTGGCTCTACGCGCCGCTGCGGGTGCGTGTCGCTGCGGTGACGGGAGGCGCCGGGTACCTCGATCAGAAGCGGGCGCTCTCCGCGAACCCGGCGGTGGTCGTCGCGACGCCTGGGCGGCTGCGCGACGCGCTCGAGCGCGGGCGCATCGATCCCTCGTCGCTCGCCGCCGTGGTGCTCGACGAGGCCGACTCGATGCTCGACCTCGGCTTTCGCGAAGATCTCGACGCCATCCTCGCGAAGCTCCCCGCGGAGCGGCGGTCCCACCTCGTGTCGGCGACGTTCCCGCGCGAGGTCATGGCGCTCGCCGACCGCTTCCAGAAGGACCCGGTGCACGTCCACGGCACGCAGCTGGGCGAAGCGCACGCAGACATCGAGCACGTCGTGCACCTGGTCGAGCCGAGCCAGCGCGTCGATGCACTCGTGAACCTGCTGCTCTGGGACGAGGAGGCGAAGTCGCTGGTCTTCGCGCGGACGCGGGCCGACGTCGCGCGCATCGCCGGCGAGCTGACGGAGGCCGGGTTCGTCGTGCGCACGCTGTCGGGCGAGATGGAGCAGCCGGAACGCGACCGCGCGCTCCTGGCGTTCCGGCAGGGCGGCGTCCAGGCGCTGGTGGCGACGGACGTCGCCGCGCGCGGGATCGACGTGCGCGACATCGCGCGGGTCATCCAGATCGAGCCGCCGAACGACGTCGAGACGTACACGCACCGGAGCGGGCGCACGGGGCGAGCCGGCAAGCAGGGGACGAGCGTGCTCTTCGTGAGCCCGTCGCACTATCCGGTGATCGCGCGGGGCCTGGCGCGGGCGAAGATCACGCACCGCGTGGAGCCGATCCCGCGGCCGGAGGCGATCCAGCGGGCGCGCGAGGAGAAGCTGGTGGCGTGGCTGGGGCGTGAGGGGGACGGCGAGACGGTGGATCCGCACGCGGTGTCGATCGCGAAGCAGCTGCTGACGGGCGCGGCGCCCGAGCTTGCAGTGGCGCGGCTGGTGGAGAAGGCAGGGTTACACGGGCCGACGCGGGCGAGGGCGGTGCGAGCGATACCACCGCCGAGGGAGGAGCGGAGGCAACCGCGGGAGCAGAGGGAGCAGAGGGAGCCGCGGCGCGAGCCTCCGCGCCGGGGCGCCGGCGACTGGGTCGCCTTTCGGGTCACGTGGGGCGGGCGGCATGGCGCAGACGCGCGACGCGTGCTCGCGCTCGCGTGCCGGCGCGGGGACATCCGTGGCACGGACGTCGGCACGATCCGAATCGACGCGACGTACTCCAGCATCGAGATCGCGCGCACGGTCGCGGACGCCTTCGAGCGCGAAGCTGGGAAGCCAGACCCGCGCGACCCCCGCGTGCGCTTCACGCGCGCCGACCGGCCGCCGGAGGCGCACGGCGGCGGAGCGCCGCTGCGTCACCACAAGCACAAGCGCTGAGCGCCAGCGCGCTCACTCACTGATCGCCGGGCTGACCGGGGGCTTCCCCGCTACTTGCCTCCGAGCGCGCGATCATCCAGACGGCGAACGCCGGCAGATCGCCCCTTCCGTTTCTCGCACCGAGGACCGGCCGCACGGGGACGACCACGCATCGCGAGACGGCGAGCACCTCGTCGAGCGGAACGCCGGGGTCGGCGCGGACGGTGGCGACGTCGAACTTGCGATCGGCCGGATCGAGGTGGGCGCCGTGCTCCTTCCACTCCAGCTGCATGTCGTCGGCGAGCTGGCGGACGGGGCAGGAGATCGAAGGTGACTCCGTCATCACCCACGAGCGCGACGAGATCGTGCGTCCTCTCTCTCGCCAGGTCAGCGTGAGGTTCTTGCCAGGGGCGATACGGAGCTCGGCGAGACGCTCGGGCATGGCGCAGGAGTCGCACTCGGTGTCGCTCGGGTCGACCAGTGGCAGCTCGAGGCACACGAGCCCGCCGGACTCGTCGTGCCCGACCCACCGCATGACGGGCTTGCCGGGCCATTGACGACGGTGCAGGTCCGGGTCGGGCATCGGCCCCTCGCTTCCTGTCGATCCGCCGTACCGCCTCGGCGGCGCGATGCGCTCCTCGGGCTCCGCCAGCTCCATGGCGACGCGCCCGAGCGCATCGACGATGCACTGCACGGGGGCCGCATCGGCGTCGCCGCGGACGCTGACCCAGGCGACGTGCTCGCGCGGGCGAGCTCGAGCGAGCGTCATGCCCGGAGCGCCGCCGTGGAGTTGGGCTCTCGCGCGGCCCACGAGGTCGTGGGCGAGCACGTCGCATGCTTCGTCCGTGGTCGGCGGGCTGCCGCCCGGCGCGCCGCCGATGCGGATCTCTTCGGGGCCGACGACTACGAGATCGCTCTCCACGAGCTCGTCGCAGGCGTCGGGGTCCGCGAGCGGCATCCCCGGCAGCCCGGTGACCGCGGAGGCCACCGCCGCCTGCAACGTCGCGGGCTGCGCCAGGGCCGCCTGTTCGCGCGTGACGAGCAGCGTCACACTGGCGACGCACGCGAGGACGAGCGCAAACACGGTCCCCGAGGCACGCCGCTCGCCGTCGCCGGGCGTGGCGATCACCGCTGCTGCGACGACGGGGGCCGCGAAGCAAAGCGCGTAGTCGAACGTCCAACGCGTGAACAGCTGGGAGGGCGTCTCGAGAAGCGCCCGGATCGTGATGGGCGCATCGACCTCGACCAACCCGAGCGGGTCCAGGTTCACGAACGTGTAGAACGCGGCAGCCACGGCGGCGACGACGACCCCCAAGATGGCCGCGGCGCTGCAGCACCACATATCGGACGACACCCGCTCGCGAGCGACCTCCTCCCGCGTTGCCGCGGCCCCGAGGTGGATGGCCACGACGCCGACGACGGCTGGCGCGGCGACGACCGCCACGCGCACGTAGCGCACCTCCATGCCGAAGTCGTGTGCGCCGAGGAGCCACGCCACGTAGGCCGCGACACCGCCGAGCCCCGTGACGGTCGCCACCCACCGACGCGCGCCTCCGTCGCGACGCGTCGTGTGGCGCCGCGCGCGAAACGCGAAGAAGAGCGCGACCGCCGTCATCCATGCGGCCACCGCGGCGCCCGTCCCCGTCCACCACGAGGCGGCGTGACCGATCGAGACCATGAGGCCCTCGACTCTCGCCACGAGGGGCGAGCCAGGGCCGGGCTCCGCGATGCCTCGCTCGCCGGCCAGCACCCCCACCACAGCGAGAACCACGGCGGGCGCGGCCGCCGCGAACGACTCAGCGAATCTGCGCGCCAATCGTCATCCCCCGTCACGCCAGATTACGACGGGGTCGTCGATCAGGACCAAATACGCGTGTGCCTGCGATCATCGCGAGCGACGCCGGAGGCGCTTTCCGACCACGACCACGGCGGCGAGCCCCGCGAGCCCCAGGCCCAGCCCTTCGCTCGCGTCCTCGGCGTCGGGCGCGGTAGCGCACCCTCCGCCTCCGCCGTTGGAGGTCGAGCCGCCCCCACCCTGGCCGAAGAGTCCACCGCTGCTCGCGCCGACGACCGACCCGCCAGAGCTGCCAGAGCCGTTGTCGCACGGCGGGCACGGGTCGGGCACCGCGGGACACGTCGGCGCGTTGATCGACTTGGTCACCTGGTAGACGTTCGACAGCTGCGACTGGTCCGCCGACGCCTGCACGAAGAGGTCCGTCGCCAGCGCCGCGTGCGCGAGGTCGGCGCGCATGCGCGTGATGCGCACGTTCGACTGGGGACCGCCGGGGAACATCGTGTCGAAGTCCGCCTGCTCGGCCTGATCGGACGTCTGGCCGGCGCCGGCATCGCCGCCGGCGTCACCGCTCGTGTCGATGACCGGGTAGTTGTCGGAGGACGGCTGCGACATCACCGGACCTTCGACCTGGTAGGGGAGGACGTCGATGGAGCTCTCGATCTGCCACGCCGCGAACCCGTTCGCGCTCTCTGCGGCCTGGCGCAGCGTCGCGAAGTTGCTCGATTCCGACGACCAGTCCCACACGACGGATGCGGGGTCGATCGTGAACTGCTTCATGTTCTGCGGCTCGTAGCGGCCGTCGGAGATGACCCACACGGTGACGCCGACCTGGGCGCCCGTGCCCGCCGCCACCATGCGCAGCGGCAAGGAGAGCCCTGCGCCCGGCGTCGTCACGCGCACGGGGCGCATCGCCGCGACGCCCTGGCCGGGCACCAGCTTGAGCGCGAGGAAGTCGAACCCCTCGTTGACGTACTGGCCGATGACCGTCTGGAACCCATTCGGGACGACGTAGCCGTTGGCGGCCAGCCACTGGTTCAGCGCCTGGGGATTCGACGACTGGAGCTGCACCGTGTCGTAGGGGCCGACGGTCTGCTGGCTGATCACCGTGACGCCCCCGCTGCTGCCGCCGCTGCTGCTGCCACCGCTGCTGCCGGTGCCGGCGTTCGCTCCGCCGAAGGCGCACTGGCAGGACGGGCACGTCGGCAGGGGCGGCGCCACGATCGTCGTCGCCGTCGCGTTCTCGAGCGACTGGAAGAGCGCATCCGAGCTCAGGCCCACGGTGACCGGGCCCTTGATGGGGAGCACCCAGCCGAACTGGGAGGGGCTGCCGCTGTATTCGATCTCGTCGAAGAGCGTCGTCGACTGCGGGGTGATGACGAAGATCATCTTCTCGTCGGTGATGACGTCGCCGTTCTGCGTCTCCGCGGGTGGCTGGAAGCACCCGCCGCACGCGTGTGCGGGCCGGGCGGTCGCCGCGATCGAGAGGACTCCGAGGCCGAGAGCAGCGAGAGCAGTGACAAGAAGGTGGTGGCGCATGGACAGAATCTCCCAACCTCATGTCAGCACGTTCCGGACCCGGGGCAAGCGTTCGTAATCATTGGGTGCCCGTAGGAGCCGGCGCTGCGTCGGGTGTCATGGCTGGCAAGGAGCGGCACACCGGTCTGAAGCCTCGTCGGCGGTCGAGCGCGGGCATTCCCAGGGGGCTATCGTTCGTCGAGGTGAGCGCGTCTTTCTTCCGGTTGGCCGCATGGCTTGCGGCAGGCACCGTCTCGATCGGTTGCTCGAGTTCGCGCAGCGGCAGTCCCGCCAGCGGCGCCTCCGACAGCGGCGTCCCCGACAGCAGCGTCCCGCCGCCGCCGTGCACTCCTTCGACGTGCGCGGGGACGTGCACCGCGGGGCAATGCTTCGTCACGCTCTCCACGACCCCAGTTGGAGGCAGCGTCTCTGGCTCGTCCGGCCTCATCCTCGGCAAGACCACGCTCTACTGGGGAGAGGACAACAACGGGGTCGTGTCTATCCTGAGCGTTCCCGCCGCTGGCGGCGCCACGGTCACTCTTGCATCGCCCGCCGGCGGCTCAATCGCGATCGATACGAGCCACGTCTTCTGGGTGGGCACCGACGGGTCGCTCGATGGCGGATTCGTCGCGAGCGTCCCCACGGCGGGCGGCTCGCAGGCGACGATCGCGTCGGGACTCTCGTACCCCTATGCGATCGCCACCGACGGCACGAACGTCTACTTCACGGCCTCGTCGCCCTGCGCCAGCATCACCTGCACGGGCTACGTCCTGTCCGTGCCGGTGGGCGGCGGGACCGTCTCGACGCTCGCGTCGCACCCCGGCGTCGGCACGTGGATCTTCTACGCCCACGGGCAGCTCTACTGGACGACGCAGGACGGGCGCGTGCTGACGGTTCCGACGTCAGGCGGGACGCCCACGGAGCTCGCCTACGAGGTGACTTCCGGGGTGGCCGTCGTCGCCGACCAGGCGGCGGCGTACTGGACCAACAGTGCCGGCGAGGTGAAGAGACTCCCTCTCGACGGCGGCAAGGCGACGGCGCTCGCGCTCGACCAGCAATCGCCGTTTGGCGGGCTGGCCGTCGACGAGACGAGCGTCTACTGGACCGACTCGACCTTCAACACCCCGAGCGGCAACATGGGCAGCCTGCTGAAGGTTCCGATCGACGGCGGCCCTGTGACGGCGATGCAGGCCCCGGACGGCGGATTCTTCTCGGGCCTGGCCGTCGACGACACGAGCCTGTACTTGCTGGTCCAGAACTACAGCTCGACCTCGGTGCTGAAGGTCACGCCGAAATGACGTGGCACATCCGGTTGGCCGCATTGCTCGCGACAGGCACCATCTCGATGGGTTGCTCCAGCTCGCGCAGCGGCGGCCCCGACGGCGGCGCCCAGAGCGTCGTCACGCTCTCCACCCAGCTTGGCGCCCCCTACGGCGCGTACGATCTCGTTCTCGGCAAGACCACGGTCTACTGGGCGGAATCCAGCAGCGGGGGCGGCGGGTACATCCTGAGCGTTCCTGCCGCTGGCGGCGCCACGGCTACTCTCGCCGGGTCCATCGACTACCCGACGGGACTCGCGGCCGATACGAGCCGCGTCTTCTGGACGAGCTCCGCGGGAACGCTCGACGGTGGATCCATCGAGAGCGTCCCCGCGTCGGGCGGCTCGCAGGCGACGATCGCGTCGGGACTCTCCTACCCCTCGGCGATCGCCACCGACGGCACGAACGTCTACTTCACGGCCTCGTCGCCCTGCGCCACCGCCACCTGCACGGGCTACGTCCTGTCCGTGCCGGTGGGCGGCGGGACCGTCTCGACGCTCGCGTCGCACGCCGGCGCCGGCACGTGGATCTTCTCCGCCCACGGGCAGCTCTACTGGACGACGCAGGACGGGCGCGTGCTGACGGTTCCGACGTCGGGCGGGACGCCCAGGCAGCTCGCCTACGAAGTGACCACCGGAGTGGCCGTCGTCGCCGACCAGGCGGCGGCGTACTGGACCAACACCGCCGGCGACGTGATGCGACTCCCTCTCGACGGCGGCAAGGCGACGGTGCTCGCCCTCGGTCAGTCGCCCCTTCCCGCGCTGGTCGTCGACGACACGAGCGTCTACTGGATCAACTCGAGCTCGGGCTTCAACTCCTCAGGCGCCACGGCCGGCGTGCTCAAGGTTCCAATCGGCGGCGGCCCCGTGACGACGATCCCGAACCCGGACGGCGGATACTTCCAGGGCCTGGCCATCGACGACACGAGCCTGTACCTGCTGCTCGGGGGCAACCAGTCGACGTCGGTCCTGAAGGTCACGCCGAAGTGACCAGGACCAGCCCGATTCAGACTCGATCAACCTGCCATTCCGCTGAACTCTCACGGCCAGGCGCCACCGCCGCCGGAGATCTTGTTCGGCACCAGCTCGTCCA
>DATJYG010000189.1:0-9098 GCA_035499695.1 Polyangiaceae bacterium
CCGACGCCCAGGTCCACGCCCACTCCGACGCCGACCGGCAAGACGAGGGACAACTATGGCTTCTAGGATGCGCTGGACCGCTGCCGCCGCGAGCCTCGTCGCGTGCGTCGCCCTCGCCGTCGCGACGCCCGCGAGCGCCCAGACCATTCCGTCTGCCGCCGATCGCGAGACCGCGCGCTCGCTCATGGAGCAGGGGCACGCGCTCTACGACAACAAGGACTACAAGGAGGCGCTCAAGCGGTTCAAGGCCGCCAACGACATCATGCACGTCCCGAGCACGGCGCTCTGGACCGCCAAGGCGCAGATGCAGCTCGGGCTGCTCGTCGAGGCGCGCGACACCATCGCCGCCATGCGCCGGATGCCCGAGCAGCCGAACGACCCGAAGCCCTTCAAGGACGCGCGCAAGGAGGCGATCGACCTCGACGACGCGCTGGCGACGCGTGTGGCCGCGCTCACCATCGTCCTCAAGGGCGCGCCGCCGGGCAGCGGCTCCACGCTGACGATCGACGACGTCGAGGTGCCCTCGACCGCCGTGGGGCTGCCGCGCGCGGTGGACGCCGGCCATCACGTCGTGGCGGTCAAGTCGCCGACGGCGCAGGGGCAGGCGGAGGTCGACGTCAAGGAAGGCGAGCAGAAGCAGCTCGAGGTGAGCCTCGAGTCCATCGCCGCGCCTGCGCCGCCGCCCACCGCGACGCCGGAACAACCAGGCCCCGCGCAGACCGAGGAGCCGTCGGCGCCCGTGCGATCGCACTCGCCCACGGTGCTCACGTGGATCGGCATCGGCCTCGCCGGAGCGGGCGCGATCGCCGGCACGGTGACCGGGGTCATGTCGATGCAGAAGACGTCGACGCTGAACGGCAACTGCGCCAACAAGACGTGCGGCCCCTCGGACTACTCCACGATCGACTCGGCCAACACGCTCGCGATCGTGTCCGACGTCGGCTTCGGCGTGGCCGGAGCCGGGGCCGTCCTCGCCGTCGTGACGCTGCTCGTCGGCCACGAGGAGTCGCCCGCGGGATCGGCCCCTGCCGAAGAGCCGCCGGCGTCGTCGGGTGAACAGTCGCGCGTCCACCTCGTGCCCTGGATCGGTATGGGCACAGCCGGCGTCACAGGGACCTTCTAGGCGTGCTACAACGGCCGCGCCGTGCGGCCTTGGCTTTCTTGGATCCTCATCGCAACCGTGGCCTTCGGGTGTAGCTCGACGGACTCGGGAACCATCCAGCTCGTCACCGGAGCCGAGACGGACGTGTTCTCGGCGTCGCCGAAGCCTACGCAGCTGAAGGTGATCGCGCTCGACGCGAACAACAACGCGACGACCATCGCCACGGCGTCGCTGCCGACCGACTCGATCGACCTCGGCCAGCAGGACGAGGACGCCGTCGCGACGCTCGCCGTGGAGGGCACCGATTCGAGCGGCACGCAGGTCGTCTTCGGCGCGTCGCTACCCATCCAGTACGGCGCGATCGCCGGGGCGACGCTGCCCGTCTTCGTCCAGCGCACCAACGAGTTCGCGCGGCTGCCGAGCCCCCCGAACGACGCGCGCCAGAACCCGATGCTCGCCGTCATCGGCGAACGCTTCCTCGTCGTCGGCGCCGGCAGCGGCCCGAGCGACCCGCTGTCGACGCAGATCTACGACTTCGCGTCGCTCTCGCCGCTCGATTCGCCGCCGTCTCTGCCGCGCGTCCCGCTGTCGATGCCGGTCGTCGGCACCGTGGCGCTTCTCATCGATGAATCGGGCGGCACCTACTACGACTTCTCGCAGGGCGCCGGCGTGGACGAGATGCCGCCGGCCGGATTCTCGTTCGGCGACGTCGCCGGCGGCCAGGTCATTTACGACACGACCGACGCCTATGTGTACGTCGTCGGCGGCACGCGCACGACCGGCGCGCCCACCGCCGCGGTGCTCCAGATCGACACGAACGACGCGAGCAACGCCAACTACCCGACGGGCAACCTGCACTGGCTGTCGCTCACCGCGCCGCGCCTCGGGGCGGCGGCGACGTTCGTGAGCGGCCGCGGGCTGGTCGTCACCGGCGGGAGCACGACGGCGGCCGGCGTCGAGATCCTCGGCAAGACCAACACGACCGGATCGGCCCTCCCCTTCCCGCCCGACTCCTCCGTCGGCGCGAGCGTCTCCGGTTTCGCGAACGACGCGTCGCACGTGGTCGTCGGCGGCGGCCTCACGCCCACCGGCGGCGATGCCGGGGTGCGCAAGCTCGACCTCGGATGCGGCGCGAACTGCGGCACGATGGGAACCGAGAGCTGGGGTTCGCTCTCCCCTGCGGTCGGCGACTCGTCGACCTTCGTCCTCCCCGGCGACACGAGCGCCCTCGTCATCGGCAACGAGCTGCACGGCGGCGCGACGCACGCGTTCGTCGTGGACTCGTCCCAGAAGAACCCCGAGGTGAAGACGAAGGTCGCTCACTCCGGGGCACGCGCGATGGTGTCGCCGACGGGCACGGTGCTCCTCTTCGGCGGCGCCACCGAGCTCGAGTCGTTCACGACCCCACAGAATCTCTAGAGCTTCGAGATCGGCAGCGCGCGGTACGAGAACACCGCCGGCGCGGTGAACTGAAGCGACCACACGGGCTGCCCGTTCATGATCTCGCTCACCGACGGAAGCAGGTCCATCGTCAGCCACCCGCCCCAGCCGATGACGTAGTGCGAGCTGTCCGTCGGCACCACGGACCCCATGAAGGCCGTGGCCGCCTGCGCCGTCGGCTTCTCGTAGATGACGTCGAAGTTGAGGACCTTGTGATTCACCTGGTCGAGCGTGAGCTGCAGCGCGCGCGACTGGTGCAGCCCGTTGCCGTTGTCGAACACGGTCATCGTGCCGTCCGGGTGCATGCGCGCGTGGTGCTGGTGCGAGAAGATTTGATCCGCCTGCAGCCCGAACTGGTCCTCCTTGCCGCCGAGCGTCCAGATGGTCTGGGCCGTCTTGCGGTCCACCTTCACGATCGCGTTCGCGTGGCGGAAGGAGAAGACGAAGTTGTTGTCCGTCGGGTCGATGTCGATCGAGTTCAGGTGCAGGTAGTCCGAGATCGCCGACGTGCCGAACTTGCAGTTGGTCGGGTCGTTGCAGTCCGTGTAGAGCGACCAGTCGTTCGCGCTGTCCCACTCGAACACGACCTGGCCGTGGTCGATCTCCTGCACGAGGCAGGTCATGACCGGAGCCTCGTTGCTCCACGCGGGGTTGAAGGCGTGCATGTCGATCGTGCGCGGCAGGTAGGTCTCGACGACGTAGTGCTCGTCGCCGAGCACCATGAAGTCGTGCGCCTCCGCCGGCAGCGGGCCGTGATCCGCGTGGGCGAGCATCTGCACCTGCGCGACGTCGTGGAACTGCGCGTCGAAGACGTGCGCGGCGCCGAGCGTCCACCCCAGGGGGTTCGCCGTTCCGATGACCGCCGAGTACATGTTTCCGGACGAGAGCACGTGCTGCTGCAGGTCCTCCACGGACTGCTGCGGGAAGGTTCGGTACCAGAGCGGCGCGCCGGAGCGGTCGATGACGAGCAGGTACGTGAAGCCCGGGGCGATGAGGATGTCCTCGTTGCCCGCCTGTGCCGTCGTCGTGACCGTGTACGCCGGCATGTCGGTCGGCACGTAGTTGACCTTGTACGTGAGCGTCGTCTCTCCCGAGGTGACGACCACCGAGATGTCCTCGCGCGGCGCGAGCTTCACGCTCGTCGCGGCTCCGCTCTTGGCGGGGGCGCCCTGGATGGTGACGGTGGCCTTCGGGTCGTTCGTCGTCGCCGTGACCTGGATGGCCTCGAGGCTGGTGAGCGACGTGATGTTGTAGTCCGCGTTGCTCGACGTGAACTCGGGGACGAGCGAGCCGGTGGAGACGACGAGCGAGTGCAGCGTCGCGTCCCCCGATCCCTCCGGAGCGGAGCTGCTCCCCTCGGGAGGTCCGGGAAGCGGGACGGGCGACGCAGACGAGCAACCGGTGGCGGCGAGAACGGCGAACGACGCGAGGACGCTACGAGAAATTCCCATGTGACCCCTACCGACGTGCGGCAGCCTAGCACCGGGTTTGTCCGGTGCAGCTCGGGGCCCGTATGATTCCAGTGTGGATAAGAAGATGCTGCAGACGCAGTTCTCGGTGCAGGCGACCGACCTGGCCGAGAGCTTCCGCAGCACGGTGGGACGCCTGCGGGTCGGCCCCTACGCGTATGCGCCGGACATGACCGCGCCCGAGGGGCCGTCGACCGGGGGCGGCGTGCAGGCGCTCCAGCACCTGCGCCTCGTGCCGCCGCAGAGCAACATGCCCACCCTCGTCGTGGGGCACGTCAACCCGCGCGAGCGGACGGCGCAACTCAGGACGCTCGAGCACGTGGACGCCATCTGCCGGGAGCGTTTCAAGCTGGGCGCCCCGCTCGACGCAGCGCAGTATCAGACGTTCCTGCAGTCGACGCAGGGCTTT
This sequence comes from Polyangiaceae bacterium, assembly GCA_035499695.1. GTDB lineage: Bacteria > Myxococcota_A > Polyangia > Polyangiales > Polyangiaceae > Palsa-1150. Next base: position 4,421 of record DATJYG010000189.1, read on the forward strand.
CTCGCGGCCTGCGGGATGCGGGTGACGTTCGAGACTCCCCCCTCGGAGCTGCTGGCGAAGGCCGCCGGTAACGCGGACGCGCCCTCGATGGCGCCGCCCAAGAGCAATTCGGGCCTCGTGGTGGGCGTCCTCGGCGCGCTGCTGCTGCTCGCGATCCTGGGCGGAGCGATCGCCTGGTTCGTGCTCAAGAAGTGACGACGGCATCCGTGAGCGGCGCGACGGCGCGCGCACCCGGCCACACGACGCTGCGCACGACGAAGCCGGAGCCGCTCACGACCGCACCCTCGCCGACGACGGAAGCGTCGAGGACGACGCCCGGGTCGACCTGCGCACCGGGACCGACCCATCGATCGAGCCCGCGCTCGCGCAGCCACGCGACGTTCGCGGCGAGGTAGGTCGGGACGGTCCCGATGTCCTGCCACGGGGCGTCGAAGAGCACGGCGCGCACCTCCTCGCCGCGCGCCATCGCGGGGACCAGCACGTCCTCGACGAGCCCACCCGACGCGGGAAGACGCTCGCGCAGCCCGCGCCCGAGCACGTGGATGCCGAGGAAGTCGCCGCCGGTCGCCTCGGCGCCGAAGCGGTCCTGACGCAGGCGCACGACGCGACCCTGCGCGTCGACGCCGACCGGACCGCGCCCGGCCGGCAGCGGCTGCACGAGCAGCGTCGCCTGGGACGGCGCCTGGTGCGCCGCGACCAGCGACGCGACGTCCACGTCGGCCAGGATGTCGCCGTTCCACACGAGCACGTCGCCCTCACCGAGCAGAGGAGCGGCGCGCGCGATGCCGCCCGCGGTGCCGAGGAGATCCGTCTCCTCCGAGAGCGCCACGCCCGCGCCGGCATCGAGCCCCTCGACGAACGCGCGCACCTGCGCGGCGTGGTGGTGCGCATTGACCACGATGCGCGTCGCCCCCGCCGCGTACAGTCGATCGAGCACGTGGGCGAGCGCCGGCCGGTCGCCCACCGGGACGAGCGGCTTCGCGCAGTGCTCCGTGAGCGGACGCAGACGCGTCCCGAGACCCGCGGCGAGCACCATGACCGGCAGCATCGGCGCCGGAGTGTCTACAGCGCGCTCACGGATTGCGCACGCAGTTGTACGTGAGCGTGATGGTCGGCCCCATGTCGACGATCTCGAAGTCGGTCGGCTTGATGCCGAACAGCATGTGCGTGTCGAAGTTGAGGCTCGACCACTTGTTCGTCGTGAACTGATCGTTCTGCACCATCAGCGGCACGTTGCCGCCGTCCGAGAGGAACATGCCGTACGTCTGCAGCGCCTTCGCGATGACCTGCGCGGCGCCCGTCGGAAGAGACGACACGGGGTAGCTGGCGCGCAGGCGCATGCGCACGCCGTACGGCGGCATGTCCGCGCCGCCCGAGGGACCGCCCGCGTGCGACGCCGGGTGCACGTAGACGCCGGCGCGGATTTCCGGGTTGGGAAGCGCGAAGCGGATGGCGTGAGTGACGGCGCCGGAGGCCACCTCGTCGGCGTCCGGGAGCATCGCCGACATCGGGAAGCCTGCGGCGTCGGCGGACGTGCACTGATCGCCGCGCAGGTTGTCCGGGTACGTCTTGGAGAGATCCCAGAGCACGCCGCAACCTCCGACGATGCCGGAGCCCATCGAGGTCGCCTGGTAGATCTCGTAGAGCGTGTGCGTCGGCGGGTACGCGATGAGCAGGTGGCAGTCGTTGTTCCCTACGTCGCACGTGTAGTTCGACTGGCCCTCGATCGCGCCGCCGGTGGGCAGCGGCAGCATCGTGAAGGAGTCGCAGTCGGGCGTGGTGTAGCCGCTCGCCTGGTAGAAGGGCGCCATCGGCGTCGACGCGTCGGCGTGGAGGACGACGAGGCTGTTGTCGATCTGGAAGTTGTCGCTCGTGCCCCAGCCGCCGGCCGCCTCGAGGGCGGCCGTGATGGTCGCCGAGTCGGGGTCCACCGGATCGCACGAGACGTCCTTGGCCCACACGTTCGGCGCCGTGAAGATGCCGGCGCCATACGGGCCGCACGCGCCGCCGTCGCCGCCGCTCGACGACGAGGCGCCCGAGGAGCTGCCCGACGAGGAAGCGCTGCCCGACGACGACGAGCTGCCGCCGGAGGAGCCACCGGACGAAGAGGAGGAGCCTCCGCTCGAGGAGCCGCCCGACGACCCGCCGCTGCCGCTGCTCGCGGCGTCGTCCCCGGTCATTTGCCCCGAGTTCGTCGTCCCCTGACTTCCCGACCCGCACGCGGCCGCCACCGCGACGCATGCCAGAACCGACGCGACCCGCAGCCTCATGAAAATCCACGCTACCGCCCTGTCCGCAACGGGTCGATGTAGGTCGACAACTTGAATACGAGGGCCGGCGCCGGCGTCCCACCGTGAAAGAATCGGCCCACCTGGGACGAATCCAGAAAGAATGGTTCCCCCCATGATGCTCGCGCGCACGCTCACGCCGGCACTCGCTCTCGTCGCCGCAGCGACGCTCCTCCCGCGCGCCGCGCATGCGCAGGACACGTCGTCGCCGCCACCCCCGGCGGCTCCCGTGGCCGCTGCGGCGCCCGGCGAGCAGCCGCAGGAGGACAGCTCCACGCTGCGCGTCTGCAACGGGTTGCGTCGCGACCGGTCGCGCGATCGCGAGACGACGACGGGGCTCTCGATCGGCTGCCCCGAGGCGGTGGGCCTGCGCGGCAGCGAGGCGCACGTCATCGGCGCGAGCGCCAGCGAGGGCGCGGGCCTCATGTTCTACGCCGGCGGCGAGGAGTTCGGGCACCGCGACCGCTACTGGAGCTCGCGCGACACGTACGATCTCGCGCTCGGCGGCGGCGCGGCGGGCCTCGAGGGGATGCTCTCCGGCTCGCTCGCATACGGCTTCCGCGCGCCCCTCTTGCCCGACGAGGGCCCGGTCATCCGCGCCGCGGCGTCGGGGTACATCATGGGCGACGACGCCTTCTACGCGTCGCTGCTGGAGCTGCCGCAGGTGCAGCTCGGGTGGCAGTGGTCGCACGGCCACGCCGTCATCGAGCTCGCGGCGACGACCGGTGTCGTCCTCACCGGTCGCTTCCGCGCGGGGGACGCCGAGACGCGCCAGATGGGCCACGGCTTCGCCTTCGGCGGTCACGCGTCGCTGCAGGTCCCGTGGGTGCGCCTGTCGGTCGAGGCCGAGCAGCTCCCCTCGTACGACTCGCTGTCCGCCCCCGTGAACGTCGCGCGCGGCACCCTCTGCGCCGTCGCCTACCCCATGGCCATCTGCGCCGACGCCCGCGCCGAGCAGACGCGCGCCATGGTCGGCACCAGCGAGCCCCTCGTGACGGCTGCGTACGCGGGTATCACGCTCGGCTTCACCGGCAGCAACTAGCGGCGCACCGTCAGTCCGTCGCAGCGTCACCGGCGTCCGCCGCCTCCTGGGGCGGGAGCACCGGGGGCGGGGGGATATCGGGAGGCGGATACGCCGCTGTCTCCTCCTCCGGCAGATTTGGATTGATCTGCGTCGTGACAAACTCTCGTCCGTTGCTGCTCGACCCGCAGGCGACGAGTAGAAGCCCGAGAAGCGGGATTACCTCGCGCCCCATCGCCCGCCATTGTCACCCGCCTTCAACGGCACTGCGAGCACTCCAGCGAATACAGGTAGTCCACGCGAAGGCTCGACTCCGACATCAAGAAGAGCTGCGTCGGGCGGCCCCGCGACGCCGATGGTCGTCCGGAAGAACGTGCACGAAGAATCCGGCCCGTTCGGAGGGGAGGCGGTGCTGCATCCTGCCAGGACGAGGCACACCGCGCACACGCAGAGCAAGCGCACACGAAGCCGCGGTGCATGATCCGCACCGGCTCGCTCGATCGATCTCACGCCGGGCGTCGGGCGACGCCGTAGATGACGTTGGTCTCGATGGCGTCCACTGCGTTCGCGCGAGCGAAGCCGACGTTCCGATCGTATACGCGCGTCCTCGCGTCGTCCGCCATGCGGTCGATGGCCCAGCGAAGGCCAGAGCCGAGCGCGATGGTCCACCAGTCCTCGGGGCGAGCGAGGCGCTGCTTCCCGTCCTCGGCGACGACCTGGATGTCGGCCCCTCCGCCGTCGGCGAGCAGGGCACGCACGGCGTCGGGCGTCGTGATGCGATCCCACGGGTTGAAGGCGTTCACGAGGTCGGGGCATGCCTCGGTGAGGCTCGCCTTCCACTCCGCGTGCATCGGCTCGAAGATGTCGGGGCCCCACGTCGTCACAGCCAGCGCGCCGCCGGGTTTCACCATCCGCAGCAGCTCCCGCACCTGCTTCTCCATGTCCGGGACGAAGAAGATGCCGAACACGATGACGACTGCGTCGAACGCGCCGTCCGGGAAGCCGAGGGCGGTCATGTCGCCGACGCGGAAGTCCACGTTGCGCAGGCCACGTGCGGCGGCCTTGGCGCGCCCGCGCTCGAGGAGGCGCTCGGCGAGGTCGACGGCGACGACCGAGCCGCCCGGCCCCACGGCCTCGGCGGCGGGTAGGGCCGAGGCACCCGTGCCGCTGCAAACGTCGAGCACGGCCTGACCGGGGCGCAGCGCCAGCCGCTCCACGGTTCGTCGCCCGTACACGTCCCAGAATGCGAGCGGCGCGTCATCGAAGTGGTCGGCCGCAGCGTCGTAGGTGGCGCGCGCCTTCGCCTTTGCTGCGGCAAGAGGGTCGTCGGACACGGTCCGAGGTTACACCCGAGATGGGCCAAATAGAG
>DATJYG010000190.1:0-3831 GCA_035499695.1 Polyangiaceae bacterium
GCCGCCCCATGTCGCCGTCGATCGGCTCGACCTTCTCCTCGAGCACGCCGCGCACGCTCGCGAGCACGTCGCTCCCGGCGATGTCGCTCCGGAAGCGCTCCGCAGGCGACATCCCGTTCTTCGGCCGCACCACCAGGTAGATGCGCCCGAAGCCCGGGTAGCGGTCGAGCAGCATCGACCAGAACACCTTGCCCAGGAATCCCGTCCCCCCGAGGACCACCAGCCGCGCCCCCTCGAAGACGCGCGTGACGTCGAGCCGCTCCATCGGTGCTTCCTTTCGGCCTACGCCGTCACGTCCGCCATCACGATGGGCGGGATGTGCATCATCGTGATCTCGGGGTCACGCCGCCCGTCGCCGGCCATCGAGAGCGCCTCGGCGAAGGTGCGCGCCGTCTCGTAGCCGAGGAGCTTGGGCACGTAGTCGTTGTCGGCGCCGACGACGATGACGCGTCCGACGTGCTGCCGCCCGGCCTCGCCCCAGTACCACATGAAGAAGGGGTGCACGGGGTGGTACGCGTGGCCCTTGCGGTACATCTCGATGTACGCGGGGTTCGTCGCGAACTTCTCCTCGAACTTCTTGTGCATCTCGAGGGCGTCGCGCGTCTGCGGGAGCACGTCGTGGACGAACTCGATGTACGGAGCGTGGTGCTCCTTGTCGAACTGGTCGGTGCAGGGGTGGAAGACGATCATCGTCCCGCCCTTCCGCAAGAGCGGCTGCCCCTTGTAGAGGTTGAAGAGGTACCCCTGCGCCATCACCTGCACGAGCAGCGGGTTGAGGAACGAGTTGACGTTGTACGGGCTGATGAACGGGATGCCCGACACGAGGATGTCGGCCTGACCCTGCACCGGCACGAGGTACTGCGCGTAGCAGCGCTCCAGCGTCTTGGCGTGCACCGCCTCGCACTCGCCGGCGAAGACGCCGGTCATGCCGTACGGGCTCGGCACCTTCTGGAAGATCGCCTGACGCGCCGCCTGCGGGAGCTTCGACAGCGTGAAGGAGAGCCCCTTGAAGGCCGCGCGCTCGGCGCCGCTCCAGTCGTCCTCGTTCTTGTGGAGGAACTCGAGCGGCTTGTCGAACATCCGGTTGTCGATCGTCGTCTCGATGTGGAAGACGTTGAGCGTCTTCTCGGTGAGCCGTCCCATACGCTCGACGCTCGTCGCGAGCGCGCTCTTGCCGGGGTCCATGTACGACCAGCAGTCGCGCATCGTCTTCGGGTTGTGGTGCGCGCGCAGGCTCTTGTAGCCGCAGAGGCCCACGGCGACCGACTTGTGCCCGCCGTCCATCGGGACGAGGTTCAGGTTCACGTAGATGAGGAGATCGCTCTCGACGGCGCGCCGATTGAGCTCCACGACCTCGCCCGCTTCGGTGGTGCCGACGAGCTTCATGCCCTTCGGGTCCTCGGCGTCGTGGTTGTAGAGGCGGTCCGGCCAGTACGCGTCGAAGATGCGGTCACCGACCACCCAGCGAACCTCCTGCGCCGTCATGCGCCGGTGCACGCTGGTGGCGATGATGATCTCGACGTCCTCGACGCCGTGGTCGGCCAGCATCTCGAGCACCACGGTGAGCACGCGCTCGCGCACGTCGGGCCGGCGCATCGGAGGCAAAGGCAGCGAGATGTCGTCGATGGCGATGACCACCTTCATCCCGGGGCGAAGCTTCGCGTGCAGCGGATCGCTGCCGAGCGGGTGGTTGAGCGCGTAGCGGATGGCGGCGTCGACGTCCTTGAGCGTCGCCATCGGCGGCCGCGGGTAGATGCAGCGCGTGCCGGCGGGCAGGTCCACCTCGAGGAGCTGGTCCCCCGAGAAGACGGCGCGCGGCGCGCTCTTCTTGTCGAGCGTGACGACGAGCGGATGGGAGCCTCGCGTCCTGGCGCGCGGCGCGAGCTCGGACGACGACGGCGGATACGACGTGATGCTCATGGGAGTCGCTCCAGCAGCCGGGCGGCGCGCGTGCGCTCTCCCAGCGTGATGACGGGCCACGCGTAGGTGCGCGCCAGCTTGTGCAAGCGAAGGTCGGGATTGACGACGCACGGATGGCCGACGACCGAGAGCATCGGCACGTCCGAGTAGCTGTCCGAGTACGCGAAGCAGTCGCCCAGGTCGTGTCCGCGGTCGCGCGCCCACTCGCGCACGAGGCGCGCCTTCTCGGGGCCGGCGACGATGGGCCGCAGCAGCTTGCCCGTCGCGTAGTTGTCCTTGATCTCGAGCCGGTTCGAGATGTGATGCGTGGCGCCGAGGTGCTTCGCGAGACGCTCCATGAGGAAGTCGAGCGCGCCCGACACGAGCACGACCTCGTGCCCCTCGGCGCGGCAGCGCTGAACGATGTCGCGCGCGCCGGGGTAGATGGCGCGCTTGATCACCGTGTCGAACGCCTCGTCCGCCAGGAGCAGCAGCCGGTCCTGCGAGGTGCCGGCGTACGCGGCGAAGAGGAGCTCGTTGAAGCGACGCCGATCGATCATCTCGGCGAGCGCCATGCGCGGCGCGCCGAACGCGGCGCGCGCGACGGCGCCGAGGCTCGTCAGCGGGTTGTTCTGGTTGGCGAGATAGAAGACGGTCGGGTGCAGCAGGTTCGTGCGGACCAGCGTGCCGTCGACGTCGAAGAAGCTGACGGGGCTCGGCATTCGGACCGACCGCTTTTCGTCCAGCAATGAACCTCGTGTCAACCGTCCTTCGAGCGTGCGCGGCCCACGGAATTGGCGGAATGCGTCATCCTTCACTGACACCGGTGTCAGTCCGGGCGAGCGGAAATGTGAATGCCTCTGTTGTTGCGTGCGTCGGCCCCGTCGGTCATGCAGCCTGAGCGGACTGGAGGAGCGAGGCCTTGAGGTATTTCGGCATGGGGCTCATCGCCCTGCTCGGCGTGGCCATGGCATGCGGTGGTTCGACCGGATCCTCGGGGGCGTCCGGCGACGACGGCGGCGCCGGGGACGGCGGCAGCAGCAGCGGTAGCAGCGGCTCGAGCAGCGGGAGCGGAAGCAGCAGCGGCGCGCGGAGCGACGGTGGCAGCGGGAGCAGCAGCGGCGGCAGCAGCAGCAGCAGCGGAGGAAGCAGCGGCGGTCTCGCGATGACCAGCGCCGTCACCATCACCGTGGAGCCGAGCGACGACGCGCAGGGGCTCATCACGTCCATCCAGAACGCGAAGACGTCGGTGCACATGGAGATGTACCTCCTGAGCAACTCGAAGGTCATCGACGCCCTCATCTCGCAGCATCAGGCCGGTCACGACGTCAAAGTGATCCTCAACCAGAACTTCCCGACCACCGGCAGCGACAGCGGGAGCAACTCGAGCGTCTACACGCAGCTGCAGAACGCCGGCGTCGCCGTCATCTGGGCGCCCGCGGGATTCACGTACACGCACGAGAAGGGCGTCATCATCGACGGCACCTCGGCGTGGATCATGACGATGAACGCGACCGAGAGCTCGCCGAGCTCCAACCGCGAGTACCTCGCGCTCGACACCGATCCGGCCGACGTCGCCGAGATCGAGGCGATCTTCCAGCACGACTACGCGAACCAGGGGTACCACGCGAGCGGCAAGCTCGTGGTGTCGCCGGACAACTCGCGCGCCGAGCTCACGACGCTCATCGGGATGGCGAAGAGCACCATCGACATGGAGGCGGAGGAGCTCAGCGACTCGGGCATCGTCTCGGCGCTCGTCACGGCCGCAGGCCAGGGCGTGACCGTGCACATCGTGGTCGCCGACTCCACGACCCCGAGCGCCACCGCGCTCACGAGCCTCAAGGGCGCAGGGGTGAAGCTCAACGTGTTCAGCAAGTACTACGTGCACGCCAAGTCGATGGTGGTCGACGGCAAGTACGCGTACGTCGGCTC
>DATJYG010000191.1:0-6189 GCA_035499695.1 Polyangiaceae bacterium
CGGCGGCAGGTCGGTGCTCCCCGGCAGCTTGCTCCCGATGTCCTTCGCGATGGCGCCCGTGGCCGTCTCGTTCGCCTGCGCCATCTGCTGCGGCGTCATCTTCGTGTCCTCGGTGACGAACGTGAGCTCCGCCAGGTACTGCCCGCGCCACACGTACGCGTTGCTGCTGCTCGTCGCCCCCGCCGCGCCCGCCGCGAGCGCCTTCACCGTCGTCTTCGCCGGGTCCCCGTCGGCCACGACACGCTTGGTGAACATCGCGTAGGCGCCGTCCGGCGTCGCGAAGCGCGACAGGTTCACCTCGACGCTGTTGGGCGCTCCCGTCCCGTCGACGTATCGGAGCGCCACCACCCGATCGAGCCCGAAGCGCTTGTACACCTCGCACTCGCCGTCGAACGCGGTCGTGCAGACCTCGTCCATCGTGAGCTTGCCCTTGTCGCCGTAGGTCTTCACCTCGGTCTGCGGGTCGAGGCAGTAGCCGGCGCCTGCCGGGCTGCGCGGGAAGAAGGGCGCGCTGATGGAGTCGCTGTCCGTCCCGCCGCCGCCGGCGCAGAGGTCTGCGTGCGCGCTCCCACTCGTCAGAGGAGGAGGAGGGGGCGGCGGCGCACCGCCGCTATGCGTATCGTCCTTGTTGCATGCGGCCGTGGAGAGCACCGCCAGCGCGAGCACCAGCGCAGCTTTCATGGCGCGCCCACGCTAACACGTCCGGCGGGGGCCCCACCCGCTGCCCGCGGACCCACTCCGCACCTTTTGCAATGCGTTGAAATCGTTGCTGCACAGAGCAGCCCCGTAGGCCCGCAACTCCGCGTCTACAAGCTACAATCCGCCCGCCACCCCAGGGGCATGGGCCTTGCTCGACCAGCCCCGGTGGTGGTGCGCATGTCGGAGCGGGTAGGGAGTGGAGTCGCTCGGCGCAGGAGCCGAGGCTTTTCGCTCATCGAGCTCCTGGTCGTCGTCATCATCATCGGCATCCTCGCCGCCCTGGCGATCCCCACGATGTCGACCGCCCGCTACGACCGCGAGGCGTACACCGACGCGGGGTCGATCATGATGCTCCTCCGGCAGGCGCGCATGCGGGCCATCGCGCGCGGCGGCGCCGAGCTCGTCGCGATGACCGCCAACGGCACGGGCGACCGCGGCACCTTCGGCCTCTGGGAAGCGGTCACGCTGAACCCCAACGCCGCCGGGAGCGCGGCCCGCCTGCCGGTGCCCAACTGCAGCTCGCCCACCGTCTGGGGGACGCCGGTGGCCAGCTACGGCGCGACGGCCCCGATCACGGTCGTCAGCAGCGGCATGCAGGGCAACAACCAGCAGAGCGTCGTCTTCATCGACGGCGTGAACCTCAACACGTCGGGGCAGTCGCTCGAGGCGACCGCCGACATCGAGACGCAGCTCTTCTACTACCAGAACTCCGCCAGCCCGGCGCCCGTCGCCTTCAACCAGGGGTTCGTCTGCTTCACGCCGCTCGGCCGTTCGTACGCGAACGTCGTCGGCTCGACGGCGCCCACCTTCGACGGGTACCTGCCGTCGCTGACGGTCATCGAGGCGCGCGTGCTGCGCGGCGTGAACAACAACGTGACGAGCGGCCAGATCCGCAGCGTGCTCCTGCCCCCCAACGGCATGGCCCGCCTCTTCTCGCACACCTGAGCGCCATGCGATCCCGCCCCCTCCCCTCCCCTGCTCGCTCCGCCGCCGCCGGATACACGGCCGTCGAGATCATGATGGCCCTGACGGTCATGACGATCGGCGCCGCGGCGGTGATGTCGCTCCAGAAGACGAGCGTCACGGGCAACTTCGACGCGCGCGAGACCGACCTCGCCTCGTCCATCGCGCGCACGTGGGTCGACCGCCTGCACCGCGACGCGATGAACTGGACGATGCCGAACAACACGTTCCCGACGGTGAGCAACTTCTCGAACGCGGCGCTCCTCTCGTCGCCGGCGTACGGCAAGTGGGCGCTGCCCAACTTCGAGATGGGGCAGACCAACCCCGAGACGATGAGCTACGCGTTCGACATGCTCGGACGCGACATCCCGTCCGGGCAGGCCACGGGGTCGCCGAGCCCGGTTGTCTTCTGCGTGAACTACCGGCTGCAGTGGCTGGTGGCGCCGAACCTCTCGCCGGCGGCGGGCTCGGGGCTCGCCGTCGAGCCGGGGCTCATCCGGGTCGACCTGCGCGTGCTCTGGCCGCGCGACATCGTCAGCCAGCCGACGGGCGACTGGTGCAGCTCGGTGGCGACGCTGGCCAACCCCGAGTCGGGCACGCAGCCGATGTACCACTCGATCTACCTGACCACGACGATCCGGCAGGGAGGGACGGGGCAATGAGGACGATGAGGACCCGCAGGGGATCCCGGTCCGGCTGGCACGCCTCCGGCGCGCACCTCGCTCTTCAGCGAGGTTTCACCCTCGTCGAGCTCACCGTGGCGATGGTCGCGGGGCTCATCGTCGCCCTCGGCATCGTGGGGCTGTCGCGCAGCGCGACCAAGACGTTCAACGAGGAGATCCGCAGCTCCGCCGCCGAGTCGGCGCTGCGCACCGCCGTGGACCGCCTGCGCTCCGACCTGCAGCGCGCCGCCTTCATGAGCACGGGCAACGTCCAGAGCGACAACATGATCAACCGGCCCGTGGCCAACACGAACAACCTGCCCAGCGTGCCGCCGGGGTTCAAAGGGCTGCGCAGCCTGTCGGCGATCCAGCTCGGCTACCAGGGGTCGTACACGACGAACACCATCCCGCAGTCGGCCAAGCAGAACCCGCCGGTCGCCCCGGACTGGATCCAGATCGGCGGCAACATGACGAGCGCCGAGCAGTTCGACGTGGCGATGATCCTGCCGCCCAACGGGACGTGCCAGCAGATCATGCTCTCGCCGGTGTCCGCCGCGATCTACCGCGTGGTCACCGCGGGCCTCGGCACGGCGACCGGCGCGCAGCAGCTCTCCAACATCTTCGCCCCGGTGGCGACGGGCGGCACCAACAACCAGTTCATGGTGCGCCTGCTCGACAACCAGGGCTGCACGCAGTACCTCGCGACGTGCCCGGCGATGGCGAACCCGGCGGGCATCACCAACGGCCAGCCGTTCGTCTGGATCGACTCGGTCAACACGCCCATCCTCACGGCGCAGTCGGGGCAGCAGACCACGTGCACCCTGAGCGGCTACGCGGCGGGCACCGCGTGGGTGAACCCCGTGCAGATCGTCCGCTGGGAGATCATGTCGACGACGGACGAGCAGACGCGCGCGCCGCAGTTCGTCAACGGCCTCGGGAGCATCCTCCAGGGCAACAACGGCCTGGGCAACGCGAACGTCGACCCGCTCAAGTACGACCTCGTGCGCTCCTTCGTGGACGCCGGCAGCCTCGGGCCCATCGCCTCGAGCGCCGAGGTCGTGGCCGAGTACGCGGTGGACCTCAACTTCGCCTTCACGGTCGACACCACCAACTACGGCGTCTCGCCCAACCCGACCCTCGTCAGCTACTCGTTCGATGACGGCGGCCTGAGCGCCCAGAACTGGGCGATGGACGTGTCGACGCTCAATCCGCCGCCGGCCTCGCCGCCCACGCTGACCGGCCCGCAGCGCATCCGCTCCGTGCGCACGCGCCTGGTGACTCGCTCGTCGGTGGCCGACCGCACCTCGTACGTCCCGCCGGTGATGGGGCAGCTCTCGTCGACGCAGGCCTTCATGTACCGCTACTGCCTCAACCCGGCCGGCTGCGCGCTGACCGGCAACGTCGAGCAGTGGGCCCGCACGCGCACCGCGACGGTCGAAACCGCCCTCTTCAACAACGCCACCTGGACCTACTGACATGACCACTAGCGCCAACCGCCGACTGCACGCGATCAAGCGACGCACCGCCGCGCGCCGTGGTCAGGACGGCGCCGCGCTCTTCATCGTGGCCATGTCCCTCGCGGTGCTCGCGTCGGTGGGTGTGTTCGCGCTGGCCGCGGCGTCGGCCGAGGCCAAGCAGGCGGGCTACGAGCGTACGGCGACGCAGTCGAACTACCTCGCCAGCTACGGGGTCCTCGGCGGCGCGCACGAGATGGTGGCGACCAAGGCGTCGCTCTACCTCGGGCTCATGATGACGACGCCCGACCCGATCTGCCTGGCGCTGCCCAACGTGCCGTCCACGGCGAGCATCCTGACGCGCGCGTGCCGCCGCCTCGGATCGCAGGAGCTGGGCGCGGCGTGGCAGGCGACGCCCATCCTCGACGCGTACACCGGCACGGTGCCGTACCAGCAGGGCGTCGCGCCGGGCAGCATGGGCCCGACGCCGATGCAGGGAGACTTCTTCGTCGAGCTGACCGACCCGACGAAGTACACGGCGCCCAAGCGCTACGACCTGAACCTCAACATGTGCTTCGTCGAGCTGACGGCGACTTCGAGCGGGCTCACGCACCCGCTCTTCCCGAGCAACCCGAACTTGACGGCCACGTACGGCGAAGAGGGCATCGTCGTCCAGCGAGCGCGCTGGATCGCGGGCCCCGTGCCGTGCCCGAAGTGAGGCAGCGAACATGAGGAACCGCACCGTCAGATCCCTCGCGCCCCTCGCCCTCGGCGGAGCTCCGCTCCTCGCGCTGCTCTTCACCGCCGACACCGCACGCGCCCAGCAGGTCGACACGAACCCGCCGCTGCCCAACGTCATGCTGCTCATCGACAACTCCGGGTCGATGGAGCGCATGATCGACGGCAACACGCCCGAGACGGACCCCAACCCGGCCACGCCGAGCGGCACCAACCAGTGCAACTGCGTCGGCAACGGACCCGACCACGCGCCCACCTGCAACTGGACCAGCACGCCGCCGGCGCCGAACCGCTGGAACATCCTCCAGACGGCGATGACCGGCTCGCTGACCAACGGCTACAACTGCGTCGCCATGCCCCGCACGGGCGGGACGGTGTTCGCCGCCGAGTACGAGATCGCCGGGAAGCAGCCGTACGACGCGAACTACTACCTGCCGTTCCACCGGCTCATCGCGCAGGACCCGAACGCGGCCGGCGCGAGCTCGGCGAACCCCGCCGCGTGCGTCGTCGCCCCCGGAGGGCTCAACGGCGCGCCCAACGGTTCGGGCGTCGGCGAGAACGGCGTCTCCATCTCCGGGCTCGCGACGGACTTCACCGGGAGCTGCTCCAGCGGGCAGTGCACCGGCAGCATCGTCACGCGCGAGCACGGGCTCATTCGCAACCCGGTCGCGTGCACCTTCGCGCAGAACAACGACGGCGCCATCACCCAGATGGTCGACCTCATGCGCTTCGGCCTGATGACGTTCGACAGCGATCCGGACGCCGGCATCGGCGTGACGACGGGCGCCAACCCGGCGGTGCTCACGGCCGCGCCGTTCACGGGGATGTGGACGTACTACCCGGGCTGGAGCTCGGGCGCGGCGTGCAACGAGCTCGGTAATCCCGCGGGCTGCGGCGATCCCGCCCAGACACTGGGCGTCGGTGCGCGCAACCCGGCGGCGCCGGCGTGGGAGGGGCGCCTGGTGGGCTTCCCCACGACGAACGCCATCACCGACCAGGAGAAGAACAACGGGATCCTCGACGAGGTGCTGCTCGCGTCGCGCCCGTACGGCGCCACGCCGATCGCGGGCATGTTCGCCGGCGCGAAGTACTTCTTCCTCACCGACCCGACCGGTCCGCAGCAGACCGACACCTACGTGCAGGGCGGTTGCCGGCCCGAGTACATCATCCTGCTCACCGACGGCGCGCCGAACCTCGACCTGCAGCCCGACTGCTCCAAGACCGCGCCGCCCGGGCTCCCCGCGGGCGCGTGCCCGTTCCAGCTTCCGCAGCAGTATGCCGCGCAGCTCTGGAACAACGGCAACAACGCCGTGGGCGCCCCGGCCATCGAGACGTTCGTCATCGGCTTCGCCGTCTCGACGCTCCAGGACCAGGGCGTGAACGCCAACTGCTCGCAGTTCGCGCAGAACGGGAATCTCTCGGGCCAGTGCCAGTGCGGGCAGCCGTACAACCCGACTCCCGTTTCCCCCGACACCGCGCAGATCGAGACGTGCTGCGCCCTGCAGTGCATCGCCGAGGCGGGCGGCAGCAAGAACGCGTACTTCGCCGACACGCAGGGCGCGCTGCAGAGCGCCCTCGGCACCATCCTGGCGCAGATCGCGAAGAACGCGACGACGCGCACGACGCCGGCGTACTCGCCGGTCCTCCCCAGCTCGATCGCGGGGACGGGCAAC
>DATJYG010000192.1:0-10579 GCA_035499695.1 Polyangiaceae bacterium
TCCTGCGTCGTGCCGACGTGGTGCTCGCGACGTGGGCTTACCCCGACGGATGCGCCGCGATCATCGAAGCGCGGGCGCTGGGCAAGCCGTGCGTCGTCAAGGTTCATGGCACCGACGTGAACGACGTGCTGCGCCGGCCGCTGGTCCGTCACATCGCCGGGCTCGTGCTCCCGGAGGCGGACGCCATCGTCGCGGTGTCGCGACCGCTCGCTTCGGAGCTCGAGGCCCTGGGAGTGCATCGCGAGCGCATCCACCTCGTGCACAACGGCATCGACGCTTCGCAATTCGGGGTGGCCGAGCGCCCGAAGGCGCGTCGCGCTCTCGGGCTCCCTCAGGAGGAGCGCGTGCTCCTCTTCGTGGGCCGCCTGGAGGAACGAAAGGGGATCTTCGATCTGCTCGATGCATTCGAGCGCGTGCGACGCCGCGTCGAGGCGCGTCTCGTCCTGGTGGGCGACGGTGTCGCGACGTCGCGCGTGCGCGCCGCGGCGACCCGTGGCGGGATACGCGTCGTCGGCGCGCGTCCTCACGCCGAGATCGGCCAGTGGATGGCCGCGAGCGATCTCCTCGTGCTCCCGAGCTGGATGGAGGGCACACCCAACGTGGTCCTGGAGGCGCTTGCCTGCGGTCGGCCCGTGGTGGCGACGCGCGTCGGGGGCATCCCGGACGTGGTGTCCGACGATCGCGCGGGCATCCTCGTGCCTCCACGTGATCCGGCGGCTCTCGCCGACGCGCTCGTCGCGGCGCTGCACCGCGAGTGGGACGAGAACGCGGTGCGCGCGTGCGGGCCGAGGACGTGGACCGAGAGCGCCGCCGCGCTGCGCGAGGTACTCGATCAAGTCACGGCGAATCGGGCCCCTGCCCCGTCGGCAGCACGGGCGCCAGAGCCGGAATGGTCGGCGTCGGGAAAGCCTGCCCGAACGACACCACGAAGTTGTACGGAGCAATCGTCGCCCCAGTCGCCGGATTGATCGGGCGCTCGACGGGGACTCCGAAGTCGAGCTGGAACACCGTGCGATCGAGCCACGGGATGAGCCCCCGCAAGCCGGCTCCCACCGACTGGTACGGCTGGAAGCGGTCGACGCCTCCGTAGGCGTCCCCCACGTCGTAGAAGGCGACGGCGCCGAGCTCCATCGAGAAGATCTCGAGGGGGCGAGTCCGGAACTCCACGTTGTACGTCATGAGGTTCGGCCCCACGAGGAAGTTGGTGGGGTAACCGCGCAGGCGATCGCCGTTGCCGAGGAACTCGTTCTGGTTCAGGTAGTTGCGCCATCGCCAGAGCCACGAGCCGTCCACCACGATGCGCCCGGCGCCCCCGATGCTCGGCGTCACGAGGTGCGCCGTGGGGTGGATGAACGCGTCGGCGACGCGCGACTGCTCCGGCTGGGTATCGGACTCGAAGATGAGGCGAAAGAGGCCGTCGCGGACCGCCCACGTGTACTGCGCGGCCCCATATATGGCGGTCACGTCGCGCGAGGAGCCGAGCGCCTTGAACGCGGGGTACGCGCGCAGCACCACGTCGTATCCGAGCCGATAGTCCTCCTGCAGGGCGAGCGTGTCGAAGTCGACGACGCGCAGGAAGCGCCACTCGTAGGTGTGATACTGGAGCGACGGCCCGGCGCGCGTCTCGCCCATGGGCACGTACTGAGAGACGAAGTCTGTCGTCGTCCGCGGGTCCGCGCCGACGAACTGGGTCTGGTAGGCGGCGCGCGAGATGTTCGCGGCGAGAGTGAAGTCGTGGTTGTGGGTCCAGCCGAAGGAGCGTGTGAGCTCGTACCTCGCCACGTACTCGCGCTGGTGGAAGGCGAAGGGCACGACGCACGCGGGATCCGCCGCGCTGCACCCGGTGCGCGGGTCGACGTAGGCACGCACCTGCGCGTTGGAGTACGCGCGGTAGATCACATCCTGCCACTGCACCGACGAGTCCCAGGCCCATTCCGTGTTGCCGGCGTACAGCGGCTCGCCGGCGACCAGGCTCCCGTAGGTGCCCTCCGGCGAACCGCTGTCGCGATTGACCATCACGTTCGCGCTCGTCTGCACGGCGATGCGCGATCCCTCGATGCGGGGGACCATGTAGTTGAGGCCGAGCGTGTACGCGGCGGGCTCGAGGATGAAGAGCCCCCCCAGGATCTGGTGCAGGCCGAGGAAGTTCGTCTCCGAGGGCTGCAGCGTGAGGTTGTCGATGCCGCCCGCGTCGCCGAGGAGGTCCCAGTTGAGGCGCAGACTCCAGACGTCCTTCGTGATGACCAGGACGACCACGCGATCGGGCGCCGACCCCTGGGCCGCGACGACCAGGACAGCCGAGAGCTGGGGCACCCCCGGGACGCGGCGCAGGTTCCGGATCGTGTCGTCGACGAGGGCCTGTTCGTAGCGCTCCCCCTCGTGGATGAGGACCTCCCGGCGGATGACGCTCTTGCGCGTCGTCACGTGAAAGACGTTCAACCAGGTCGGCAGCTGGTCGCGCGCCTCGAACACGTCGAGCGGCACGACCTCGACGCGCTCCACGACCTTTCCCTCGGGTTCCGGATCCCGAGTCAGCCGTTGTTGCTGCAGCACGTCACGGATCGTCTCCTCCTCGTACGGCGAGTAGACGTGAAGACGCTCCGCAGGCGGCGGCGCCTGAGCTCGCAGGGTCGCGGGGCACACCAGCGCGGCGCAGGACAAGAGGAGCGCTGCTGCGCGTGCGGGGCGGTGCACCGTGGGTGAAGATCGATGGTACTCGCGCAAATGTCTCCGGTGTCGATTCGATAGACGTCAGACGAGACCGGCGTTTTGGTGGGCTCTACCGGTCGCTCTACCGGACCGTGTGCGCCGTGCATTCCTCACGCCGCCCCGTCATCCCGTCGCACGCGCGCATCGAGTTCGAGTGAGCTATGTTTAGAGCGCGCCGATGTGCCGTCTGCTCGGGATCGCCTCAAGCGAACCCACCGATTTCAGGATCTGCCTCAGGGAGTCACCTCGCTCACTTGCGGCACTCTCACGCGAGCACAGGGACGGCTGGGGCATCGCCGTCTTCGACGAGGACGCCGGCTGGTCCATCGAGAAGGGCGTCGCTTGCGCCGGAGAGGACGAGCGCTTCCACAGGCTGGCGGGCGGAAGTCGCGGCGACCTGTTCCTCGCCCACGTGCGCCAGAAGACCGTGGGGGAGACGTCGCTGGTCAACACGCACCCCTTCCAGCGCGGCCGCTGGGTGTTCGCACACAACGGCACGGTCAAGGACGTCGCCTGGCTGCGCGTGAACACCTCTCCCGAGCGCGCCGCCGAGATACGTGGCGAAACGGACAGCGAGCTCCTGTTCGCGTGGTTCCTGACCCGGCTCGACGAGGCGGGCGTGGCGCACGCGCCTGCGAGTGACGAGACCGATCGAGCCATCGGTAAGGCCGCGCGGTCCGCTCGTGAACGCCAGCATTTCGGGGCATTCAACTTCCTGCTCTCGGACGGGGCGACCCTCTACGCGCATCGCTACGGCCGCACCATGCACCTGCTCGAGAGAGGTCCGCACGACACGGTCCGCACGCGGCGCACGAGCCACGACGGCACGACCGTGGAGACGCCCTGGTCCCAGCGGCGCACCGCGGTGCTCATCGGGTCGGAGAAGATGACGCACGAGCCTTGGCACGACGTGGAAGACGGCACCCTGCTGCGCGTCGAGCGCAGGCCCCTGCCGCACTGGCGGCTGGTGGCGCACTGATCGTCACTGCGGGTTCGGCTGCGCGCAGAAGCCGTCGATGCACTGGATCCCTTGCGCGGCCCCGCAGCAGTCGCTCGCCTGCTTGCACTTGTTGCCGAGGCCCGTGCATCCGGGCGGCTGGTTGCCGCACACGAAGCCACCGTCGACGTCCTCGCAGTAGCCGCTGCAGCACTGGTCGCCGGTGAGGCACGACGAGCCGTTCGGCTCGCACGGATCGACGACCCAGTAGCCGCGCGAGTTGCCGGCGTGCAGCTCCTGACCCGGCAGATAGAAGGCGGGGTGGCTCGGGTCGGTCCCCGGCTTCGCGTTGAGGTCGATCGCGGCGACCCACAGCTTCTTCGTCGTCACGCCCGTCGCCGGGTCGTAGTTGCGCGGATCGCTGAGGAACGGGTCCTGCGTCGCGACGTTGCCGTAGAGGCGGCGGCTCGTGAAGACGACCCACGCGTAGCCGCCGCTCGGCACGGGGTTCACCGTCGGCTCGTACTGAAGGACCGTGTCGCTGCCGTGGTTGGTGCCGCCGTTCGGCAGGTACCCGGTGCCATTGAGGTTCGCGAGCGCTGCCGCCGTGTGCGTCTTGAGATCCACCCACCACAGCTCGCCTTGCGAGCCATTTCGCGTCGCACCGTACTCGCCGTCGTTGGCCACCTCGCGCTCGAACACGACCGCGTCGTTCGTCGGCAGGAATGCCGGGAACAGGTCGCGCTGCCCGGTGGGCGCCGTGTCCAGCGTCTGCTGGTTCGAGAACGCCTTGGTCGCCACGTCGAAGTCGAGCGACCCGAGCGGCTGACCGCCGGCGCCGTAGTCGTTGTAGGCCACGTGCTTGCCGTCCGGCGAGAAGACCGGCGTTCCGCCCTTGAGCCCCGAGGGAATGCCTGTCGCCGCTATCGCGGCACCCGACGGGATCGCGTAGAGGGCGCTCGCGGCCGCCGGGCTGATCCCGGGCAGCGGGCCGGCGTTGGCGAAGAGCATGGTGCCGTCGGGCGAGATCGCCGGGAAGGCGAACGTCCCGTTGTTCGGTGCCATCACGGTCTCGGCGTTGCCCGCGGTCAGCGCGTACGCGCTCGAGGCGTTGTAGTCGTCGCCGTGCTGCGTGACGAGCGTCGAGCCCTGCGCCGCGACCGAGTGGCACACGCGGCACTTGGTCGAGTCGGCGGCGGGGTTGCCGGGCGTGCCGCCGCTCGCTCCGGCGATCAGGACCGGGCTCGTCGCACCGTGCTTGATGGCCAGCGTCGCTCCACCGAAGAGCGCGTTCGCGGCCGTGCAGCAGTAGTTGAGCGCGAGCGCGGTGCCGTACGAGTTGTAATAGACGGTCCCCGTCAGCACGCCCTGCGCGATCGTCCACGTCTCGGTGAGCGGCCCGTACGCCTTGCCGCCCGAGGCGAAGACCAGCGTCACCGTCACCGGCTCGCCCTGGTTCGAGTACACGAGCGTGTCCCACGCGCTCGGCAGGATCGGGTGGTTCACGAAGGGCATCGCCGGGGCCGAGAAGAACCCCTGGTAGATGAACCCCTTCTCCTGCAGCTGGATGAGCACCGCGTCGTAGTTGCCCACGGCACCCGGCTGCCACTGCAGGAGCGGCGGCAGAACGCCCTGCGGCCAAACCGTCTTGTCGTACGGGTACAGCCACGAGAGCCCCATGTCCGTCGTCGCCGTTCCGGTCAGCACGGTCTGCGTGCCCGCGTTCACCTGTCCCCCGGCGCCCGATCCACCGACGCCGCCGAAGCCGCCGGTGCCGCCGCCCGCGTCGTATCCACTGGGTGCGCCGTTGTCGCCCATGTGGATGCGCACGGTCACCTGCGTCGACGCCTTCTGCGAGCCGTATGTGGCGGTCACGTTCGCCGTCCCGCCGATGCGCCCGGTGGGCGTCATGACGCCCTTGGAGGCGTCGATGCTTCCGATCTGCCCGAGGTCGATCGCGAAGGACGCGTGCACCGTCGCGCCGCCGATGGTCGCGGTGTACGTCTGCGTCGGCGTCATCTGCCCGTAGTTGACGTCGAGGACCTTGTTCGCCGGGGAGATGACCAGCGGACCGTTCGCGTCGAAGACGCCCCCGTCGCCGAGGAGGCTCGGACCGTCGCTCCCGCTCGATCCGTCGCCGTTGCCGCTGCTGCTCCCGGTCGATCCGTCGTTGGAGCCACCTGGGAAGCCCGAGTTGTTGTTGGAGCTCCCGCACGCCGCCGCGATGGCGGCGACGAGGATGGCGATGAAGAGAACGAGCCCGAATCGAGGGAAGGAGGATCGTGAGCGCACGAGCATGGCGGCGCTGCTCAGTTAACCACGCGTCGCGACATCTGGCCCTTTTCCAGTGCCACTGCGGCCCCACGTGCCCCTACCTGGAGGCGCGGTGATACATTGGCAGCGTGCCAGGGGATCACGCGTCCTCGCCGCTCGTACCGGGCTACAGGCTGGATCGGTACGAGCTGCTCGGACCTCTCGCCGAGGGCGGGATGGCGAGCGTGTGGATCGCGCGGCAGCGGGGCAAGCACGGGTTCGAGAAGCTCGTCGCGGTGAAGACGATCCTCCCCCAGTTCGCCGCCGACCTGCGCTTCCAGAAGATGTTCCTCGACGAGGCGCGCGTCGCCTCGCGCATCGAGCACTTCAACGTCGCGCGCGTCCTCGACCTCGGCGAGGAGCACGACGTGCTCTACCTCGTCATGGAGTACGTGGACGGCGACTCGCTGTCGCGACTGAGGCGCGCGTGCAAGGAGCACGAGATCGTGATGCCCATCGGCATCATCATGCGCATCCTGGCCGACGCCTGCTCCGGGCTGCACGAGGCGCACGAGCTGAAGGGCGAGGACGGCAAGTCGCTCGAGGTCGTGCACCGCGACATGTCGCCTCACAACATCCTCGTGAGCACGAAGGGCATCGCGAAGGTCATCGACTTCGGGATCGCCAAGGCGCGCGACCGGATGGCCGGCGAGACGAACGCCGGAGTGCTCAAGGGCAAGATCCAGTACATGGCGCCCGAGCAGGCGCTCGGGCGCGTTGTGGATCGGCGCGCGGACCTCTGGGCGATCGGCGCGTCGCTCTATCACCTGGTCACGGGCAAGCCGGCGTTCGACGCGGAGAGCACTCTGGGGACGCTGCACCTGCTGACGTCGGGGCGAGCGCCGATGCCCTTGCCACCGACCATCCACCCTTCGATCGCGGCGATTGCTCGCAAGGCGCTCACCAACCCACCGGAGAAGCGATTCCAGACCGCAGCCGAGATGCGCGACGCGATGGAAGCCGCGATGTTCGATGCCAGGGTGCCGACGACCACCGCGGACGTGGCGGCGTTCGTCGTGGAGCAGCTCTCGGACAGGACGGCGAAGCGGCGGCAGATCATCGACATCGCGCTCGCTGCCGCGGCGGAGCGCCAGCGGGTCGAGGAGGTCCTCAAGCCGAACCTGGAGACGACGGGGTCGGGCGTCGCGTCGGTCCCGCCTGCCAGCTTGCGAACGGAGCCGGACTTCCCGGGCGCGATGCGCCGGCCGGAGGGGCTCATGTCCGCCGCGATGGCGCCTGGACTGGCCGAGTCCTCGTCGCAGCTCCGAGCGTCGGCCCCCGTCGAGCCTCATCTCTCGGAGCCGGTCGTGCTGCCCCGATCGCGACGCACGCCCGTGATGATCGGTGCGGCGGTCGCCTTGCTCATCGTCGCAGGCGGCGTGGCGCTCGCGACGTTGCGCACGCCGGAGCTGGTCGCTCACTCGGTTCCGGCGGCGAGCGCCCTCTCGCTCTCGGCGATGCCTCCGACGTCGGCGAGCACCACGCCGCAGGCGTCGGCGAGCGACTCGAGCATCCCCGTCATCTCGTGGACGGAGCTCCCCAAGGCGGACCAGCCGCCGGCGCCCCCGGGGCAGCACGCGGGTCCTCACGTCGCACCGGCCCCGCCGCCCGCGCGTCCCACGACGACGGCAGCGCCGACGTCCACCCCTGCGCGCCGGCGCTCGGTCGACGACGGCTTCTGAGACGGCTCAGTGGACTTCGATGGGCGGAATGGTGAGGACGGCGCTCGACGCCGGCGCCGAGGCCGACGGCGCCTCCGTCCCCGAGGGTGATGCGGATGCTGCGGACGCCGGGCCGCCGCGAACGCGCGACGCCACCACGAGCCCGGCGACGACCGCGAGCACGACGACCCCGATCACCACCCCGATGTGAAGCGCGAGCTTCGGATCCTTCTGCGCCGCCTTCTGCCGCGCCGCCAAGGCGAGCGCGGGGCTGCGCGGCGGAGCGGGCGTCGCCGCCGACGCCATCACCTCGGGCATCGCCGTCGCGGGCAGGGGCGGAGGCGCCGTCCGACGCGGCACTCCCGCGTCGCCCCCCGCCGCGCCCGAGGCGGCGTCGGGATCGACGAGTTGCACCTGATCCAGATCGATCTGGATGGTCGCGCCCGCCTGGAACTTCGGTTTCTCCGGGTCGCTCATGAACTCCCGCCCCGCCTCCAGAGTGTCGCACGATCCACTTCGAACCGGTTGCTCCTTTCCGGATAGGCCGGCGTGGATCGGCCGCCCGGTTACCCCCAGCGAATCCGGGGGGATCCGCGCGGCACGCCGGCTGCTCTGTAGGGGTGGCATGTCGCTGTCGATTCGTTTCTGGGGCGTTCGCGGGAGCTGCCCTACGCCCGGGCCCGAGACGGCTCTCGTTGGGGGCAACACCTCGTGCGTCGAGGTGGTCGCCGGAAGCACGCGCATCGCGCTCGACGCCGGCACCGGGCTGCGGAGGCTCGGCGGCACGTTGATGTCCGGCGCGGGCAAGCCGACCGAGCTCACGGTGCTCCTGTCGCACGTGCACTGGGACCACATCCAGGGACTCCCCTTCTTCGCGCCCATCTACATGCCAGGGACGAAGCTGGTCCTCGGCGGCGGGGCGACGACCACGCCGCTGCGCGACTCGCTCCGCCGGCAGATGAGCGCCCCCAACTTCCCGGTGGACTGGAACGACCTGCCCTCGTCGATCGACTACCTCGAGCTGCGCGACGGGTCGCGCGTGCAGATCGGCGACGCCAGCGTGCGCATCGCCCGCGCCAACCACCCGGACGCCGTCTTCGCGTACCGCATCGAGCACGCCGGACGCTCCGTCGTGTACGCCACGGACACCGAGCACTACGCGTGCGTCGATCCGCGCCTGGTCTCGCTCGCGCGCGACGCCGACGTGCTCGTGTACGACGCGCAGTACCTGCCGGAGGAATACGACGGCAAGGCCGGCCCGAGCCGCGTCGGCTGGGGACACTCGACCTACGAGGCGGGGGCCGCCCTCGCGCGCGCCGCGGGCGTCTCGAAGCTCGTGCTCTTCCACCACGACCCGTCGCGCACCGACGAGGGCGTGGCCGGCATCGAGAAGCGCGCCCGCGAGACGTTCGACGACGTCGTGGCGGCGCGCGAGGGCGCCACGATCGACCTCGACAAGGTGACGCGCCCGATGGCCGCATGACGCCGTGGTAGCCTCGGATCGCTTGCTCGAGCGCGATCACAAGCTGTCGCTGCTCCTGGACGTGGGCGCGATGCTCGCGCGAGAGGTGGAGCTCGACGCGCTGCTCGAGATGCTCGGCTCGCGCGTGGCGTCGGCGCTGCACGCGGAGCGGGCCACCATCTACGTGGTGGACGCGGCGACCGGAGAGCTGCGATCGCGCGTGGCCGACCTGCCGGAGATGCGCGAGATCCGGCTGCCGCTCGGCAAGGGCATCGCCGGCTACGTCGCCGACAAGGGCGAGATCGTCAACGTGCGCGACGTGGCGCACGACGAGCGACACTTCCAGGGCATCGACCGGGCGACCGGATACATGACGCGCAACGTGCTGGCGGCGCCCATCGTCGACAAGCACAAGGCCATCCGGGGCGTCGTGCAGGTGCTCAACAAGAAGGGGGGCGTCTTCTCGGAGGAGGACGAGGGCTTCCTGACGACGCTCGCCACGCAGGTCGCCCAGGCCTTCGAGAGCACCACGCTGCGTCCCTCGTCGGACGCCGTGCGCGGTGTGAGCCTGCGCGGGCCGTTCAACCACGTCGTCGGCACCTCGCCCGCGATGCGGCGCGTCTACGAGCAGATCCTGCGCGCCGCGGCGACCGATGCGACGGTGCTCCTGCGCGGGGAGACGGGCGTCGGCAAGGATCTCTTCGCGCGCGCCATCCACGTGAACTCGAAGCGCAAGGACGAGCCCCTCGTCGTCCTCGACTGCACGACCCTCCCGAGCGCCCTCGCCGAGAGTGAGCTCTTCGGCCACGAGCGCGGCGCGTACACGGGAGCCGACCGGCGCGTCCAGGGCAAGGTGGAGCTCGCGCAGGGAGGGACGCTGCTGCTCGACGAGATCGGCGACCTGCCCATGCCGGCGCAGTCCAAGCTGCTCCGCTTCCTGCAGGACCGCAGCTTCGAGCGCGTGGGTGGGCGCGAGACGCTCGTGTCGGACGTGCGCATCCTCGCGGCGACCCATCGCGATCTCGACGCGCTCGTGGCGCGCGGCGAGTTCCGGCAGGACCTCTATTACCGCGTGCGCGTCGTCGAGATCCTCCTGCCGCCGCTGCGCGAACGCGGGACCGACGAGGTCCTCGCGCTCGCGGCGCACTTCGCGCAGGTCTACGGCAAGCGCCATGCGCGCGGAGCCATGCGTTTCACGCGCGAAGCCGCAGCGGCGCTCGCGGCGTACTCGTGGCCGGGCAACGTGCGCGAGCTCGAGCACGCGGTGGAGCGCGCGATCGTCATGGCGCCGGAGGACGCGATCACGCCGGACCTGCTGGGCATCACGCCGGCCGCGCCGGTGACGACGGATGGCGCACGCGCTGCCGCGCATGCCGAGGGATCACTCACCTTGCCGCTCGGTCTCCCGCTCGAGGAGGTCGAGCGGCGCTACGTCGAGGCGACTCTTGCCTCGATGAAGGGCAATCGAACGAAGGCCGCGCAGGCCCTGGGCGTCGG
>DATJYG010000193.1:0-29385 GCA_035499695.1 Polyangiaceae bacterium
ATGGCCGCGATCACTGGCCCGCCGCGTGGAGCGCCGTGCTCTCGGGCGGCGGAATCCGGGGCGGCATCGTGCACGGCGCGACCGACGACGACGGCGCGAAGGTCGTGCACGATCCGACGATGGTGCCCGACCTTCTCGCGACGATGGCGGCGCAGCTCGGGCTCGACCCCGCGCACACCGAGGTCTCCCCGGCGGGGCGACCCATCTCCATCACGGACGACGGGACGCCGATACGCGCGCTCTTCGCCTGATTCGCTCGGGCGCGGACCTCAGCGGTGTCCGCCGCCGTGCCCACCGCCACCGCCGCCGCCGTGGAAGCCTCCGCCCATGCTCGGGTGCGGAGCTGCCGGCGCGGGGGGAGCGCCGCCGAAGCTCGGGTGGTAGCCCCCGCGCGAGCCTCCGGCGCGGGCCGGCGGCGCGTAGCCGGGCGGCGGCTTCTTCTTGCCGCCCTGTGGCTGCGGTTGCGGGTGCACGCCCCCGGGCAGGCCGGCGCCGTAGTGTGACGTCGCGGCCGAGCCGAGTCCGGCGCCACCGAACCGCGTGGCCCCGTGCGCGCCGAGAGCCGTCGCCGTCGACGGCCGCGAGAACTGCTGCGCGCGCGCGATGCCCGCCGCCGACGTGCCCGTGGCGTGCGGGATCTGCGACGCCGAGTACCCGAGACGCATCGGCTCGGGGCCGTGCGCGACCGTGGGCTGCGCCGTGACCCGCGCCGCGATGGGCCCCGCAGCGCCGCCGGTGACGACGCGCGCGCCGACCGTCGACGAGAACACTTCGCCTCGCGGGCAGTACACCCAGCGCGGCCCCCAGTAGAACGAGTAGCCGACCGCGACGCCGCCCCACCAGATGAACGCGGGGCCGAGCGGATACCAGCCGAGGTACGTGTAGCCCGGGTCCCATCCCCAGCCGACCCACGCGCCGGCGTAGTCGCGCCCCGGGATCCACGCCCAGCCGCGACCCTCGATGTAGACCCAGCGCCCGTAGTGGAACGGCGCCCAGCCCCAGTCGTAGTCGCTCACCCAGACCCACTGGTCGTCGTAGACCCAGTGGCCGGCCGTCGTGTACGGCACGAAGTCGGTGCCCACCTCGCTCGAGTTCGGGATCCACACCGTGCCGTAGGTCGAGTCGTCCACCCACGTGCCGTGCGGGTCGAGCGTCCCGCGGAAGTCGGTCAGGGCCGACGGATCGGAGTCGTCGTACGCGTCGGAGTCCTCGCCGAGCGCGTACTCGCCGGAGGCGTACATGCCGTCGTTCTGCGCACCCGCGGAATCATCCTGCGGCGGTGCGGTCGGCGCCGGCGGCGCAGGCTCGGACATGCCGACCGCGTTCTGCGGCGTCGCGGGAGGCGGCCCCTCGTCGCCCGGATCGCAAGCGACCACGGCGGGGAGCACGAGGCACAGCGAGAGCGAAGCAAGGTGGGACAACCGGCGATTCATGACGTCCTCGCCCACAAGCATGCTCACGATTTCGACGCCCGTCACGCGGGACGTTTTGCCCTAGGGGTGAACGAACACCACGCTACCGCTGAGCGCCTTACGCACCCCGTGCCACCCGCGCGGCAATTGCGGCTCGGTCCAGCCGAAGAGCCACTTCGCGTCCTCGGGGGACAGGTTGATGCAGCCGTGGCTGCGCGGGGTGCCGAAGTCGTCGTGCCAGTAGGCGGCGTGCAGGGCGTAGCCGTCCTCGAAGTACTGGACGTACGGGATGTCCTTGAGCTCGAACTCCTCGCCGACGACCTCCGAGCTCATCGTCGTCGTCAGGTGCTTCGTGTGGATGCGGAAGATCCCGCGCACCGTCGACTTGCTCGTCTGGGGGTCGTTCAGGCCCGCCTCGCCGGAGGAGACGAGCGTCGCGTAGACGGGCTTCGTGCCCTCGTAGGCGAGGAGCACTTGCTTGGAGATGCTCACGTCGAGCCAGCGCTCGCCGTCGAGCGCCCACTTGGGCATCTTCTTCACGCCGTCGATGCGCGAGACGAAGCGGTCGCTCAGCCAGGTGCCGTCGGCCGCCTCGAAGTAGAGGACGCCGTCGAAGAATCGCTGCTTGCCGGTGAGCCGGATGGCCGAGCGGCGCGGGGCCTCGTGCGACTTCACGAGGGTGCCGTGATGGGAGACGAAGGCGGCGGCGCCGTCGCGGCGCACGAGCGCGAAAGGGACGTCGACGTCCTCGGGAATGCGGAAGCCGTGGAAGTCGGAGCCCTCGATGGGCCGCATGCGGTCGACCGGGAAGACGGAGAGGTCGGTCGTGATTCCGTAGCGCCGCCCGTCGAGCACCGCGGTGTCGAGCAGGGCGAAGCCGTTGTGGTTCTTCGTCGCGCCGACGACGAGATCGTCGCCGTGCTTGAGGCCCGACAGGTTCCCGGGCGTGAGCCTGCCGCCCGCGAGCCACTCGGGGACCTCGCGTGTGGCCTGCGTCTGCCAGAGCACGAGCGCCGGCGGTGAGGGCTCGCTCTTGCCGCGGAGCCAGTAGTCGTAGCGGAAGGAGGCGCCGTCCTCGGCCGACAGCCACGACCGCATTCGCGCGTCGAGTCGCGGCTCGGCGGCTTCGGCCTCGGCGCGCGTGGGCAGGCGAGAGTAGACCGGGCCGTTGCGACGAACGATCCCGTACATGTACGGGAGGCGCTCGCCGAGGTCGGGCCGGTGGGAGAGGGCGACGACGAGCGGCGCCTGCAGGTCGAGCGTCGCGCTGCCCGGCTCGACGCACACGTAGCCGACGGGGGAGACGGCGCGCCACTGGCCGCGGCAGTCGTCGCCCGGCGTGGAGGTGACGGCGGCGCCGATCACGCCGCCGGCGCGGACGTACCCGAGGAGCTTGCTCGACGTGCGCGGCTCCTCGTAGACGCGCGTCTCCCAGGCGAGGGCCGCGAGCTTCGCCGGGAAGCGCCCGGTGTCCTCCGGCGCGCGGGCGCCCTCGACCGAGAAGGGAGACGGCGCGGCCATCATCGCCGGGATGCCCGGGGGGAGCGTGCCGGCGTCGTCTCCGGTCGCGACCGAGACGGAGCCCTTCGAGCAGGCGCTCGCGGACGCCAGGACTATGAAAAGCCGAGCAAGGCGCGGGGCCCCCACGCAACCCGCGTTACCATGCACCCCTCGAGGGGTGAAGAAAACGCCCATGACGACGACCCCCGCCGCAGCGCTCCTCGAAGCCCTCTCCGCCTCGCTCCCCGCCGGCTCGCTGTCGCGCGACGCCGGCGACCTGGCGGAGTACGGCCGCGACTGGACGCGCGTCTACGACCCTGCCCCCTGCGCCGTCGCCTTCCCGCGGTCGACCGAGGACGTCGCGCGGATCGTGCGGCTCTGCGCCGAGCATCACGTGGCCATCGTGCCGTCGGGCGGAAGGACGGGGCTCGCGGGCGGTGCGGTCGCGGCGCGCGGGGAGCTCGTGCTCTCGCTCGCCAAGATGCGCGCGATGCAGCCCGTGGACCTCGTGGGGTCGACCGTCCGCGTGCAGGCTGGGGCGGTGACGCAGGCGGTGCACGAGCACTGCGCGCCGCACGGGCTCACGTGGCCGGTGGACTTCGCGTCCAAGGGCTCGAGCACCGTCGGCGGCAACATCGCGACGAACGCCGGCGGCGTGAAGGTGATCCGCTGGGGCCTCACGCGCAGCTGGGTGCTCGGTCTGCAGGTGGTGCTCGCGAGCGGCGAGGTGCTCGAGCTCAACGGCGCGCTCGAGAAGAACAACACGGGCCTCGACCTGCGCCAGCTCTTCATCGGCAGCGAGGGATCGCTCGGCGTCGTGACCGAAGCGACGCTGAAGCTCGCGCGCCTTCCGGCGCGGCTCGACGTGCTGTTCCTCGCGGTGCCCGACCTGCCTGGCGTCGTGCGCCTCTTCCGCGAGGCGCGAGCGTCGCGATTCACCCTCTCGGCCTTCGAGATGTCGACCGCCGAGTGCATGCGCCGCGTGCTCGCGCACCGGAAGCTCCGGGCGCCGCTCGCGTCGGAGAGCACGCACTACGTGCTCGTCGAGCTCGAGGACGCGCCGCGCGAGGAGCTCGAGACGTGGGTCGCGTCGCTCTTCGAGCGCGGCGTCGTCACCGACGGCACGCTCGCCCAGAACGCGACCGAGGCGCGCGACCTCTGGGCCCTGCGCGAGTCGATCAGCGAGTCGCTTTCCGCCACCGGCTTCCCCCACAAGAACGACGTGGCGCTCCCCATCGCGGCGCTCGAGGCGTTCTGCGGCGAGCTCGGATCGGTGTTCGCTCGGCGCTACCCCGGCTGGGAGATATGCCTCTTCGGCCACATCGGCGACGGCAACGTCCACGTCAACGTGATGAAGCCGGACGACATGGAGAAGGCCGCGTTCCTCGCGAAGACGAAGGAGGCCGACCGCGATCTCTTCGAGCTCGTACGCGCGCACGCCGGCAGCATCAGCGCCGAGCACGGGATCGGGCTGCTCAAGAAGCAGTGGCTAGGCTACTCGCGAACGCCGGCGGAGATCGCGACGATGAAGGCGATCAAGCACGCCCTCGACCCGGGGAACCTCTTCAACCCCGGCAAGGTGTTCGACCTGCCCTAGTAGAGGATGCGGTTCTTGATGCTCGTGTCGAGGGCGGCCATCGCGTTCTTCACGTCGCGCGACACGTCCTGATCGAGGTCCATGACGAGGTAGCCGATGTCCGGATCGGTCGCGAGCACCTGCGCGGCGATGTTGGCGCCCTTCTCGCTCACGATGCGGTTGATGTCGCGGAGCACGCCGGGCACGTTGCGGTGCACGTTGAGGATGCGGTGCTTGCCGGGCGTCAGCGGCAGGTCGATCTGCGGGAAGTTGACCGCGCCCGTCGTGACGCCCGCGTTGACGAACTTGGTCAGCGCCGCGCCGACCTCGCGGCCGATCGCCTCCTGCGCCTCCGCGGTCGACCCGCCGATGTGCGGGGTCATCACGACGTTCCCCAGGCCCCGCAGCGGCGTCGCGAAGCCGTCGCTGTTCGTCTCGGGCTCCTCGGGGAACACGTCGATGGCGGCGCCGGCGACGTGCCCGCTCTTGAGCGCATCGGCCAGCGCCGGGATGTCCACGACGGTGCCGCGGCTCGCGTTGAGCAGGTAGCTTCCGCCGCGCATCTGCGCGAGCTCGCGCGTGCCGATCATCCCGCGCGTCTGCGGCGTCTCGGGCACGTGCAGCGTCACGAAGTCGCTCTGCGCGAGAAGCTCGTCGAGCGTCTTCGTCGCGCGGTTGTTGCCCATCGGCAGCTTGGCGACCACGTCGTAGAAGAGGACGCGCATGCCCAGCGCCTCGGCGATGACGCCCACCTGCCGGCCGATGTGCCCGTAGCCGACGATTCCCAGCGTCTTGCCCCGGATCTCGAAGCTGCCGGCGGACACCTTGCGCCACTGCCCCGCGTGCATCTCGCGCGCCCGGTCGCCCAGGCGCCGCGACAGCATCACGACTTCCGCGAGGATCATCTCGGCGACGCTGCGCGTGTTCGAGAACGGCGCGTTGAACACCGGGACGCCGCGGCGGTTCGCCGCGCGGAGGTCCACCTGGTTCGTGCCGATGCAGAAGCAGCCGACGGTGAGCAGGCGCCGCGCCCCCGAGAGCGCCTTCTCGGTCACCCGCGTCTTGCTGCGGATGCCGAGCACGTGCACGTCCTCGATCTTGCGAGCGAGCTCCTCCTCGCCGAGCGCGCCGGACACCTTCTCGAGCTGGAAGCTTTCGCTCTCGAAGATCTCGTGCGCGCTCGCGTGGATGTTCTCGAGCAGCAGGACCTTGATCTGGTCCTTGGGGAACGAGTGGATGGCGGAGTCGCTCGTCACGCTGCGTCATTTAGCACGAGCGGTCGCACGGCCGCGGCGTCTGGCGTGCTAGAGGTCCGGGCGTGAGGCCGTCGTGAGCGACCAGCGCACGCTCCAGGTCGCGACGCTCAACATCTGGAACCGCTTCGGTCCCTGGGAGCAGCGGCTCGCGGCGATCCGCGCCGGGGTGGGCGAGCTCGCGCCGGACATCATGGGCATGCAGGAGGTGCTGCGGCTCGCCGCCGGCGAGGGCGACTCGCTCGACCAGGCGGCAGCCGTCGCCGAGGGCTTCGGCTACCACCTGGCCTACGGGCGATCGAAGGACGAGCGCTGGTACGGCAACGCCGTGCTCTCGCGCTGGCCAATCGTGCACACCGAGTGCTTCGAGCTTCCTCGCTGCCGCACCGACGAGAAGCGCTCGCTGCTCCTCGCGGCGATCGATTCGCCGTTCGGCGAGATCCCCTTCTTCGTCACGCACCTCAACTGGAAGTTCGACGAGGGGCACGTGCGCGAGGCGCAGGTGCTCGAGGTCGTGCGGCGCGTCCTCGCTTTCACCAGCCGATTCCCCGCCATCCTGGTCGGCGACTTCAACGCCGAGCCCGGGTCCGACGAGATCCGCTACATGCGCGGGCTGACGAGCCTCGGGAGCACGTCGCGCGTCTACTTCCAGGACGCGTTCGCGGACGCCGGCGACGGCAGCCCCGGCTACACCTTCTCGCGGCGCAACCCCTTTGCGGCGCCGCTGCGCGAGCCGGACAGGCGCATCGACTACATCTTCGTGCGCGGGCGCGACGAGCGCTTCCGCGGCGAACCCCTCGAGGCCCGCGTGTGCTTCGACGCGCCAGTCGACGGCACGTACCCGAGCGACCACTTCGGCGTGACCGCGAAGCTTCGCACGGACTAGCGCTGCACCCACTCGGGAGAGGGCGTCGCCGCCGGTTGCTCTGGCGCGACGACGGGGCCGCCCGCGGCGACGAAGTACGTCTTCGTCAGCGTGGCCTCGCTCCCGTCGAAGCGCGGCACGCCCGCCTGACGCAGGACCTCGGCGATGCAGTCGAGCGCCGGCGGGGAGGGCGGCGCCTCGCTCTCGACCGACGCACGCAGGACGTAGCCCTCGCGCGAGAAGGTCGCGTGCACGTGGAAGTAGCCGCCCTGAAGCCCGCGGTCGCGGCAGGCCGTGACGTCCACGTGCGACAGCGCTCCGTACCCGGCGCCCATCTGGAAGCGCACCGGGTCCGGCACCGGCTTGTCGCGCGGCGACGGGGGCAGAGCCGGGGGCGCCGGGGCCGCCTCGGGCGTGACCGTGATCTGCCGCTCGACCAGCACCTCCGGCGGGGGCGCCGGACCGTCGTCGACCCACCGAGGCTCGAGGTCGCCTTCGTGCATGCAGCCGACCTGGAGCAACGAAGCAGTCGCTGCCAGAAGAATCCACCGGGGCATGGCCAACCCATGGCCGTGCCTCGCCCTTTCCATCGCCGCGATCATCGATCCATGGTGGCGCGCGGGAATAAGAGCGGCAATCAGCGGTTCAGGGCGGCGGGCGCCATGGTTGACAGCAGACGGTCCCCCGCTACGATGCGCCCCGCTTCGGGGGGACAGTAAGGGTTTCGCGCGGTTGCGTCACACGACGTGCCGCCATCCGAGCGACACCACAGCTGTTTCATCCCCGAGCACTGCCGGAGCACCGGAATGTCCAACGACGTGATGATCTACGCGAACGACCTGTCCAAGAGCTTCGGGTCGTTCCGCGCGCTCGACAAGATCAACTTCGAGGTGAGCCGCGGCGAAATCGTCGGTTTCCTCGGCCCCAACGGAGCCGGGAAGTCCACGACGATGCGCATCCTGACGTGCTTCATCTCGCCCACCGGCGGGACGGCGCGCGTCAACGGCCACGACGTGTTCGACGAGCCGCTCAAGGTGCGCGAGAGCCTCGGGTACTTGCCGCAGCGCGCCCCGCTCTACCTCGAGATGAGCGTCCTCGAGTACCTGCGCTTCGCAGGCGACCTGAGGCACCTCGACCCCGACACGTTCCGCAAGCGCGCCAAGAACGTCGTCGAGGTCTGCGGTCTCGCCCAGGTGCTGGGCAAGGAGATTCGCTACCTGTCGCACGGCTACAGGCAGCGCGTGGGTCTGGCCCAGGCGCTGATTCACGATCCGCCGATTCTCATCCTCGACGAGCCGACGAGCGACCTCGACCCGAACGAGAAGGCCGAGTTCCTCGACTACCTCAAGCAGATCGGCCAGGAGCGCACGGTCATGCTCTCCACGCACAACCTCGCCGAGGTCGAGGCGTCGTGCGCGAGGGCCATCATCGTCTCGCGCGGTCGCATCGTGGCCGACGGGCCGCTCGACGAGATCCGCGGGAAGAGCGGGCGCGTCCGATACGTCGTCTCCATCCAGGAGTCGGCCGAGGCCGCGGCGTACCGCGGGCGCGGCGCACCGCCGAAGAAGGGCGAGGTCGAGGACGCGCTCGGCAAGCTGGCCGGCGTGAAGAAGCTCGGCGAGCTGCCGACCGACGAGCGCGCCCACGCGTACGAGCTCGTGAGCGAGCAGGACGTCGATCTGCGGCCCGAGGTCTTCAAGCTCATCGTGGACAAGGGCTGGGTGATGCTCGAGCTGCATCGCGACTCCCAGACCCTCGAGGACGTCTTCCGCAGCCTCACCATCGGCGACGAGCGCAGGAACCGCAGCCTCACCGCGGCCGCCGAGCCGGAGGACGACGACGTCGACGAGGACGAGGAGAGCGACGACGAGGAGAGCGACGAGAGCGACGACTCCGGCGACTCCGATCACGACACCAAGGCCGCCGAGGGCCGGAGCTAAACGACCATGCGCAACATTCTCATCATCGCCAAACGCGATCTGCGAGCGCAGTTCAACTCCCCGGTGGCGTACGTCGTCATCGGCGGGACCCTGCTGCTCCTGGGCATCCTGTTCTTCCTCATCCCGCACATCAACGGCATGTTCCTCGGCAGCTTCTGGGACGTCGACCGCGCGTCGATGGACCAGATGTTCACCTTCCTGCCGGCGCTCATGAGCCTCTTCGTCATCCCGGCGGTGACGATGCGGTCGCTCGCGGCCGAGAAGGGCTCGGGCACCCTCGAGCTCCTCATCACGATGCCCATCAAGGACAGCGAGGTGATCCTCGGCAAGTACCTCGCGTGCTGCGCGATGGTCCTCGTGCTCCTCGCGGCCACGCTGCTCTACCCCATCACGATGTTCGTTTGGCCGTGGCACCTCGGCCCGCTCGACTGGGGTCCCGTGTGGGCCGGGTACATGGGCATCGCCTTCTTCTCGTTCGCCGCCATCGGCCTCGGGATGATGCTCTCGAGCCTGACCGAGAGCGACGTCGTGGCCTTCTTCACGACGGCGGGCGCGCTGTGCGTGCTCTACGGCATCGGCTTCATGGTCTCGTCGGTCTCGTGGGGCGACAAGGCCAGCTGGCTCAGCGACAGCCTCGCCTTCGTGTCCTTCCAGTCGCGCTTGCAGTCGTTCATGCGCGGCATCATCGACGCTCGCGCGGTCATCTACTTCGCGTCCGTCGCCGTCGTCTGTCTGCTCGTCAGCTTCCGCTCCCTCGAGAGCAGGAAGTGGAGCTGAGGAAATAGAGTCATGGAGAAGCGAAAGAAGTCAGCCGTCGAGAGCGGCGCCCTCATCTTCGTCGTCGCGGCGATCCTCATCGCCGTGAACGCCCTCGTCGCGCTCGGCGCGCTCGGGAAGTTCTCCCGCGCCGACGTGACCAAGACGCAGAAGTACACGCTGTCGAAGGGCAGCGGCAACCTGCTCCGCTCGATGAAGCAGGAGCTCGAGATCGACGCCTACGTCACCAAGGGGCTGCCGAAGCTCGACGCGTTCGTTCGCGACCTTCGCGACCTGCTCCAGGAGTACAAGAACGCGGGCGGCGACAAGTTCAACTACACGATCGTCGAGCCCAAGGACGAGGACACGCGCACGAAGGCGAAGGACGCGGGTCTCGTCGAGCAGCCGTTCGGCGAGGCGAGCGGCACCGAGGAGAAGGCGACCGTCGCCCAGGGCTTCATGGGCCTCGTCTTCAAGTACGGCGAGCAGCAGGACGTCATCAAGTTCCTCCCGCCCGACCGCACCGACGGCCTCGAGTTCTGGATCACCAACAAGGTCCGCGAGATCAGGGACAAGGGCGACGACATCCACCACAAGATCGGCGTCCTCACCGGGCACGACGAGATCAAGCCCAGCGACAACAACCTCGTGCCCACCAGCATGGGCAAGTTCTCGATCCAGCAGATCATCACGCAGAACTTCCCCTTCTACACGTTCCAGGACGTGGACCTGAAGGGCGGGGAGAACGAGATCTCCGACGAGCTCGATGGCCTCATCATCACGCAGCCGTCCAAGGAGCTCAGCGAGAAGGAGCTGCGTCGCATCGACCAGTTCGTGATGAAGGGCAAGTCGCTCGCGGTGTTCGTGGGCGCGGCCAACATCAAGCCGAACGACCCGCAGATGGACGCGACGCTCAACACGCACGGCCTCGAGATGCTGCTCGACGGCTACGGCGTGCACATCGAGAAGGACGTCGTGCTCGACCTGTGGCGGCGTACGCGCATCGCGGTGCCGACGGCGGCGGGGATGGCGGGAGTCGACCTGCCGGAGATCCTCGACGTGCAGGACGACGCACGCTTCGCGGGCAACGAGCAGCTCGTCGACACGAGCTTCGCGGCGCTCTTCCGCGTGCCCGAGGTGGCCGTGCCCTTCCCCTCGAGCCTCAAGCTCGAGCCGGAGAAGCAGCCGGGCGCCCAGGCGAAGGTCGTGATGCGGTCGTCGCCCAAGGCGGTCCACCTCACGAACGACATGGTCGGGCTGCGGCCCGGCCAGAAGTGGGCGCCGAAGATCAAGGGCCTGCAGCAGCAGCAGTTCGCCATCGCGGCGGACGTCGAGGGCACCCTCAAGACCGCCTTCCCGAACGGCGACAAGCAGGGCGTCGACGCTCCCGCCGAAAGCGCCAAGCCGTCGCGCGTGTTCGTCCTCGCGTCGCCGCAGTTCCTCGCCAACCCGATGGCGCGCTCCGGCAACGGGCCCGACATGGGGCAGTTCGGCGGGATGATGCCGAACCTCGGCGGCGACGAGCAGCTTCTCCTCATCGCCGGTCCGTACGCGCAGCAGTACGTCACCGAGTCGATCCTCGTGTTCAAGAACACGCTCGACTGGCTGACGGGCGACACCGACCTGCTCGCCGTCAGCGCCAAGATCGTGAGCGATCCCAACCTCGCCTACGGCGATCTGTCGAAGCTGACGATCTCGCCGGACATGAGCGAGGAGCAGATTCGCAAGCAGGAGGACGACCTGAAGGAGGCGCGCAAGCACCAGCAGGAGACGGTCGAGTTCTTCCTCATCCTCGGGTTGCCGGCGCTGCTCGCGGCGTACGGCGTCCTCCGCTGGCGGATGCGTCTCGCCGCCCGTGCCAACGTCAGCCTCGCCTAATCACGACGAAAGACCATGTCGCGCGAAAAGCTCATCATTCTCGGAGTATTGGTCCTCGGCCTCCTCGGCGTCCTCGTCTGGAAGCAGCAGAAGTCCGACGAGTCGCTCGGGGCGCCCCTGGCGTCGCCAAAGGACTTCCCCACGGTCAGCGCGTCTGACGACGTGGACAAGATCAGCATCACCAACGGCGACAAGGGCGAGATCGTCCTCGAGCTCGTGGCCGACACGAGCGGCGCCGTGTCGGAAGCGACCGACGGCGGCGTGCCGAAGGTCTGGATGATGACCAAGCCGATGAAGGCGCGCGCCAGCCAGCAGACCGTGAAGGACCTGGTGGCCAACCTGCGCGATCTCAAGGTCGACTCTCAGGTGAACCTGAAGCTCGACGACGACGTGAAGAAGGAGAAGCAGCTCGACGCCGCGCACGCCGTGCACGTCGTCGCGTGGAAGGGGGCGACGAAGGCCGCCGACGACGTGTTCGGCAAGAGCGGCTCGGCGGGCGAGCTCACCATGGTGAGCGACAAGCCCGACACCGTGTGGGCCGTGAAGGGCTACTCGTCGTACCTCTACACGAAGGAGCCGAAGGACTTCCGCGACAAGGAGATCTTCAAGTTCGACGACGCGAACGCGTCGCAGGTGACGATCGCCAACTCGCACGGGACCCTGTCGTTCACCAAGGCCGGCGACAAGTGGGCGGGGACGATCGACAAGAAGCCCATCGACCGGTTCTCCGAGGACAAGGTCAAGGACATGCTGCGCGCCTACAAGTCGCTCAACGCGGACGACTTCGGCGACGGCAAGTCGCTCGACGACACCGGGCTGTCGAAGCCCGAGGCCAGCGTGACCATCACGCTGAAGGACGGCGCCGGGTCCTACGAGCTCCTCGTCGGCAAGACGGGCAGCGGAACGAACCGGTTCGCCAAGACGAGCAGCGGCGACGCCATCTACCAGATCACGAATTTCGCCGCCGAGTGGGTGACCTCCGACACATCGAAGTACCAGGCGGCCACCGACGCGGGCGCGCCCGACGCGAGCAAGGTCGGCGCGACCGGCGCTACCGCCAAGAAGTAGTGTCCGCTCGGCTTACGCCGATGCTAAGGACGTTGGCCGATGGACCTCTTCGGCCAGATGGCGGCGTACGACTACGGTGAGGTACACCTCAAGATCGACAAGGCCACGGGGCTGCGCGCGATCATCGCGATTCACGACTCGCGCCTCGGGCCGGCGCTCGGCGGGTGCCGATTCATCCACTACGACACCGACGACGACGCGCTGATCGACGCGCTGCGCCTGGCGCGCGGGATGACCTACAAGGCGGCGCTCGCGAACCTGCCGCACGGCGGGGGCAAGAGCGTCATCGTCCGGCCGTCGCAGCACTTCGACCGCGTCGCGCTCTTCCGCGCGTTCGGCAAGTTCGTGGACGACCTTCGCGGGCACTACATCACCGCCGAGGACAGCGGGACCGGCCTCGAGGACATGGAGGTGATCCGCTCGATGACGAAGTGGGTCACCGGCGTGGATCCCTCGCACGGCGGGTCCGGAGATCCGTCGCCCTTCACGGCGCTCGGGGTGCGGCGGGGCATCGAGGCGTGCGTCGAGAAGAAGCTGGGCAAGACGACCCTCAAGGGCGTGCACGTGGCCGTGCAGGGCGTCGGGCACGTGGGCTACCACCTGTGCCGCGAGCTCCACGCGTGCGGCGCGACGCTCACGGTGGCCGACG
This sequence comes from Polyangiaceae bacterium, assembly GCA_035499695.1. Classification (GTDB taxonomy): domain Bacteria; phylum Myxococcota_A; class Polyangia; order Polyangiales; family Polyangiaceae; genus Palsa-1150. The sequence continues at coordinate 12,898 of DATJYG010000193.1, forward strand.
TCGACGCGCTGAAGGGGGAGCGCGCGCAGCGCGAGTTCGGCGCCAAGGTGGTGAAGCTCGACGCGATCTTCGACGTCGACTGCGACGTGTTCGCGCCGTGCGCGCTGGGGTCGGCGCTCAACGACGGCACGATCCCGCGGCTCCGTGCGCGCATCGTCGCGGGGGCGGCGAACAACCAGCTCGCTGTGCCGCAGAACGGCGACGACCTGTACGCGCGCGGGATCCTCTACGCGCCGGACTACGCGATCAACGCGGGGGGCCTCATCAACGTCGCGCAGGAGGCGAGCGGGTACGACGAGAGGAGGGCGCGCGACAACACGATGAGGATCTACGACACGATCGCCGAGATCATCGACCGCAGCGAGAAGCTCAAGGCGCCGACGTACAAGGTGGCCGACATGCTCGTCGAGGAGAAGCTCTCGGCGGTGCCGAGCCGGCGCTAGCGACGGCCGCTAGCGAACCGCGTCGAGCTCGCGGGCGACGACGTCGAGCGGCGCCTCGCCGAGGGCGTGCCAGGTGGCGACGCGCTGGGCGGCATCGCCGTGCGCCGTGACGAGCTCGATCGCGAGGGCGGCGCCGAGGGCGAACACCGGGCGCTCGCGGGCTGCGCGCTCGAGGCGGTCGACGTCGTCGTCCTCGGGGTGGGAGAGCAGTCGCGTACGCGGCGGAGGGGCGGTCGTCACGGCAGCCATCGAGAGGAGCACGTCGTCGTGCAGCGTGGCCGTGACGGCGGCGTGCGACGGCTCCTCGGTGAGGACGTGGAGGACGCCGCAGGCGGCCGCGCGCTCCGGAGGGGGCGCCATGTCGCGGACGCGCGAGTCGGGGACGCCCGGGCAGGCGCGCTCGACGAGGAGCAGCTCGCGCGCGCGTCCGATGGCCGCGGCGCGCTCGGTGTCGCCGAGGGACGCGAGCTCCCGTTCGCCGTCCTCGCGGAGCTTCGTCTCGAGCAGCGCGAGCCGCTCGGCCAGCGTCGCGGGGGCGACGTCGAGCCCGAGGTGCGTCTTGACCTCGCTCGCGAGCGCCTCGGCCGACTCGACGCGCGGAACGACGCGCCGGTCGTCGTCGATGGCCATGCGGACCTGCGCGATGGCGGCGGCGCCCTTGGGGAAGGCGGGAGGAGCGAGCAGGTGCTCGAGCGGGTAGAGCGCGATGTCGAGGTCGCGCGGGCCGCTTCGCGGCTGCGCGCCGTGCAGTGAGTCGCGGATCTCGAGCAGGTGCTTCGCGGCCCACGCGTCGACCTCCGGCACCTCTTGCGGCGTCTTCGGCGGCTGCCAGAGGGCCACCATCGCGCGCACCAGGTCGCCCGAGGCTTCGCCGAGCTTCGACTCGACGGCGGCGCGGGCGGTCTCCTCGGTCACGAGGCGATCGAGCAGCTCGCGCTCGAGCCTCGGTCGGGCGAGCACGCTGCCCAGTGGGCCGTTCTCGGGGAGCTCGCCGTGGAACGCCGCGAGGCGCGCGGCCGCCTCGGAGATGGCGCGGGCGCGCGCGCGGAAGGCGAAGAGATCCAGCGAGCCGCCGCGGATGACGGCGGTCGTGTCCTCGGCGAGCACGGCGTCCGTCCCGATGCGCGCGAGCAGCTCGGCGGGTGCCGAGGCGTTCGCCCGCGCGGCCAGGCGCGGGTCGGCGGCGAAGAGCCAGCCGAGGGTGTCGTCCTCCACCTGCGCGAAGGCGGCCGTCTGCGCGCGGGCGGCACGCACTTCTTCGGGAGCGGGCCCGGCCGCGGGACGGAGCGGCGTCGCTTGCGAGGCACACGCTGCCAGGGCCGACGAGAGCACCAACGTCCCGAGCACTCTCACGCGCCGTTCTCCCTCACGACGAGCCCTTACATCCGTCGTGCCGGAGAGTAACCCCCCAGCCCGCCGCGGCCTTGGGCACGTCGGGTGTTCGAGTCCGCACTCTGGCGAGCATGCGGACTCAAGGCCCACAGCGCCCGCGCAACCCCTTGCGACTCAAGACCAGCGTGCACCCCTGCAGCGCGTCCATCGAGACGACTCCGTCGCGCGGACACACGGGGTCGGCGACGCCCGGGACGAGGTCGATGTCCGCCGTGAGGGACCAGTCCCCGATGCGGAGGGCCGCCGCGCGCACCAGGCTCGTCTTGACGAGCCCCGACGCGGCGTACATCTGCTCGCGACTCGGCGTCGCCCGGCCCGCGAGCACCTTGCCCGCGCGCGACGTGGTCAAGAGGTCCGTCCGGTGCGCCCCCGTGTCGACGAGCAGGTCGACGCCGTGCCCGTCGACGCTCGCGGGCAGCACGAAGGCGAGGCCCTTGATGGCGCTCGCCTCGTCGCGGCAAAGGCGCGCGCCGTGCGGCGCGATGTCGTGGCCCGCCAGCGCGTCGAGCGCGGCGGTCGCGTCGTCCCAGGCCGCCGAGCGCATCTCGCGCGCCCCGAAATCGAGGACCGTCGCCTCGCCCGCGGCCGCCAGCCACTGCGGCGACACGAACGCGCCGATGCCGATGCGCTCGATGGGCTCGGGCACGTCGGTGACGAGCATCGGCGCGTCGGGCAGCGCGCCCCACTCGTCGAGCACGACGCCCGGGTGCTCCACCGTGTAGGCGCTGACGGCGCGCCCGGTGTGGTCGCTCCCGACGTCGCCGAGCGCGCGCATCGGCAGCCCCACCTTGCGCGCGACCCAGCTCGCGATGACGTGCGAGTTCGCACCCGTGTCGACGAGCATCCAGACGGGCTCGCCCGCCACCGAGCCGTGCACCAGCGGCAGCGGGAACTTGCGCCCGTTCAGCTCGAACCGAAGCGTCGCCCGGTGCGGACCCGGCAGCGGCTCCTGCGCCGTGGCCGTCGACGCCCCCGGCACCGTTGCCGCCACGATAGGCCCGTGAGGCCCCGGCATGCCCATCGCGGCGGACGGGTCGACCGGCCCCTCCCCCGGCGCGCCCCCACACGCCGAGAGCGCGAGGAGGACGACGGGGAGGACCCAGCGGGTGAGCACGAACTTGAGTCTACTTCGGGGTGACGGTCGTCAGGAGCGCGGCGGCGCTCTCCCTGACGGAAATCACTGTGTCACGTGGCCTTGCGGAAGATCTCCATGACGCTGGAGAGAAGCTGCAGAGCTTCGGCGCGCGGCCGCTGGAACGCGTTGCGCCCCATGATGCTCCCGAACCCGCCGCCGGCGGCGATCCCGCGCACCTCCTCGAGCACCTCCTCGGTGCCCTTGGCCTCGCCGCCCGAGAAGATGACGATGCGCTTGCCGTTGAACGCGCTCTGCACGACGTGCTTGACGCGGTCGGCCATGGTCTTCGTGGGGATGCCGTACTTCTCGTACACCTTCTTGGCCTCCGCCTGCTCGACGTAGTCCTTCGGGGGCTTGACCTTCACGATGTGCGCGCCGAGCTGACACGAGATCTGCGCCGCGTACGCCACGACGTCGATCGCCGTCTCGCCCTCCTTGGAGAGCCCCGAGCCGCGCGGATACGCCCACACCACCGTCGGCATCCCCGCGTCCTTCGCCTCGCGAACGAGGTCGCGAAGCTCCTCGTACATCGGGTTGCGCGCGCCGGAGCCGGGGTAAATCGTGTAGCCGATGGCGACGCAGCCGAGGCGCACGGCGTCCTTCACGCTCGCCGTCACGGCGCTGATCGGCTGGTCCATCTTGGCCAGCGTGTCCGAGTTGTTCAGCTTGAGGATGAGCGGCACCTGCCCGGCGAACTTGTCCGCCGACGCCTCGAGCGACCCGAGGGGCGCCGCGTAGGCGTTGCAGCCCGAGTCGATGGCGAGCTGGAAGTGGTAGTCCGGGTCGTACCCGGCGGGGTTCGGCGCGAAGGAGCGCGCCGGCCCGTGCTCGAATCCCTGGTCGACGGGCAGGATGACGAACTTGCCCGTGCCGGCGAGCGTGCCGTGGTTCATCAGGCGCGCCAGGTTCGTCTTCACGCCGGTGTTGTCGGTCGCGTACCAGGAGAGAATCTGCTTCACGCGGTCTGTCGCAGGAGCGCCGTAGTTGGGCATGGGGCGCTGAGGGTACCCACGGCTGCGAGGGGTGCAAGGGGCGACTGGCTGCGGTAAAGCAGCGGTTCCCATGAGCGAATCCCAAGGACCGCTTCCGGCCGCGCCCGGTGTGGGCACGACCCTGGAATCCCTCATCACGACGGGCATGCGCGGCGCGCCGGGCGCGACCGGGGAGCTCTCGTCGCTCCTCAACGCGATCGCCCTGGCCGTGCGCATCATCCACACGAAGGTGCGCGCCGCAGGGCTCGCCGGGATGCTCGGGTACACCGGCGAGACGAACGTTCAGGGCGAGGAGGTGCAGAAGCTCGACGTGCTGGCCAACGACATCCTCGTGGCCGTGCTCGAGAAGAGCGCCAAGTGCTCGCTCGTGGCGAGCGAGGAGCTGGAGAACGCCAAGGCGCTGAGCCCGAGCGGCAAGTACGTCGTGGCGTTCGACCCGCTCGACGGCTCGAGCAACATCGACGTCAACATCAGCATCGGCACCATCTTCTGCGTGCTGCGCGCCACCGACGGGTTCGTGCAGCCCGGGACCAAGATCGTCGCTGCGGGCTACTCCGTGTACGGGAGCGCGACGACGCTGGTGCTCTCGACGGGCCAGGGCGTGCACGGCTTCACGCTCGACCCCGGTGTCGGCGAGTTCTTCCTCTCGCAGCCGAACATCCGCTGCCCCGAGAAGGGGAGCATCTACTCGGTCAACGAGGGCAACTACGCGCGCTGGGACGAACGCGTGAAAAAGTGGGCGCACTGGATCAAGAGCGAGGACAAGGCGCAGGGTTTGCCGTACGGCCACCGCTACGTCGGCTCGCTCGTGGCCGACGCGCACCGCACGCTGCTCAAGGGCGGCATCTTCGCGTACCCCGCGGACAAGAAGAGCCCCGAGGGCAAGCTGCGCCTCCTCTACGAGGCGAACCCCGTCGCGTACATCTTCGAGCAGGCGGGCGGAGCGGCGACGAACGGACAATCGCGCATCCTCGACATCCAGCCGAAGGCCCTGCACGACAGGACGCCCCTCGTGATCGGCAGCAAGCGCGACGTGGAGGCTTTCCGCCAGTTCGCCGTCGGCGAGCGCTGACACCCGACGGAGAGAAAAAGCGGCTCAGCAGAGAGCAAAAGCGGCTCGGATCGCACGATCGTCGCTCGGCTCGTTCGCCGAGACGCCGTGCGGACATGTCTTGCGGCTTGGCGAACATGTTTCGACGCTCGGCAGACATGTTTTGCCTCTTCGCAAACGATCCGAGCGTCATTCCATGCGAGTCGAGACGCCCGGCTCGTTCGCAAAGCGTCTCGACATTCGAGTTCCGCGTCTCGACCGAAATGTTCGTCCTCCCGGCATGTCCGTCGGGCGGCTGTACATACGAGCCAAGCGTCGTGACTCGTCATCCATGACGCTTTCCATGTGAGCCGAGCGTCTTTCCTCGAACGCCGAGCCGCTTTTCTCGTCTGCCATGCGCAAGTGCGCGAAGTCACGTCGCCTCGTCGTGCTCGCCGATTCGCTATGATCGCGAACCGTGACGCAGAAGATGCCGAGCGCGAACGCGTGGCTCGACTTCGAGCGGCCCGTCGCGCAGGTCAAGGCGCTCTTCTTCGACGTCGATCTGGCGGTGCGCGGCAAGATTCACCGCGGGATTCGCCTGCGGTGGCTGCCCCGCGCGGAGAGCGGGGAGCGGCGGCTGCGGCGGTACCTGCGCGTCCTCGACAAGAGGGTGGTCGAGGAAGTCGTGATCGAGCGCGGACCGGACGACACGTGGGTCGAGCGCTTCGTGGAAGGGCCGAACGCGGGGACGCGGTTCGTGGGGCACTTCGAGGAGGAGGAACCGGCGCTCACGCGCGTGCGACTCGAGGCGTGGGTGGGGCCGAACGGGTTCGCGCAGGGCCTGGGGAAGCTCTCGCCGATGGGCCTCGAGAAGGCGATGAAGCGGGTGCTCGGCGAGTACAAGCTGGCGCTGCAGGGCTACGAGCCGGGGCACGCGCGCGGGGCGGTGATGACGGCGCTGTCGACGGCGACGAAGTGGATGCCGGCGATGCGCGCGCTCGACGAGACGCACCGGCGGCAGGCGGTGGCGGTGCTCCTCGAGGTGGCGTGGTCCATCGCGAGCGTCGACGAAGCACCCGACGAGGCGGAGCGCGACGCGATGCGGGCGGTGGTCGCGGCGCTGTGGCACACGACGATCGACGCGGCCGTCGAGGAGCGCATGGTGCGCGCGGCGGTCGAAGGCGTGAAGAAGCACGGGACGCCGGCGCGCTTCGTGGCGCTCGGCCAGAAGCTCGCGGCAATCGGCTTCGCCGAGCTGGGCATCGAGATCGCCGTTCTCCTCGCCGAAGTGAGCCATGGGTTGGATGCCTCGGAGCTCGACGCCCTCCGCACCCTCGCGCTCGCTGCCGGGCTGCCCGAGGACGCGCTGACCGATGCGATCCACAGGATCGACCTCGCCCTCTCGGGAGGCGAGCCGCTCTCCCGGATGTCCACGTTCGTTTGAGATTCACACGCCCGTGGCGTCGGGGCTCCAGATGTACTTGTGCATCTGGAGCTGCACGCGCACCGGGAGCTTGTCTTCTAGGACCCAGGCGACGAGGTCCTTCGCGGCGAGCTTGCCGAAGACGGTGCTCGCGAGGAGGTGCGGAGTGCGCGTTGCGAGGGAGCGGTCGCGGATGGCGGCGCGCATCCATTCGTAGTCGGTGCGGTCGGCGAGGACGAACTTCAGCTCGTCGCGCGGCGTGATGGCTTCGAGGTTGCTCCAGCGGTTGCGGTGGGACTCGCCGCTGCCCGGGCACTTGAGGTCCATGATCTTGTGCACGCGCGGGTCGACGCGAGAGACGTCCGCCTCGCCGCTCGTCTCGACGAGGACCGTGCGGCCCGCGTCGCAGAGCTCGCGCATCAGGGGGAAGACGGCCGGCTGCAGCAGGGGCTCGCCTCCGGTGAGCTCGACGAGCGGCGTGCCGAGTGCGAGGGCGCGCGCGAGCACGTCGCTGCGTGACATGCGGGTGCCGCCGTGGAACGCCTGCGGCGTGTCGCACCACACGCAGCGAAGGTTGCAGCCCGTCAGCCGCACGAAGGTGCACGGGAGGCCCGCGTGCGTCGACTCGCCCTGGACGCTCGCGTAGATCTCGTGGACGACGAGCGAGTCCTCCCTCATGGGGTGCGCTCTAGCTCGGGCACCGGAAGCTCGCCCGCGTCGACGTCGTAGGTTGGCGCGGCGCTCGGCGTCGCCGGCACGAGCACGGGCGGCAGACGCGTCGTGTAGTGATGCACGATGGCCCACACGGCCCCGATGACCCCGACCAGCGCGAGCACGAAGAAGCGCACGACGACCGCCGGAGGCAGCTTCGGGAGCTTGAATCGTGAGCCGCCGCTGGCGTCGAAGCGCCGGCGCTCTTGCTTGGCGAAGGCCATCGTTCTCGTTAGCGTTAGCCGCCGATCGTGAGAGGGGCAATCGCGTCTGCGGCGCTTGGCCTGGCGCTCGGCGCGATGGGGGCCGCGTGCGGAGGCCCTCCGCCTCAGCCGGCCCCGCTGCGCCCGGCGTTTCCCTCGCCCCACGAGCCGCCGGCTCTGCCGGGCTGGACGTACTGGGAGGCCGTCCCCGTGCCCGCCCTCGAGGGCGTCACGCCGGTCCAGGCGCCCGTCGACCCGGGGACGCTCGCGATGACGGCCGCCGCGGAGGCTCGCTGGAGGGCGGCGCCGCAGGGGGTGCGCGAGGGGCTCGCGCTCCACGGCATCGCGGTCACGCGCCTCGAGCATCCCCAGCCGCGCCTCGGCGACTTCTACGCGTCGCTGCGCGACGACCGCGTGCCTTGGGTCGTCACGATGGACACCCTCTTCTTTCTGGCCCACCTCGCGCTCGACCGCGCCCTGGCCGACATGGACGCGAGCATCCTCGCCCCCGCGGTGGCCACGATGCTCCGCCGGCTCGACGTGCGCCTCGCCACCGAGAGCCGCGGGTCGCCGGCGGACCTCGCGTCGGCGTACCTCGTCGCGCGCGGCGTCGTCGGGGTCGCCCTCGCCTTCGTCGACCCGGCGTACACGCCTCCCACGGAGCTCGCGCCGCTCGTCGAGGGCGAGCGCGCGCGCGTCGTGGCCCACTCGGCCGTCGGCGTGAGCCCGTGGCTCGGCGTCCCGGTCGACTACACGGCGATGGCGCCCGCCGGCGCGGCCGATCGCGACGAAGCGCACGCCGGCTGGTACCGCGCCGTCGCGTGGCTCGAGCTCGCGGGCCTCGCCCTCGAGGGGCGCGGCGAGGACCGCGTGCACACGCAGGTCGACGTGGGCACGGCGCGCGTCCACGCGCGGGCCGCGATGCTGCTCACGCGCATGCTCACGTACGAGATCGACGCCGAAGCGGCCACCGCGTGGGACCGCGTCGAGCGTTCGAGCGAGCTCCTCATCGGCGAGGCGGCCGACGCGACGCCGCGCCAGATCCAGGCCGCCGCCACCATGTCGAAGCTCGACCTGCTCGACCGCAAGTGGCTCGCGAACGTCGTGGCGGTCGATCGCGTGCGGCGCGCGGTCGCCCGGGGGCGCGCCTCGCGCGTCGACGACGGGTTCGCCGGGACGCGCGTGCCGGCTGCCGGGGTGGACCCGCTCGCGCCCATCGGGCGCCTCTCGCCGAGCTTCCGCCTCGTCGCCCCGCGGGAGACGCCGGACGCCGAGCTGCTCCAGGCGCTGGTGTTCCCCCTGGTCGGCCGGCTCACGCGCAGCGACCCGCCGCCCACGGCGCGCGCCGGCGTGCGCGCGCTCCCGTCGTCGCTCGACGTCGCCGCGTGGCTCGGGTCCGGAGACGCGCGCGCCATCCTCCACACGACGGGCGACGACGCGTACGGCCAATACGCGGACACGCTCGACCGGCTCACGAGCGCCCGCCCGCCGAGCGGCTCCATCGAGCGCCACCGCACGCCGTACCTCTCGCTCCTCGACGCGGTCGAGACGTGGCTCGACCCATCGATCGGCGACCGCGTGCAGCCCGGCGCGTCGACCGCAGAGTGGCGCGCCCGCAAGGCGGAGGTCGCGCTCGACGCGTGGACGGCCCTTCGCCACGACACCCGCCCCATGGCGCGCGTGCAGTCCACCGAGGTGCGACTGCCCGCGCCCGAGCCCTCGCCGTCGACCGTGCCCGTCTTCGTCGAGCCGCATCCGGAGGCCATCGCGAAGCTCCTGGCGTTCGTGCGCCAGCTCGAGCGCGCGATGGTCGCCGGCGGCGCGCTCCCGGCGCACGGCGCGGGGGTCATCGTGCTCGACGAGGTGAACGACCTGCTCTGGGACGCGCTCGGCATGGCGACGCACGAGGCGTCCGACCAGCCGGTGCCGCCCGACTGCGCGGCGCGCATGGCGACCCTCCCGGCTCGTCTGCGGGCGCTCGAGGCGGTGCTCGAGCCCGCCGGGGCCGCCGACGTGCCCCTCGTGACCGACGTGCACGAGGACCTGCCCTCGGCGCGCGTGCTCGAGGAGGCGATCGGCCGCGTCGAGCAGGCCTGGATGATCGTGCGCGAGCCGGGGACGCACCGCCTCTGGCTCGCCTTCGGCGCGGCGCTCCCGCATGCCGAGCTCGTGCAGCCCGCCGGCTCGCGCCTGAGCGACGGCGCCTGGCGCGCCCGCCTCGCGAGCGACGGCGACCCGCCGCCGGACGCACTGGAGCGCCCCTACCTCTTCTCCAGCAAGTAGACTCGCGGCCGTGCAAGCGCCGCCCCCTGGGCCCCCATGGGATCTGCCCGTCGCCCAGGCGCCGCTGGCCTTCGTCGATCTCGAGATGACGGGCCTCGACGCCACGCGCGACCGCGTCGTCGAGGTGTGCGTCGAGCGCGTCGTCGGCGGGCAGCGCGAGGCGGGCGTGTGCACCCTCGTCGATCCCGGTGAGCGCGTCGGCGGCGCCGCCCACGTGCACGGCCTGGACGCGGCCGCCCTCGCCGGGGCACCCTCGTTTGCCACCGTGGCTCCGCAGATCGTCGCGGCGCTCGAGGGCGCGATCCTCGTGGCCCACGCCGCGGTCTGGGACGTGCGCTTCCTCGTCGCCGAGCTGCGGCGGGTGGGCGTCGAAGCCCGCATCGACCACTGGCTGGACACGCTGGTCCTCGCCCGGCGCGCCTTCGCCTTCCACTCCTACTCGCTCGACGCCCTGTGCCGGGAGCTCTCGATCGACCGCGGCCAGGCGCACCGCGCCGAGAGCGACGTGCGCGCCCTGCGCGTCGTCTTCGACCGGTGCCTCGCGGTGCTGGCCCCCGTCAGCGCTCGCGACCTCTGGGAGGTGCGCATCGGCGAGCGGCGCGCGCGCCAGGCCATCGTGGACGCGTGCGAGGCGGCCGTGAAGCACGGCGCCCCCGTGGACCTGACCTACCGGGCGGCTCGCCGCCCGCCCGAGCCGATGACCATGGTGCTGCTCGAGGTCCGCTCGGACCTCGACCCGCCGCGCGTTGTGGGGTATCAGCTCCCCGGGCGTGGCCGACGGCAATTGCGGGCCGACCGCATCCTGCGCATCGAGCCCGCACCCGCGCCGCAGCCCGAACAGCCGTAGCCCCTCGATGCGCCTCCGCCTCATTCCCCTCGCCGCTCTCGCCCTCGCACCCGTCGCGTGCGGCGCCTCGCTCGGACCCAACGCGTCGGCGCGGTCCCCGCTGGCGCAGCAGTGGCTCGACCGGGCGAAAGCGAGCTACCGCAGCGCCGACTTCGACGACGCGCGGGACGCCTCGGGCCGCGCGCTCGCCGCCGCCCCCGGAGACGCCGACGTGCGCGAGCTCGCGGCCCGCATCGCCCTCGTGCGGCTCGACTGGGCCGAGGCCCTGAAGCTGACCGAGGGGCTCGACTCGACCGATGCGCACTCCATCCGCGGGCGGGCGTACTGGTTCTCGGGGGACCTCGAGCACGCCGCCGACGAGCTCGAGGCGATGCTGGCCGACCCCAAGGTGAAGGACCCATGGGCGCGCGACGTCGCGGTGCTCGCGAGGCGCGGGTCCGGGCGGCACCCCTTCGAGATGGACGGCGGCATCGTCGGCGCCATCGAGATGCCGCGCCAGCTCGACAAGACGCCCCTCGGCGCGGCGAACGTCGTCCCGTGCGAGCTCGACGGCGAGCGGGTCCTCGCGCTCGTGGCCACGGGGTCGAGCGAGGTGCTCATCGACTCCAACTCGCGGCGCGACCCGTCGTGGGTGGACCTCAAGTTCGCCAACGTGGAGGTCAAGGACGTCCCTGCGCTCGTGCAGGATCTCTCGCCGCTGACGCGGACGATCGGCGTCCCCATCCGCGCGCTGCTCGGCGCGCAGTTCCTGCGGCACGCGCACGTGACGTTCGACCGCCGGGGCGACCAGTTCGTCGTCCGGCGGCAGGACGCGACGCCTCCGCCGGAGGCGAGCCGCGTTCCCCTCTATTACCTGCGCGGCGGGGGCATGATGCTCCGGGCGACGGTCGCGCAGCGCGGCGACGACCAGGTACCGCTGCTCATCGACAGCTCGCGTCCCTTCCCGCTGCTCCTGCAGGACGGCGCGTGGAGCAAGGCGGGTGTCGACGTGCACACGCTGCTGCCGATGCCGGACGACCCGGGGATCAAGCGCGGCATCGTGCCGGTGTTCCGCGTCGGCGGGTTCGACCTGGCGAAGATGCCCGCCATCGAGGGCGTCGACATGGCGGAGCTGACGAGCGGCCTGGACATCGACCTCGGCGGCATCGTCGGCGCCGACCTCCTCTCCTTCTTCCGCATCACCTTCGCCGACGACGGTCGCTTCATGTGGCTCGAGCCGGATCCGACGCTGCTCGGGCCTGCGTCGCAACCGCCGGCGAAACCTGGCGCGGGAGCGCCGCCGCCGCCCGCGTCCAGCGCGCCGCCGGCCGGGTCGGGCGCCGAGCCCGCGAAACCTGGAGGCGCCGCCCCTCCTCCGGCGGCCAGCGCTGCCCCTACGAACCCAGCATCGAAATGAGCCACCCCGCCGTCGCCCGTCTCGCCGTCTACGCCGGCAGCTTCGACCCGCCGACGCTCGGCCACATGGACCTCATCGAGCGCGCCTCGGCGCTCTTCAGCGACGTCATCGTCGGCATCGGCTTCCACCCGACGCGCAGCCCCCTCTTCACCGTCGAGGAGCGGCTCGACCTCGTCACCCGCGCCTCGGCGCACCTGCCCAACGTGAGCGTCGAGGCCTTCGACGGACTGCTCATCGACTTCTGCAAGGCGAAGGAGGCGCGCGTCATCGTGCGCGGTCTGCGCGCTGCGACCGACTTCGAGTACGAGCTGCAGATCGCGCACGCCAACGCCGACCTCGCCCCCGAGGTGGACACCGTGTTCCTGCCGACGCGCACGAAGAACGGGTTCATCAGCGCCTCGCTCGTGCGCGAGATCGCGAGCCACCACGGCGACGTGAGCCGGTACGCGCCGGCCCTCGTCTGCGAAGCCCTCAGGAAGAAGTTCGCCCCCCCGGCGAGGGGCTAGGCGCCGACATGGGGTCCATCGCGCCGCCCTCCTCCGTCGCCGCGAAGCTCGACGACTGCGTCTTCGCCATCCGCAAGCGCGTCGCCATCGAGCCTCGGGTCGGCGTGGTGCTCGGGAGCGGCCTGGGCGCGTTCGCGGACAAGCTCGGGGGGCTCGTGAAGATCCCGTACCGCGACCTGCCGCACATGCCGGCGTCCGCGGTGCCCGGGCACGCGGGCAACCTCTGCTTCGGGCACGTCGGCGACGTCCCCGTCGTGTGCATGCAGGGGCGCGTGCACCTCTACGAGGGCCATCCCGTCGACAAGGTGGTGCAGGGCGTACGCACGATGGCTCGCATGGGCGTCAAGTGCGTGCTCCTCACGAACGCCGCCGGCGGGGTCGAGCCATCGTGGTCCGCGGGCGACCTGATGCTCGTCAACGATCACCTGAACCTGACCGGCGTCTCGCCGCTCCTCGGGCAGAACGACGACGTGCTCGGCCCGCGCTTCCCCGACATGTCCGTCGCCTACGACCTCGAGCTGCGGCGCGCGCTCAAGGACGTCGCCTCGAAGGCGGGCATCGCGATCCGCGAGGGGGTCTACGCGGCGCTCCTCGGACCGTCGTACGAGACGCCGGCCGAGGTGCGCATGGTGCGGATGCTGGGCGCGCAGGCCGTCGGCATGAGCACGGTCCCCGAGGTCATCGCGCTGCGCCACATGGGCGTGCGCGTCGGCACGCTCTCGTGCATCACGAACCTCGCGGCCGGCATCACGGCGAACCCGCTCTCCCACGAAGAGGTTGAAGCGACGGCGCGTGCGCGACAGCCCCAGCTCCTCGCGCTCCTCGACGGGTGGGTCGCGCGGGCGGGGGCGCTGGCGTGACGGCGCGTCGCACGGCTGCATCCATCGACGCTCTCGTCTCGGCTGCGAGCGCCGCGCGGGCCCGTGCCCATGCGCCGTACTCCCGCTATCACGTGGGCGCCGCCGTCCTCACCGAGAGCGGCCGGATCTTCGCCGGATGCAACGTCGAGAACGCGACGTACGGCGCGACGGTGTGCGCCGAGCGAAACGCGATCGGCGCGATGGTCGCCGCGGGCGAGCGCGAGCCCGTCGCGTGCGTGGTGGTGACCGCCGGACCCACACCGGGGACGCCCTGCGGCATCTGTCGCCAGGTTCTCTCGGAATTCGCGGCCGACATGCCCATCACGCTCGTCGCCGTGGACGCCGCCGGACGCACCGTGGCGCGCTCCGAGGAGCGCCTGGCGTCCCTGCTGCCCAAGGCTTTCCGTCTCCGCAAAAAAGCAAAACGCCGCCGAGGGTGATACTCTTGAAATCGTGGTGTCTTCTGGCGCCGCGTTCGGACCGTACGAGCCCGTAGGGACACTGGGCTCGAGGCCCAATCCCGTCCACGTGGTGCGCCAGCCGGCGCCCGCGGGGGGCAAGCCGCTGCTCTTCGTCGCCGAGGTGTTCCTCGGCGCGGCGCGCGCCGACGACGAGCAAAGCGCGCAGCTCGTGCGCGACGCACGGCGCATCGCGACGCTGGCGAGCCCGAACCTCGCGCGCGTCAAGGAGGTCGTGACGCGGGGCGACGACCTCGTCGTCTACGGCGAGCTGCTCGACGGCGAGAAGCTGCTGGAGCTCTGGCGTCCCGACGGACTGCCGCTCGAGATCGCGCTGCGCGCCATCGTCGACGCCCTGACGGGCCTCGGAGCGCTGCACAACCTGCGCGACGCCAAGCAGCAGCCGATGAAGCTCGTGCACGGGGAGCTCTCGCCGGCGACCATCCTGCTCGGGCTCGACGGCGTCGCGCGCGTGCTGCACTCGGTCGCGCGCATCGCTCCCGGCACGCAGCCCGACCCGCAGTCGGTCGGCTACATGGCGCCCGAGGTGCTCGCGGGCGAGGCGGTCGACCAGCGCGCCGACGTGTTCAGCGCCGGCGTCTTGCTCTGGGAGGCGCTCAGCGGCAAGCGGCTCGTCGACGAGCGCGATCCGGCGACGGCCGCGGCGCGCTTCCGATCGGAGCCGATCCCGCCGGCGACCGTTCCGGACAAGGCGCCGTGGGCCAAGGGCCTCGTCGACGTCGCGGCGCGCGCGCTGGCGATCTCGCCCGATGGGCGCTGGCCGACGGCCGCGATGCTCGCTGCCGAGATCCGCAAGTCGGCGGGCCTCAAGCTGGCGCCGGCCTCCACCGCGGGCGCTTTCGCGAAGAGCGCGCTCGGCGAGCGGGTGAAGGCGCGACGGGCGCGGCTCGAGGCGCACGAGGTGACGCCGCCGCCCGCTCAGGCGGAGGAGGAGCCGAACGAGGTGCTCGTCGCCCCGGGGATCCGCGCGCCGGTCGAGGAGGTCATCGAGCTCGGCTCCGAGTCGATGCTGGAGCTGCCGCCGAGCGTGCCGCCGCACGCCGCTGCGCCCGCACAGGGCGCGTTCGTGCTCGATGCGTTCGCAGCATCGGCGAAGCTGGCGCCGTCGCCGGCGCCGCCGTCCGTGACGCCCGCGCTGCCGGCACCGACGCCTCCGGCCAATCCGCTGAGCAAGTCGACGCTCCTCGGCATCTCGGCGCCCGCGGTCCGGCCGCCGCCTCCGGTCGCATCGCCACCGCCAGCAGAAGTCGAACCGCCGCCGTTGCCGCTGTCGCCCGTGCTCACTCCGCTCGCATCACCCGCGCTGGCGGCCGTCTCTCCGCCGCCCCCCGTCGTCGCTCCGGCGCCGGCCATCGTCACGCCGTTGATGCCCATGGCCGCCGACGAGACGCCCCCTCCCATCAGCGGCGCGCCGCACTTCGCCGCCGCGCTCGACCTGCCTCTCGACGAGCCGCCGCCGCTGCGACCCTCGCGCGAGATGCTCGAGACGTCGCCGTCGCTGATCCGTCAGGCCGAGGCGCTCGCACGCGACCAGCGCACAGAGCGGATGCGCAAGGTGTACGTGCTCGGCGGCGTCGGCGTGCTCGGCGCGGCGATCCTCGTGCTCGCGGTCGTGGGGCGCGTCGTGCACCGCCCGTCGCAGCAAGCTGCCGCGGCGCAGCCGGCGACGGCCGCGGCCATCGCATCGTCGCCGCCTCCGCCTCCAGCGCCGCCGTCGGCGCCGCCTCCGTCCGCTCCGCGCCCGCCGGCGACGAGCGCCGCGGCCGCGACGCCCCCTCCGCAGCAGCCGGTCGCTTCCGCGCCGCCTGCCGCCGCAAAGCCGGGCAAGCCCGGCTCCGCCCCGCCCGTTGCCGCCGCGGCCAAGCCCAAGCCGCACCCCGCACCGCCTGCCGCGCCACGACCGAAAAAGAAGTCGTCGACCTTCGATCCCAACACACTCTGAGGCCCCATGCGCCCGTCCGACCGAACGATTCGCTCGATCATGGCCTTGTCTGCGCTTTCGCTCGCCGTGCTCGCCACCCCGCTCGCTTCCGCCGCCGGCGCCGACCCGTCGTCCGCCACCCCAGCGCAGAAGAAGGAGGCGATGGACCACTTCACGGCGGGCAAGCAGGCCTTCGAGGCGAAGAACTACGAGAAGGCCGCGATGGAGCTCCGCGCCTCGCTCGAGGTCGTCGACAGCCCCAACGCGCGGCTCGAGCTCGCCCGCGCGCTGCGCGACGGCGGCAAGCTCGACGAAGCGTGGGCCGAGTACGAGCGCGTGGTGCAGGACGCGACCAAGCTCGCCGCGAAGGAGGAGCGCTACGCGAAGACCGCCGACGCCGCGACCACCGAGCGCACCGACGTCGAGGCGAAGCTCGCGTTCGTCCTCGTCGCCGTCGCGCACCCGCCCGCGGGCGCGGTGCTCAAGGTCGGCGGCAAGACGGTGTCGCAGGACCAGTGGGACGAGCCCATCGTGGCGCCCGCCGGCGCGGTCGACGTCGTGCTGACCGACGCGACCGGCAAGGAGCTGGCGCGCCAGACGGTCATGGCCACAGTGGGTCAAAAGCTCCCCGTCGATCTCGACGCGCGGCCCGCGCCGGCGCCGACGCCTGCGCCCACAGTCATCGCTCCCGAGGACAAGCCGGACAATGGACCTCCACCCGCCGATGCGCCATCGCGGCCCGCATCGCCGCGCGCCAAGCTGCGACCCTATGCGTACGTCGCCGGCGGTGTTGGCGTCGCCGGACTCGCCGCGTTCACGATCTTCGGGCTCATGTCGAACTCGGCGTTCAGCGACCTCCAGAAT
>DATJYG010000194.1:0-4455 GCA_035499695.1 Polyangiaceae bacterium
ATCTTCGCCGTCCACTTCGGATGCGGTCCATCGTCGAACGTGAGCACGATCCCGCGGGCCCCCTTCGGCCCGCGGACGACGGCGTCGGCGAAGACGCGCCAGCGCAGGAAGAACACGCCTCCGAGGACGAAGGCCGCGTACGCGACGCCCACCGTGATCGCCCACCCGAGCGGCGGGGGCCCCACGAGCGCCGCACGCACGCTCATGACGAGCACGCCCAGCGTCGCCACGTAGAGCGCCGCGCGCGCGAGAGGCATCTATCGCTTCGCGCGCTTGGGCGCAGCCGCGGCCGCCTGCTCCGCTTCGCCCTCGTCTTCTTCGTCCAGGACGCGCGACTTGGACTGCCCGTTGGTCTTCTCTTCGGCGGCGGCGATCCGCTTCTTGGCGCCGCCCGACTCGCCCTTCTTGGTGGCGTCCTCGGGACCCCCGGTGTTGTCGAGCTCGAAGAAGCCGCCGAGGAGCGCAGCGATGATGGGCAGCGCGACGGCGGGCAGATCGCCGACGGGCAGGTCCTCGGGCGTGACGGCCGTGATGGGAGGGTGGAAACCGCCCGCCCACTGCCTGAGAGCGAACATGAGCCCAGCCGCCAGCAGGGCGCCGAAGAAGGCCTTCAGGCCCGCCTCGATCTTCGCCCCGCTCGCCCAGATGGGCTTCCCGGCGACCAGGCCCGTGAGCACGCCGGTGAGCGCGGCGGTCAGATACGCGAGGACTGCGCCGCCGGTGCCCATGAAGGTGGTGATGTGCAGGCCCGCTACGAGCCCGGCCGCGACGAGGCCTCCCATGAGCAGCCCAATCACGAGCCCGAGGAAGAGTCGCCGCACCATCAGTCCTCACAGGTTGGCCACGTCGGGTGCCGACGTCAACGACAGCCGACTCAGGCGAACGCCGCGATTCTCTGAGCCAATCGGGTGCGCCTCTCTTCGCGCCGGCGGCGAGACAGCGCGAGCTCCAGGGCGCGGGGGTCGGCCACGAGCACGACCAGCCTCTTGCCGCGGGTCACCGCCGTGTACAGCAGGTTCTTCGAGAGCATCACGAAGTGCGTGGTGAGCAGCGGCACGACCACGGCCGGGTACTCGCTTCCCTGCGATTTGTGCACCGTGCATGCGTAGGCCAGGACGAGGTCGTCGAGATCCGCGGCGTCGAAGGAGACGTCGCGATCGTCGAAACGGGCGATGAGGGCGTTCTCTTCCGGATCGATGCTGGTGACGAGCCCCACGTCGCCGTTGAACACGTTCTTGTCGTAGTCGTTCCTGAGCTGCATCACCTTGTCGCCGACGCGGTAGGTGCGCGTACCTCGTACGAGCCCTTCCCCTCGCGGGTTGAGCGCCGCCTGGAGGGCCTCGTTGAGCGCGATCGAGCCGGCCGGGCCGCGGTTCATCGGGGTGAGCACCTGGACGTCGCGCACGGGGTCGAGCCCGAAGCGCTGGGGGATGCGCGAGGTGACGAGCTCGATGATCGTGTCGCGCGCTTTCTCGGGATCGCGCCGCTCGACGACGAAGAAATCGCCGTTCGCGCCCTGCGG
Source organism: Polyangiaceae bacterium (assembly GCA_035499695.1). GTDB lineage: Bacteria > Myxococcota_A > Polyangia > Polyangiales > Polyangiaceae > Palsa-1150. Next base: position 1,523 of record DATJYG010000194.1, read on the forward strand.
CGCCGACTCCGGCGCATCTCCGGCGTTGATCCTGTGGGCGTTCGTGACGATGAGACTCCGCGCCGCCTGGCGGAAGATCTGGTGCAGCGTCACGCACGCGACGGCGCGCGACGCGATGACGTCGCGGAGGACCGCCCCGGGGCCGACGCTCGGAAGCTGGTCGACGTCGCCGACGAGCACGAGGCGCGTCCCGGGGGCGACGGCGTCCGCGAGCGCATCGGCCATGGGCAGGTCGAGCATGGAGGCCTCGTCGACGACGACGGCGCCGGCCTGGATGGGCGTCTGCCGGTTGCGCTTGAACCTCGCGGTCTTCGGCTCGAACTCGAGCAATCGGTGCAACGTCGTGGCCTCGGCCCCGGTGGCCTCGCTCATGCGCTTCGCTGCACGACCCGTGGGCGCCGCGAGACGCACCTGCAGCCGCGCGCGCGCGAACACCGCGAGGATGGCCCTCACGATCGTCGTCTTCCCGACGCCGGGGCCGCCCGTCACGACGAGCACCGAACGCCTCGCGGCCTCCTCCACGGCTGCGCGCTGCTCGGGCGCGAGCTCCACGCGGGCGCGCGACTCGAAGGCCTCGACCGCTTGGGCGAACCCGTCGAGCGTACGCGCGGGGTGACCCGCGAGCTCGCGAAGGCGCCGAGCCAGACGCACCTCGGCCGCGTGCATCGGGGCTGCATAGAGGACGCGATCGGACCCGGAGCCCTCCGCGACGACCCGTCCCGCGAGCAGCAGCGACTGCACGGCGTGCGCGAGCCTCGCGCGCACGCCCTCGTCGTCCACGTCGAGCCCCAGCAGCTGGGCGCTGCGCTCGAGCGCTTCCGGCTCGCCTGTCCACACGTGCCCTGCCTCGGTGACGTCGTGCACGACCTGGAGCACGCCGGCCTGCATGCGCGCCGGCGAGTCTGGCGCGACGCCCAGCCCCGCGGCGATGCGGTCGGCCGTCTTGAAGCCCACGCCGTGCACGTCGAGCGCGAGCCTGTACGGATCGCGCGACACGACGTTCATGGCGCCCTGGCCGTAGCGGCGGACGATGCGGCTCGCGAGCGCCGGGCTCGCGCCGTGCGCCTGCAGGAACACCATGACGTCGCGGTGCGCCTTCTGCTCCTTCCACCCCTGGATGAGGGCCACCCGACGCTTGCCTCCCAGCCCCTCGACCTCCACGAGGCGCTCGGGCTGCTCGTCGAGGACCTTCAGGGAGTCCATCCCGAAGGTCGCGACGATGCGCGCCGCCAGCTTGGGCCCGACGCCCTTGATGAGCCCCGAGGCCAGGTACTTCTCGAGCCCCGCGAGCGTGTCCGGCGCCAGCTCGATGAGCGACACGGCCCGGAGCTGCTCTCCGTGCTTCTTGTCGACCTCGATCTGCCCGCGCACGCGGACACGCGCCCCCGGAGGCGTGGGCGGGAAGGTGCCGACGACCGCCAGCCGGTCGCTGCGCCCCGGAACGGCCACCTTGAGCACGCGGAAGCTCGTCTCCGAGCTCTCGAAGGTGACGCGTTCGACCACGCCCTCGACGACCGTTTCGGTCCCCACGGCTGGGCGCACGCTAACATACGCGCCGCGTCCGCACGCCCCCTCGTGGGGAGCGGACGCAAACGCACAAACCGTCATGTCTTCCCTCGTGTCCTACGCGCTCGTGTCGTTCGGCTCGATCTTCTCGATCGTCGATCCGTTCACGGCCGTCCCCGTGTTCCTGGCGCTGGTGGGAGCCCATCCGCACAAGGCCCAGGCGCGCGCAGCGCTCCGGGCATCGGCCACGTGCTTCGTGGTCCTGTCGGTCTTCGGCCTCGCCGGGAGCCTGATCTTCGAGTTTTTCGGCATCACCCTGCCGGCCTTCAAGATCGCCGGCGGAATCATCCTCTTCGTCGTCGCCTTCGAGATGATGCAGGCCAAGCGGAGCGACACCCGTGCCACGAACGAGGAGGCCATCGAGGCCGAGACGAAGGAAGACGTGGGCCTCATTCCGCTGGGTCTGCCATTGCTCTCGGGTCCGGGCGCCATCGCGACGGTCATGGTGCTCGTCGGAAAGGCCAAGGACGTCCCCGAGAAGCTCGTTCTCTTCGGATCCGTCGCCATCGTGAGTCTCATCGCATTCCTCACGCTCAGGTCTGCATCCGTCGTCGCGAGAGTGCTCGGCAAGACGGGCATCAACGTCATCGGCCGCGTCATGGGGTTGATTCTCGCGGCCGTGGCCATGCAGTTCGTGCTGGACGGCCTCCACGAGGCCTTCCCTCACCTCTTCACCTGAGATCGAGAGGGCGAGAGGGGGGCTTCTCCCCCAAGCCGAGGTGTCCTTCGGGCGAGAAGAGCTCTTTCTCTCGTGAGAAGAGCAGTTCTTCTCGTGAGAACTGCAGCCGACACGAGAGAGGGAGCAGCTTCTCTCGTGAGAACCGCAGTTGTCTCGAGAGAAACTGCTCCCTTCACGAGAGAAACTGCAGTTCTCACGAGAGAAGGCGCAGTCATCGCGAGAGAAACTGCTCTCGTCACGAGAGGAACTGCAGTTCTCACGAGAGAAACTGCTCCGAACGAAAGAGAAACTGCGTCCGTCACGAGAGAAGCTGCGGTCCTCGTAAGAGAAACCGCAGCCATCAAGGGAGAACCGGCGGTTCTCCGCAGAGAAACTGCTCATCTCTCGAAAAGGACTGCTCTTCTCACGTTGGAAAGCGTCGCTAGGGGCTTGCCAGGAGCGGCTGCTGCGCGCTCACGCCCCCGAGCAGGAGGTCGACGCCCCAAGCGATGGCCAGGCCCGCCACGGTGCCGATGAGATCCCACGTGAAGTCCTTCCACGACGGATCGCCTCCGAACACGTGCGTGGCATCGAGCAGCTCCTTGCCCGCCCCAGCCGCAAGGGCGACGCCGCCTCCGATGGCCAGGGCCTTCCAGCGGGCGTTCACCAGCCACCCGGCGCTCACCCCATAACCAGCGGCCGCGATGCC
>DATJYG010000195.1:0-8338 GCA_035499695.1 Polyangiaceae bacterium
TCGCTGCTCGGCAGATCCGGCGACATCGTGAGCTGCATGGGGGCCGTCCAGGCGTAGCCGCCCTCCGCGGTGACCCAGAAGACGACGGGGAAGGGGCCGACGTGCGTGCTGGCGAAGGCGAATCGCGCACCGGCGCTGGCGTCGCCCGATGGCATCCACGAGGTCTTCACGAGCGATGCCGGAGCGGACGCCTCGTTGACGTGCGCGCTCGCGTACGTGACTCCCGGCGCGATCGTTGCGAAGACGTGGAGCCAGCTCCAGAGGGCGTACCGCATCGTCAGCGGCACGGTGAACCGGTCGACGGTCAGTCCCGTGCTTGCCCCGCGGGCCGTCGCATCGGTCTCGCCGTAGTCCCACGAGAGGCCGGCCGCGAAGGCGAAGTGGTCCCTCCAGAAGAGCGCGCGCGACGCGCCGAGCGTGACCTGCGGCAAGTAGTCGTTCGTGGAGAACGGGTTGAACCCGGGGCTGTTGACGAAGGTCCCGCGGTAGCCCATGTGCGCTTCCCACGGGGTGACCGCCGGGGAGGTCGGGGGCTGCCACGCCCCTTCTTGCGCGTGGGCCGTCAAGGAGGCGCCGAGGAGCGCCGAGACCACGGAGGAGACAGCGAGGACGGTTCGTACGCGCTTCATCACAGACCCTCCAGCAGGAGACCCGAGTACAGGCGCGACGTCGCCGTATCCGGCGCGAGCGCGTCGAACACCGTGGCGCCGACGTTGCCGTCGCCGTCGAGGACCACGAGGCCCCGGCCGCCGTCGTCGCGCTTCACGTCGAACACGGCATCGATCGGTCGGTCCACGTAGAGAGGGACCGGATGCAGGGTCGAGAGGTCGAGCGCCGCCAGCTCCGAGCCGTGCGGCTCGAAGGCCCACGCGCGCTGTCCGTCTGGCGAGACCGTGATCGACGCGGAGGACAGCGTCTCGAGGGGCGCCGCCGTGCGCGTGCTCAGGTCGAGCACGTAGAACGCCGACCCGGACTTCGTCTCGAGCACCTTGAGCTCCGGGTGCGGGTCCGGCACGTCGAGGACCGACTGCACGTCGTCCGAGATCCCGAGCACCTCGACGCTGCGGTAGGGCTGTCCCGCCGTGACGCCGAGCGTCCAGAAGGCGACGCCGCCGGCGGAGCTCGCGTTCCACAGCAGCGCCACGTCGGTGCCGCCGGCGCCGCTGCCGGTGACTCCGGTGACGATGGCGAGGCTGCCGTAGGCGGCCGGGAACTGCACCGCCTCGGTCACGCTGGTGTCCGGCTCGACGAGCACCGCCGACGTGAGACTCGGCACGAGCGCCGCGACCCGCAGGCCGCCGTCGGTGTGCACGAACGAGAGCTGCGAGGGGGTGCCGCCGACGTCCGTCAGGTTGATGACCGGCTCGAAGTCGTTGGGCGATCCCGCTGCGGACGGCGCGAGCTGCAGGGTGATGACGTTCGTGTCGTTCGTCGTCCAGACCGCGACCCTCGCGTCGTCGGTGCGCGTCGGGTCCCCGTCGTCGACCACGGCGCCGGCGGGCGTGAGGATCCGCGTGTCCGATCCGTTCGTGAGGCGCACGGTGATCTCGGGCCGCGGCGGGGTGTCGGCGGCGTGATCGAGATCGAGCAGCGACACGTCGCGGTCGGTCTCGATGACGAGCAGCCGTCGCGGGCCTGCCGGGAGCTGCAAGGTGGGGGTGAACATCAGGCGCTGCGGCGTTCCGCCGAAGCTCCGGATGGTGCGCGAGACGGGGTTGCTGGTGCCCGGCGGCTTGGTGAGATCGAAGAGGACGATCTCGTTCGGGTTCTCGACGAAGGACGTGGCGTTGCCCGATCCGGCGAACGCGGCGACCCAGTGGCCCTCCGGATCGATCGCGAGGTTGCTCAGCGGCTCGGCCATGTCGTACCGCTGCGACTTGAGCGACGAGGTGCTGCCGTCGATGACGGTGAGCGACGGGTACTGGTCCTGCTCGCTGCGCCTCGGCGCATCGCCGGCGCTCAGCACGAAGAGCCGCGAGAGATCCGGCGCCACCTGGGCCGACAGGAGCTGGTGCCCGATGGGCATGTCGTCGCGGTCGAGCGTCTGCCCCGCGTGCGGCTGCAGGGCGACGGCGCGGTGGAGCGGGTCGTCGAGCACGATCACGGCCGAGAGCAGGCCGTACGCCTGCAGCGGCTGGCTGGGAGGCGGCGTGTCCCAGGAGGCGGGCCGCTGGCTGCACGCGGCGATCGACGCCGCAATCGCGACGAGGCAGGCGGGGTGGGTGAGGGTTCTCATGGCTTGCTCCCGTCGACGACGCGCGAACCGAGCTCGAAGCCCGTGAGCGTCCGCGCCTGTCCCGATGTCAGATCGATGAACGTGATGCGGCCCTCGGGGTCTGACTGCGCCACGTAGGCTGCATTGGCTCCCTGCACGACGCCGGCGGCGATGGGCGGGCTCGCGAGGGGCATCGCGTCCACCTCGAGCGAGGGCATCTTGACGAGGTAAGCCTCGAAGGTGCTCGATCCATCGTCGCGCGCCGTCACGAGGGCGCGGTCGCTGGCGGGCGAGAGGGCCACCGCGTTGGGCGGCGCGCTCGTCCCGACGAGCTTCGCCGGGAGGTCCTGGCCCACGGGCAGCACGCTGAAGGCGCCGTGCGCGGTCGTCCCGGCGTCGGGCGGCAGCGAGTGGAGCACGATGGCGTTCTGCGCGTCGTGCGTGGGGAACACGGCGTAGAGCGGCAGGTGAAGCCGCGAGGTCCGGAACGCGAGCGAAGGTAGGTCGAGGATCGTCATCGTGTCGACCGGCAGCACGGTCGTGAAGAGCAGCGTGGTCTTCGAGTCGTCGGCGACGATGGCCCGACCCACCGTCTGCCCGACGATGTCGACCTGGTTGAAGGTCGCCGGGTCCGAGGCGATGCCCGGGATGGGGAGGAACGCGACCGTCGCGATGTCGCGCATGACCACGAGCGCCTGATCGCCGGCGGGCGAGAGCGTCAGGTCGGTGGCGTTCGCGGGAAGCGTCACCGTGGTGAGCGTCCCGTCGTTCAGGGAGACGACGCTGATGGTCGCCTGGTTGTCGCGCCGCACGAGGGCGTAGGAGCCATCGGGCGTGACCGACACGTCGCGCGTGCCCGGGTCGTCGTTCGGATCGGTGGAGACGGGGAAGTTCTTGTTCACCGCCGGGGTCGGCCCGGTGAGGTCGATCACCGAGACGCCGTCCTGGGTCACCGCGTAGGCGTGCTTGCTGTCTTTCGCGAACGCCACGCTCACCGGGCGGTAGCCGACCGACACGATGGTGGGCGGATCCTTCCCGGTGAGATCCAGGGCGCTCACGTCCTGGAAGCCCTGGGTGGGATCGGGGCTCTTCGCACGCGTCGCGTCGCCCCACGCGAGCGCCCAGCGGCCGTCGGGCGAGACGGCCCAGGCGTTGACGTCGGTCGCGATCGGGAAGCTCGTGGTCGTCAGCTTGCCGCCGCTGGCGCGGAGCAGCGTGGCGTCGTGCGAGAGGACGTTGAGGACGATGGCCGTGTCGGTCGTCGGATCGGGGATGGCCGCCAGATACGTGGGCTGGTTGCCCGCGGCGACCGTCGCGACCTGCAGCGTCGTCGCCTGGATGTAGGCCACTCGGCCGCTGACGGGGTTCGTGATCCACACGTATTGCCCCGTGCTGACGGGGGACTGGTAGTCGCCCTCGGCCTTCGTCTCGGGCGGGCCGGAGTCGTCTCCACCGGAGCCGCCTCCCGATCCACCGCCCGAGCTGCTGCCCGTCGGTGCGTAGATGCCGCCGTCGTCTCCGGCCCCCCCGAACGCCGAGTCTCCTGCATTCGAGGCGCTGCTGCTGCACGCCGCGATGCACACTATCGCCGACGTCGCGCCCCACACGCGAACCGCGTACTGCATGGTTCTCCTCCAGCGATGCGCCGGAGCAACGCAGGTGCCATCTGCGTCGATTCACGCAGAATCGAGGTGTTCTGCAGCCTTCATGCTCGCGTCCGCTCGCGCCTCCGCTGACGTTCGTGTCGCGATCGACGTGAACCAACCGTCACGAAGGGCGGCGCCGGGTCATCTCGGCGACGAGCACACCCGCGGCCACCGCCACGTTGAGCGACTCGACGGCTCCCGTGCCGCGGATGGATACGACGGCGTCGCAGTGGGTCCGGATGCGCTCTCCGAGCCCCTCCACCTCGTTGCCGAGCACGAGCACGGTGGGTCGCGCGAACTCGTAGCCGGCGACGTTGGTCGGCGAGTGCCCGTCCGCCCCCACGATGCGCACGCCGCGCGAGCGAAGGCGCGCCAGGGTGTCCGCCAGATCCGTCGTGCGGGCGAGGGCCACGTGCTCGGTCCCCCCTTCGGCCACGCGCACGGCGACGGGAGCGAGACCGGGATGCGGCGCAGGCGCACCGAGCAGGCACGCGTCGACCCCGAAGAAGGCGGCGCTCCGGAGGATGGCTCCCACGTTGTAGGGATTGCGCACCCGGTCCATCGCGACGCACGTCCCGCGTGCCCGCAGCAGCCGCTCCGCCAGCTCGGCTGCGGGGAGCCATTTCCGCGGCCGCGTCGCGACGAGGAGCCCCTCGTGGTGCTTGGACTGCGCGATCCGATCGAGCTCGCCCTCGGTCGCCTCCTGACACTGGATGCGCCGCGACGACGCCCACCTGGCCAGGGCCGTCACCTCGCGGCGCACCGAGCGCGAGTACGCGACGCGAAGGATGTCCTCCGGGCGCCTGGCGAAGACTGCGAGCCCCGCGTGCAGGCCCTGAACGACCTCGCTCTCGCTCACATGCACTGGTTCATGCCGTTGCACGTCGTTCCGACGTTGCACACGCCGCCTGCGCAGCAGATCTGGCCGCTGCCCCCGCACGGAGTGCAGGTCCCCATGCCGGGCTTGCATGCGAGGCCCACGCTGCACCAGTAGCCGCCGACGTTGTTGGCGACGCAGCACGGCTCGTTCGGGCCACCGCACCCGGAGCACGTGTTGGTCTGACACGAGGTGTACGGCGAGGTGCACTCGACGTTGTTGCCGCAGCAGGGCATGCCCGGCCCTCCGCAGGTGCCCCCACCGCACGCGCCGTTCTTGCACGCGCCGGTGCCGCCGCTGCACATCTGGCCGTTCCCGACGCAGGTGCGCGTCGACCGGTCGCAGCAGCCGCCGGCGTTGCACCCGGCTCCATCGCAGCACGGCTGCCCCGGGCCGCCGCACGCCGCGCACTTGTTCGCACTGGTGCACGCGTCGTTCGGAGCCGTGCAGAAGTTGCCGCTCCAGGACATGCCGTTCATCGCGCCCTGGCAGCACGTCGCCATGTCTGCGCCGCAGCCGGAGCACGTGCCGTTGTTGCACGTCCCGGTCTGCGTGGTCCCGCAGCTCGAGCCGGACATGATGCACGTCCCGTCGACGCAGCAGCGCTTGCCGGAGCACGACTCGCCCGCGCAGCATGGCTGCCCGGGGCCGCCGCACGTCTGGAGCGTCCCGTCCACGCACGTCGTGCCGCCGGTCCCCTCGCCGCGGGCGAGGCAGGTGCCGGCGTTGCAGCAGCCGCCGCCCGAGCACATGTCGCCGGTGCAGCACGACTCGCCGGGCTGACCGCAGGGACCCGGCGACACGTCCTTCTTCGTGTCGCTCGGCGCATCCATGGGGGAGCCATCCGGTCCGCTGCTGCTCCCCCCGCTGCTGCTCCCGGCGCCGCTGCTGCTGCCGCTGCTGCCGCCGCTCGATCCGGTGCCGTCGCCCGTGGGCGAATCGGGCATCCCTCCGCTCGAGTCTTCGACCGACCCGTCGGACCCCGAGCCGCCCTGGTACTTGTCGAAGTTCAGCCCGCAGGCGCTGGCGAACGCAGCCGCGACGAACGCGACGACGACGCCCGGGCGCGCGAGACCCATTGCGCTTCAGTTTAGCTCATTCTCAGCCGCCGGCGCTCGTGTAGCGGCCGATGGATCGCAGCCAGACGACACGGGAAAGGCCGAACGCCACGAGGGCTCCCACGACCGACGCGACGAGCGTGACCGGGCTGAGCCACCCGAGGAGGGCCTCCGCCGGGTACGTCGTCATCAGGGCCAGCGGGACGACGAACGTGAAGAGGAGGCGCACGGCCCCGCGGAACACGGCGATGGGCCATCGCGCCGCGTCGAACACGGCGACGAAGAGCTGCGTCAGGTTGTCGATGCGAACGAAGTAGAAGGCCGCGCACACCGTCACGATCCAGAGCGAGTAGAGGACGACGACGGCGACGAACATCGCCACCGTCGCGAACAGCACGTCGGTCGCGGACGGCGTCCTGCCGATCAGGTGGAAGCCCCACGCGAATACGCCGATCGAAGTCACCACGTTGACCGCGCGCCACGGCTGGAAGCGCGTCGTCGACACGAGGAACTGCGCGTCGGCCGGCTTGACGAGCACGAAGTCGAGGGTGCCCTTGCGGATGTGCTCCACCACCGCGACGAGGCTCGGGTTGATGGCGCCCTCGAGCACGCCCTGCAGGAAGGTGAACCACCCCATCACCATGAGCGAATCGCCGAAGGTCCACCCGGCCACCGACGGGCGCAGGTGGTAGACGACGTAGAGCGGGACGATGGCGGTGGCCATCCAGAAGATCTCGATGAAGCCGTCGAGCAGGAAGTCGGCGCGGTACTGCATCGAGAGCACGAGCGAGATCCGGAGCTGCACGGCGAGGAGGCGCAGGTACCGCACGGTGGCTCACCCTCCGTAGGAGGCGAACTCTCGCAGACCGCGCCGCCACGCGAGCAGCGTCGCGCCGAAGCCGATCGCGACCCACGCCCACTGGCGCGCGAGGAGCTCGAGGATCTCGGCGTACGAGCCGTGCGCCCCCGTCATGATCTCGACGGGCAGGCCGATCTGGTACCGGAAGGGCAGCCAGTCGACGACGGCGCGCATGCGCGCCGGGAAGAGCTCGATCGGGATGAGGTAGCCGCTCAGGACGAAGAAGAAGACGAGCCACGCGTCCATGAGCTTCATGCTGCTCTCCATGAAGAAGGCGAGGCAGCCGATGACGAGGTTCACCCAGAGCGTGATGAGCCACGCCCCGAGCATCGACACGGCCCAGAGCGCCCACGCCGTCGGATCGTGCGTGATGGCGTCGCGTCCGACGACGGCGAGGGCCACCATCGCGACCGGCACCGCCACGAGGACGCGGAAGGGCAAGCCGGCGAGGCTCTCGGCGGCGTAGGCCCAGAGCGGGTGCACCGGCCGGAGCAGACGCATGGCGAGGGTGCCGTTGCGCACCTCGAAGTTCATCTCGTAGAAGGCCCACGAGCTGGCCATCTGGCGCACGATGAACGTCGCCAGGAAGTACGCGACGAACTGCGGCTGCCCGTAGCGACCGATCGGCTGGTCCTGCGCCACCGCCGACCAGAGTGCGAGCATCACGAGGGGCATCGTGGTCGCGAGGACCCACACGATCATCTCGGCGCGGTACGCCACGGCGTCGGCGAAGCCGATGCGCAGCAGCGTCGGGAAGGCGCGCACCGTCGCGCGGACGCTCATGCTCGGTGCCTCGCGAAGACCTCGCTCATCACTTCCTCGAGCGGCGGGTTCTCGACCGTGAGATCGCTCACGGGGAGCTGCGCCAGCGCCTGCGTGACGACGCGGTTGACGGCGTCCTTGTGCACGTCGAGCACGCTCTCGCCCGCGTCGTGCCGCACGACCTTGCCGAACGCGCCGAGGTCCGACCGATCGACCGGGCGGGCGAAGCGGAAGACGATGCGCTTGTCGGGCCGGATGCGCGCGACGAGCTGGTCGAGCGGGCCGTCGTACACGAGCAGGCCCTTGTCGATGACGATGACGCGCGGGCAGAGGCGCTGCACGTCCTCCATGTAGTGGCTCGTCAGGAGGATCGTCGCGCCGTGGCGCTCGTTGTACCGTGCGACGAAGCCGCGCACCGTCGCTTGCATCGACACGTCGAGGCCGATGGTGGGCTCGTCGAGGAAGAGCACCTTGGGCCGGTGCACGAGCGCGGCCGCGAGCTCGCACTTCATGCGCTCGCCCAGCGAGAGGGTGCGCGTGGGTTTCTTCACGAGATCCCCGAGCTCGAGGAGCTCCTCCAGCTCGCGCATCGTCTCCCGGAACTGGGGAAGCGGCACGTCGTAGACGGCACGATTGAGCTCGAAGGTGTCGCTCGGCGGCAGGTCCCAGAGGAGCTGCTGCTTCTGCCCGAGGACCAGCATGATCTTCCTGAGGAACGCGTCCTCCCGGCGGCGAGGCTCGTGGCCGTCGACCGACACTTTGCCCGACGTGGGGTGCAAGAGGCCGGAGAGCACCTTGAGCGTGGTGGTCTTGCCCGCGCCGTTGGGGCCGAGGAACCCGACGCGCTCGCCGGCAGCGATGTCGAAGTCGATGCCGTCGACCGCGGCGATCGTCTTGTAGGTCCTGCGGAAGACGGACCGG
>DATJYG010000196.1:0-8027 GCA_035499695.1 Polyangiaceae bacterium
CGTACGTCTCGATCCAGGTCCATGCACTGTCGGTGGACGTGACGGCTGCGGGCCATCCCTTTCGGTCGGTTGCTTCCGACTCGTCACCCGCGTCCGGGTCCACGCGCACGAGCCCGGCGCGCGTGCGTACGAGGAGCTTGCCGCTCGACTCGAACGCCAGCGGGCCCCACGCCGGCTCGTGGCCCTTGGGCGAGTCCGGGACGGCGGCGATGGGTCGCACGGCGCGCGCGGTGGCGACGGGCGCGAGGGATGAGAGCCACCCCTGAGCCTCGGTGAGGCGCCTGGCGGTATGCGTGGCCGGCGGACGGGTCGCGCGATCGATCGCCAGCGCCGCTCGAAGCGCGTCTCCTTGCGTGGCGTACGAACGCGCCTCGGCCAGACCGAGGTCCTCGAGCGCGTGCGCCGAGCCGCAGCCGATGGATCCGGTGCCGGCGACACCGACGAGGCGGGGGGCGCCGCCGTCGGCGCACACCGATCGCCACAGCGCGCGGGCCTGCGCCACGAGGGGGGCCACGCCGGGAGCGAGCGACGCGGCCTTCGCCTTGGTCATCGCGGTCGTCGCCAGGAGCGCGAACGACGCCTCCGTCGCCGACGCATCACGACTGAGCCCCGCCGTGCGATCCAGCCAGGCGAGCGTCCCCGTAACGCGTGGCCCGGGCTCGAACGGGGCGCCGCCGCCCTCGAGCGTCACGCGAAGCGCGATGTCCGGCAGGCCGTCGCCGTCGCGATCCGACGTGTCGCCGTCGACCGTGAGCGTCGGCAGGCCCGACGGATCGGCGATCGTGACGGCGATGCGCACGCCCTTCGTCCCCGAGACGAGCGCGACCCACCGGTCGGGGGCCCGCGTCGTTCGCTCCGGGCAGGAAGCACCGAGCTCTGCGAGCACGGCGTGCGCGCCGACGACCTCGAGCCGATCGACGGGTGTGCACCCGGAGCCCCGGGTGAGCGACGCATCGGGGGCGTAGGTGGACGCCGGGGACAGCGTCGCCGGGCCGCCGCGGTAGTACACGACCTGCCCCGGATCGTCGCCGTCGGGAGGCCGAACGAGCGCGAACGCGTCGCTCGCGCCGTCGCCGTCGAAGTCGCGGACGACGGCCGAGAAGAAGACGGTGCCCTGCGGCGCCTCCAGCGTGACGCCGTCGAGCGACCAGCGCGACTGTCCGGCTGGCGCGAGCGTCGCCGGCTGACCTGTGGTGGGCGCTCCCGCGTCGACGGCCGCGATCGAGGCCGACGGCGCCGCGGACGTCGCACCTGCGCTCGCCGCGGACGGAGCGGGCTGAGCCGATCCGATGGCGTAAGGCACGTACGGATGGTCCTCGTGGCACCCGCTACAGCCGCTCGCGCCCAGCGCGAGACCGAGGATGGCGGCGGCACGGAAGCGCATGGACCCTGGCCGGGTTGTGTAGCAGAGGCCCGGCAACCTCGTGGACAACGCCGCGGACGCGTGGGAGCTTCCGGACCCGATGCGAAGCACGCTGCTCGCCTGGATCGCGGCCGTTCTGGTGGCGCTCTTCGCGCACGCCGCGCGGGCGGCAGACGAGGATCCGCTCGCGTCGGCAGAAGCGCGCTTCCACGCCGGCGAGTCCAACGAGGAGCACGGCGCCTATCCCGAGGCGCTGACCGACTACCGCGCCGTGATGGACGCCGTCCCGGGCTCGCGATGGGCCGTGCGCGCGAGCGACCGCATCGAGTGGATCCGCTCCCGCTCCGAGGGCGACTTCGCACCCCTGCGTCGCCTGGAACAGGTGCGCCGCGACCCCGATCTCGCGGCCGATCCGGGCGCGATCGACGCGCTGGCCCGCGATGCCGAGGGCTTTCCGCCGGGCCTGGTGCGCATGGAGGCCCGGATGCTCGTGGCCGAAGCCTGGCTCGGAAGGATGCACCGGCGGGCGGATGCGATCCGCGAGCTCGTGCTGGTGCGCGACGATCCCAAGACGGACCCGCTGACGAGCCGACTGGCCGAGCGCGCGCTCATCGATGCGTACGTCAGCGACGGCCGCATCGACGAGGCCATCGCCGAGGCCAGCCAGCGCTCGGCGCGCCTGGACCCGAAGTTCGTGCGCCAGGTGAAACGGCTCGCCTTGCGGCGCATGGTGAATCGATTCGCGGCGGTGGTGCTCGTGGCGTTCGGGGTGTTTGCGATCGTGGGGCTCGTGCGAGCCGGTCGCAAACGGACGCTCGGGCAGGCGTGGAGCGCGCTGCGAGAGCTGGCGCCGGCCGCCCTCGGTTTCGTCGCCTTCGTCGCGATCGCCGGAGGTCTGCTCGCGTCGCAATACGAATCGGGGAACGCGACGCCGTTCTTCCTGCTCGGGGCGGCGGTGCTGCCGCTGGTCCTGGTGGCGCGTGCCTGGGGCGCGGTCGGATCGCAGACGCGGGCGGCCAGGATGGGACGAGCGCTACTCTGCGCCGTCACGGTGATGGCGACGGCATTCGTCCTGCTGGAGAAAGTGTATCCGGAATACCTCGTGGGGTTCGGCCTATGAGCGAAGAGCGTGAGATAAAGGAGGAGCACCTCCGCGCCGTGCGCACCGGTCATGGCGCGAACTGCTCGAGCATCGGGAGCGTCATCAACACGCTGTTCGCGACGGCCACCGTCGGCGCCGCGGTGTTCGCGGCCGTCGTCGCGGCACTCAAGCGCGAGCAGGTGAAGGTCGCCGGAAAGGACCGGACGTGATCGTCCGCTACGAATCGTGGGGCGCCTGGGTGAAGCTCGAGACGCAGGCGGCCATCGTCGCGCTCGATCGCGATGGCGTTCGCGCCCTCGGGCTGGACGGCGGGCGCGCGTGGGACGGCGAGTCGACGCGCGAGAGCGCACCCATCGAGGTGCACATGGCCGTCACCGCGCGGTGCGGGGCCGGATGCGAAGGCTGCTACATCGACGCGCGGCCCGACGGGATCGAGCCGCCACGCGAGGCGCTCGAGCGCGAGCTGGACGCGCTCGCCGACGCAGGCGTCTTCACCGTGGCGTTCGGCGGCGGGGAGCCCACGACGCGCGACGATCTCGACGTGCTCGCCGAGGCCGCGATGGCTCGCGGCATCACGCCGGTGCTCACGACGAGCGGCCTGGGGCTCACAGACGCGCGCGTCGAGAAGCTCCGGCGCTTCGCGCAGGTCAACGTGAGCTACGACGGACCCGGCGAAACGTACGCGATGGTGCGCGGCTTCGACGCGAGCGCCGCCGCCGAGCGAGCCATCGAGCGGCTCGCCGCGGCGGGCATCCGCGTGGGGGCCAACGTGGTTCTCACTCGGGCGAGCTTCCCCCGCCTCGATGAAACATTGGCACGCGCGAAGAGCCTCGGGGCGTGCGAGGCGCAGCTCCTGCGGTACAAGCCGGCCGGGCGAGCGGCGTCCATCGAGTACCTGGCGAGACGGCTCTCGAGCGAGCAAGCGCGATCCCTCGGGCCGACCCTCCGGCGGCTGGCGACGACCGTCTGCGCCGCCGGCGATTTCAACGTGCGCATCGACTGCGCGCTGGTCCCCTTCCTGTCGGCTGACGAGACGATCGCGAAGGACCCCGACGCGCTCGCGCGGTGGGGCATCTTCGGCTGCGAGGCAGCCGGGGCCCTCGCGGCGTTCACGGTGGACGGCAGGGTCGCGCCCTGCAGCTTCGCGCGATCGAGCGGGTTGCATGCGACGTCGCTCGGGTCGCACGCAGGGGATCCGGAGCTCGCGCGATGGCGCGCTCACGTCGCGGCACCGCCAGAGCCCTGCGCGTCGTGCTCGCTCCGCGCGGTGTGCAAGGGCGGGTGCAAGGTCGTCGCGTCCTTCGTGAAGGGCGTGCACGGACCGGATCCCGAGTGCCCACGCGTCGTCGCCGCGGCCGGAGAGCGCGCCGCATGAACCGCGAGGGTGCGGTCGCCGCGGGTGTCGCTCTCGCGTGGGGCATGGCCGCCGCCGTCGGCGCCTACGCCCTCGTGCGCACGGTGCAGTTCTTCATCTACCCGGATCCGAACCCCGCGACGCTCGTGTGGAGCGCACATGCGGGGTTCTTCTGGCGCTCCTGGACGTGCGCTTACGCGGGAGCCATCGCGGCGTTCATCGCCTACGTACCGACGCGCCGCCATCTCGCGACTTCGGTGCGCGCCCTGGGTCCGGCGGTGGCGGTCGTCTCGGTGCTGCTCGCGCTACAGACCGCCGTCTTCCCATGAGCAGCCCACGAGGACCGGCTCGGGCTCCAGGGTCACCGAGAACCTGGCCCGCACGCCGTCTCGCACGGTGCGCGCCGCGGCGAGGATCTCGGTCGCGCTGGCTCCTCCGCGATTGACGAGCGCGAGCGCGTGCTTGCGAGAGATGCCGGCGCGGCCGAGCGTCCAGCCTCTCGCGAACCCGGCCTGCTCGACGAGCCACGCAGCCGGGAGCTTCCAGCGGCCCTCGCCGGCGTCGAAGCGTGGAGGCGTCTTGCCGGCGACCGATTCGACGCGCGAGAGGGTCCCGGCGTCGACGACGGGGTTCACGAAGAAGGAGCCTGCGCTCACGCTCTCGGGGTCTCCGGGGTCGAGCACCATGCCCTTGGCGCGTCGCAGGTCGATGATCGTCGAACGGATCCGAGCGGCTGGAGCGCGGCTCCCCTCGGCGACCGACAGCGCGCGCGAGAGCTCCGCGTATCGCACGTCGTCCTCGTGCGATCGCGCGAAGGCGAAGCGGACGCGCGTGACGATCCAGCGGTCGCTCCTCTTGAAGATGCTCGCGCGGTAGCCAAAGCGGCACGCGGGAGGATCCATGTCGACGAAGGCGCGCGCTTCGCGATCGTAGACGCGGACGCCGACGATCGTGTCGCTCACCTCCTGGCCGTACGCCCCCACGTTCTGGATGGGCGTCGCGCCGACCAGGCCCGGGATGCCGCTCATGCTCGAGACGCCGGCCCAGCCTTCGTCGACGGCGCGGGCGACGAGAGCGTCCCAGTCCTCGCCCGCCGCGACGTCCACGACCACGCGATCGCCCTCGCGCACCACGTCGACTCCGCGCGTGGCCATGCGGATCACGAGCCCGGGGAAGCCGGCGTCGCCGACGACCACGTTGCTCCCGCTGCCGAGCACGAAGATCCCCTGCCCGTGCGACTCGGCGTCCGCCAGGGCCTCCAGCACGTGCTCCTCTCGGTCGAGGTCCACCAGGCGCGCCGCCGGCCCGCCGACGCGCAGCGTGGTCAGCGGGGCGAGCGGGACTCCGGCGCGCGCGTGCATCGGAGGTGAGATTTACGCGCTATCCATGCCACTCTGCCACTTCGTCGCGCGTGGATCCGCTCCCGATAGACCCCCTGCTGCCCGAGATCGTCGAGGCGCTGCGCGCGCACCCGACGCTCGTGCTCGAGGCGCCCCCGGGTGCCGGCAAGACGACGCGCGTCCCCCGGGCGCTGCTCGACGCGGGCCTCGCGCGCGACGGGGAGATCGTGGTGCTCGAGCCTCGCCGGCTCGCGGCGCGCATGGCGGCGCGGCGCGTCGCCGACGAGCTCGGGGAGCGCGTGGGGGGCACCGTGGGCTACCAGGTGCGCTTCGAGGACGCGACGAGCGCCCGCACGCGCATCCGCTTCGTCACCGAGGGGGTGCTCGGGCGCAAGCTCCTCGCGTCGCCGAAGCTCGACGGGATCGCTGCCGTCGTGCTGGACGAGTTCCACGAGCGTCACCTGCAAGGAGACGTCGCCCTCGCCCTCGTCGAGCGCCTCCGGCGGACCGAGAGACCCGACCTGCGCGTCGTCGCCATGAGCGCCACCCTGGCGACGGCGCCACTCGCGCAGCATCTGGGCGCGCGTGTGCTGCGCAGCGAGGGCAAGCGCTACGACGTGGCGATCGAGCACGCGCCCGGGCCCGACGAGCGGCCGCTGGCCTCCCAGGTGGCGTCCGCGGTGCGTTCGCTCCTGAGCGACGGGCTCGACGGAGACGTGCTCGTCTTCCTGCCGGGTGCGGCCGAGATCCGGAGGGCGCGAGAGACGTGCGAGAAGATCGCGGCCGAAGCAGACCTGCTGCTCGTGCCGCTGCACGGCGATCTCTCGCCCGACGAGCAGGACACGGCCGTTCGTCGGGCCTCGCGTCGAAAGGTGATCCTCTCGACCAACGTCGCCGAGTCATCGGTGACCATCGAGGGCGTCGTGGCGGTCGTCGACTCGGGGCTCGCCCGCGTCGCGTCGCAGGCGCCGTGGTCGGGGCTGCCGCGTCTGCGGGTCGAGAAGGTCAGTCGCGCGTCGGCCATCCAGCGGGCGGGGCGCGCAGGGAGGACACGACCCGGCCGGTGCTTGCGCCTCTACACGCGCGCCGACTTCGAGTCGCGCCCCGAGCACGAGACGCCGGAGATCCTGCGGCTCGATCTGACGCAGACCATGCTGGAGCTCGCGGCCATGGGCGCGGGGGAGATCCCGTGGCTGGAGGCGCCGCCTGCCGCGCACGCAGCCGCTGCGCACGAGCTGCTCCGGAGGCTCGGCGCCGTCGACGCGACCGGCAAGCTCACCGAGACGGGGCGCAGCATGCTCCGGTTCGCGGTGCACCCGCGTGCGGCACGCGTGATCGTCGAGGGCGAACGGCGAGGTGTCTCGGACGACGCGTGCGTCGCCGCAGCGATCCTCAGCGAGGGCGACATCCGCGTGGCGACGAAGACCCGGTTCGGCGAGGGCCGCGCTCACGACGCCGCGACCGAGCCGAGCGACGTGGAAGCGCTCGTCGACGCCTACCGCGAGGCCGAGGAGGCTCGCTTTCGAGACGGTGCGCTCCGGGCCATCGGTCTCGACGCAGGCGCGACGCGCGCCGTGTCTCGAGCGGCGGATCTGCTCTCGAGGAGCGCACGGCGCGGAGAAGGATCGAGCGAGTCCGCGTCGGTGGCTCTACGCACGTCGCTCCTGGCGGGCTACCCGGATCGCGTCGCCAAGCGAGTGCGCGCGGGCGGGCGGCAGCTCGCGCTGGCCGGTGGAGGCTCGGCGGAGCTGGCCGAGACGAGCGTCGTACGCGTCGCCGAGTGGATGGTGGCGCTCGAAGCCGAAGAGCGTTCCAGCGGACGCGGTGCCGGCGTGCTGGTGCGCCTCGCGAGCGCGATCGAGCCGGAGTGGCTCATCGATCTCTACCCGGACAGCGTCGAAGAGCGGGAGGAAGTCACCTGGGACCCGGCGGGAGAGCGCGTCGTCGCGCGGGACGCGATGCTCTGGGGAGGACTCGTCCTCCACGCCTCCGATCGCACCGGCGCGCAGGGCTCCGAGGTCACGCGTGTGCTCGCCGAGGCGGCCATGGCGGCAGGGCCGAGGGCGTTCACGCCGGCGGAAGCCCTCGACCGATGGCTCGCCCGGGCGCGCTTTGCCGCTTCGGTAGACGCTTCCATAAGCGCCCCGGACGACGAAGCGGTGAAGGCTGCCCTCGTCGCGCTGTGCGAAGGGTGCAGCAGCTTCGCCGAGCTCCGACAAGCCGGCTTCCTCGATGCGTTGAAGGCCGGACTCGGCCGCAAGGCCGCCGACATCGAACGGCTTGCTCCGGAGCGCGTGACCCTGCCGAGCGGCCGCTCCACCGTCATTCACTACGACCCGGGCAAGCCGCCGCACATCGCATCGCGGATGCAGGACTTCTTCGGCATGAGCGACGGGCCCCGCGTCGGCGGAGGGCGTGTGGCTCTCGTCCTCGAGCTCCTGGCGCCAAACGGGAGGGCACAGCAGGTCACGACCGACCTCGCCGGCTTCTGGCAGCGGCACTACCCCGCGATCCGGAAGGAGCTGATGCGCAAGTACCCGAAGCACGCGTGGCCGGAGGATCCGACGCGTCGCTAGAAACCGGGACCAGGACGATCAGGTCCCGTCGCAGTGGTCGCCGCTTTCGGAGTCGCGATCGGCTTCGACGTCGGAGTCGGTTTCGGCTTCGCGGTCGGGGTCGCGGTCGCGGTCGGGGTCGGGGTCGCGGTCGCGGTCGCGGTCGGGGTCGCGGTCGCGGTCGCGGTCGTCTCCGGTAGCGCGCTCGCAGCGGCCGAGGCCGAGAGTGCTACCTCGCTGGCCGCCGGCACCGACACGGCGGCACTCGCAGGCACATCGCGCGCGCTCGTCTGTCGCGGGCGCCGCGCGAGCA
>DATJYG010000197.1:0-6803 GCA_035499695.1 Polyangiaceae bacterium
GCCTCGATGGCCTCTTGCAGCCGGCGACTCTCGCCCTTGCTCACGTTGACGCGGTCGACCACGACCTCCACGCGCACCCCGGGCGCCGTCGCCTCGCTCGGCCGCACCTCGTCGATCTCGCGGACCGCACCCGCCACCACGAGACGGCGGTAGCCGTCGCGCGCGAGGCCCTCGCGAAGGTCGAGGAACTGCTCGGCGTCCTCGACGTTCACCGCGTACGTCACGAGAGCCCGCGTCCCCTCGAGCGTCTGCGCGAGCCGGTCGGCCGCATCGCGCGGCGACGTGTGCCCCGCTTGCACGCCGCAGTCCGGGCAGGTCGGGACCGCTTCTCGCCCGAACAGCGCCGCGAGGTACGGCTCGAGGTCGGCCATGGTCGCCAGGGTCGACCGGCTCGACTTCACCGGCGCCCTGCGGTCGACCGCGACGGTCGCCGCGACCGGCGCCAGCTCGTCCATGGGCGGCCGCTCGAGCCGCTCGAGGAACTGACGCGCGTAGGGGCTGAAGCTCTCGACGAAGCGCCGCTGCCCTTCGGCGTACAGCGTGTCGAGCGCGAGCGACGATTTCCCGGCGCCGCTGGGTCCCGTGACGCTGACGAGCTGTCCCGGCGGAAGCTCGAGGTCCAGGCTCCGGAGGTTGTGGGTGCGGGCGCCCCGCAGGCGGATCGGAAGCATCGCCGAGAGCGCCAACATGCCATCGATCCCTGACAGCTGCCCGTCAGGATTCAGCTCTGCCCTGTGCGTCAGGCGCCTGGGAGCTCGATGCGGAAGCACGCGCCTGGGCCGTTCGCCAGCTCGATCGAGCCTCCGTGGGCCGTGGCGATGCGTCGCGCCAGGGCGAGCCCCAGTCCCGTGCCACCCTGCCGCGCCGTGACGAGCGGCTCGAAGACCCGGTCGGCGATTTCGGGGGGCACGCCCGGTCCGTCGTCGCTGACCTCGATGACGACGCGTCCCGCGTCGGCGCGGGCCTGCGTCGCGATGCGCGGTGCCCGAGGCGCCGACGCCTGCACGGCGTTGTCGTAGAGCACGTGGAGGAGTCTCCCCAGGAGACCCGGGTGCGCTCGCACGCGCAGATCCGTAGGATTCACGGCATCCGCCCAGTCCGCCGCGCCGTCGGGCATGTCGGCCCGCGCGCTCACGACGACCTCCGCCAGGAGCACCGGCTCCGAATGCAGGGGCTCGCCCCGGGCGAGGGCCATCAGGTCGTCGACGATGGCGTGCGCAATCCGGGCGTTCCGCTCGATCTTGGACACGTGGGGGACGGTCGCGGCCGCGTCCCCACGTGCCGCCTCCTGTCGGGCAACGTAGGCGCTGGCTGAGATGACCTGGAGGACGTTCCGCAGCTCATGGGCGACCTCGGCCGCGATTTCGCCCACGACGGCGAGGCGTTCCTTGGCCTGCTCGTCGAGGGGGGGACGCGCGGGGGGCTGCGGGGGCGGGTGTGGCGGAGGCGGAGGCAAGATGAAGTTCGAGGCTACAGGTTCACTGCGCTTCCATGAAGCCTGGAGCCCGGAGCCCGGAGCCTGTAAGTTTTGTCCGGAGCATCCCGCCCGCTCCTACATGGCCGCCGTCCAACCCGAAACGAAGATAGCCGTCGGTATTCTGCTCGCCGGCAAGTACAAGGTCACCCGCGAGCTCGGTCGCGGGGGGATGGCGGCCGTCTACGAGGCGGAGAACATCAGCATCGGCAAGCGGGTCGCCGTCAAGGTCCTGGCGGCGGAGCTCTCCAACTCGGCCATCGTCATCGAGCGCTTCTTCCGCGAGGCCAGAGCGGCCGCGAGCGTGAAGAGCCCGTACATCGTCGAGGTCTACGACTCGGGGCGGCTGGAGGACGGGCGGCCCTTCATCGCGATGGAGCTGCTCGAAGGGGAGTCGCTCTACGACCGGATGGCCCGGGTCCGCCTCATCGACACGGCGACGACGACCCGCATCATCAGCCAGGTCGCCAGGGGCCTGATGAAGGCCCACGCGGCCAACATCGTCCATCGCGACCTCAAGCCCGAGAACATCCACCTGTGCAAGGGCGAGGACGGCGAGGAGATCGCCAAGATCCTCGATTTCGGGCTCGCCAAGTTCTACTCGCCGGTGAAGACCGACGAGAAGACCGCGCGGCTCACGCGCGAGGGCGCGGTGTTCGGGACGCCCGCGTACATGTCACCGGAGCAAGTCAAAGGGCAGGGGAGCGTCGACCACCGGGCCGACCTCTGGGCGCTCGGCTGCATGACGTACGAGTGCCTCACCGGACGGCCCGTGTGGAACACCGACCAGGGCGTGGCCATGACCTTCGCCGCCATCGCCGCGGCGCAGCTCCCCGTCCCGAGCAAGATGCGGCCCGATCTGCCGCCGGCCTTCGACGTGTGGTTCAAGAAGGCGCTCGACCGCGACGTGAACAAGCGTTTCCAGACCGCCAAGGAGCTGGCCGACGACCTGGCGCGGGCCCTCGGGGCGCCGCCCATCTCGCTCGTCAACATCGGTTCGTCGCCGAGCCAGATCGAGATGGAGGCGCTCGCGCAGAGCGTCGAGTCCATCGCCGAGCTGCAGGAGAGGCAAGGACCCGCGTCGTCGCGCGGCGGCGTCAGGAAGCAGACGCCCGGCGTCGGCATCCAGCCGGGGGTGTTCCCGGACAAGACGACGAGCGAGCCCATCGATCTGCTGCGCGGGCCGCAGCTGAGCGCGACGGACATGCCGCCGACGGCGGCGCCGGAAGGGCCGCCCCCCTCGACGGCGCGCGCGGGCCGGAGCTTGCTGCGTGTGGGCGTATCGGCCGCGGTCCTCGCGGGCGTCGCCGCGGCCGGATGGTTCGTCTACGCCCGCGTGCTGCACCACGCGGCGCCGGCGCCCGCGATATCGGTGAGCGCGGTCGAGGCGCCCTCGGCAGCGCCCTCGGCGTCCGACTCGGCGGCGCCTGCGACGCCTCCGCCCGAGATGCCCAAGTGGATGTCGACCATCGAGGACGGCCAGCAGCTCCTCGCGTCGGGTGACGCCGACGGGGCCCAGCGCAAGTTCAAGGAGGCGAGCGACGCCGGCGGCGGGGCGATCGCCAAGTCCTTCATGGACCAGGTGAAGGTGGGCGCGGCCACCACCGGGCCGTGCAAGATGACCGCGTTCTCGCACCCGCGCCTCGGGTACGGGGGCAACGTCGGGCGCCCGGCGGTCGCGGTGACCTCCAAGGGCGCGGTCGTGGCGTGGACAGACGACCACGAGTCGTCGGGGCACGACCACGTCTACTCCGTCCTGCTGGACGCGTCGGGTCGCCCGACGTCGCGGGCGCGCGACCTGACGCCCGAGGCCGACTTCGCGCTTCGTCCGGAGTTGCTCACCGTCGACGACCGCGTGCTCCTCCTCTTCTGGGACAAGGGCGGCCGCGAGCCCGGCATCCACGTGCGCTGGCTCGATGCCGACGGGCGCATCGGCGGGATGAGCTCCGTCGTCGCGGCCGCGAAACCGGGGCTCTTCTGGCCGGCGATCGACCGCTCCGACGACGGCACGTACTGGCTCGTGTGGCAGCAGAATCCCGACAAGGAGGGCGACGACATCTTCATTCGTCACCTCGACGCGGACCTGAAGGCGCTCGGCCCCGAGATCCGCGCCACCGACTACGAGGCGGCGGACAAGGGCAAGTCGCCCAAGGTGAGCGCCCCCGGCATCGCCGTCTCGGACACGAACGTCTTCGTCGCCTACGCGCTCGAGCAGGACAAGCAGCACCTGGTGGAGCGGATGCGCGTCGCCCTGAACTCTCCGGACCTCGCCTCGGGACTGCAAGGCAGCGCGAAGACGAGCCGCCAGATCGGCGAGGTCACCGCGTCCAACGAGGACCACGTCGGCGGCGACTTCCCGCAGATCGAGTGCGTCAAGGGTGCGTGCTTCCTCGTGTGGCACGAGATCGAGAAGGGGGCGCAGGCGGCGCTCATCGATCCGGACAAGGGCACGATGCTCTGGCGCAAGCGGTTCGCACCGCGCGGCGGGCACCCGGCGGTCAGCTCGACGCCCGATGGTCTCGGCGAGATCGCCTACTACGAGTCCGGCAAGGTGCGGATCGCGTCCGTCACCCGCGACGGCGTGGGTACGACGAGCACGTTCGCCAGGGTGACGGGAGACCAGCCGCGTCCGTGGATCGCGCCCGGGAAAGCGCGCGGCGAATGGTTCGTGACGTGGCTCGACATCGAAGCAGGACACACCGAGGCGTTCGTCTCGCGCTTGCAGTGCCGGAATTGAGGGAATTGAGCCCGCTGCGCGAGTCGCTGTGGGTATCGGCCGACGTCACGCTGGCAGTGGCCGCGATCGCCGCGGCGCTGCCGGACAAGTGGCACACGACGCTCGTGGGGTTCGTGTTCCTCGCCGCGACGTGGGCGCTCGTGTGGCGCAAGGACGACGCGCGCGTGCGCCACTCCGGGCTGGCGCTCGGTGGGCTCGTGATGCCCGGGCGGCTCGACGTGCGGGCGCTCCTGCGTGACGTCGCGGTCGCTTGCGCGTGGGGGTTCGGCATGCTCGCGCTGGTCGGCGTGCCCTTCTACTTCGGCTGGCGAGCCTGGTTCGCGCACTTCATGCCGCGCCTCTCCTTCTCGCTCGAGGTGCACCCCGGGGAGGCGACGAACGAGGTGCTGGGGCAGCTCTTCGTGATCGCGCTGCCGGAGGAGGCGTTCTACCGGGGCTACCTGCAGTCGCGGCTCGACGACGCGTGGACGCCGCGCTGGCGCATCCTCGGGGCGACGCTGGGCCCGGGGTGGCTCCTCGCGTCGGGCATCTTCGCCGCCGGGCACGTGGCCACGGTGCACGCGGTGACGCGGCTCGCCGTGTTCTTCCCCGCGCTGCTCTTCGGCTGGCTGCGCGCCCGCACGCGCGGCATCGGCGCGCCGGTCGTGTGCCACATGCTGTTCAACGTCTACTCGCAGGTGCTCGGCCGCGGCTACGGCGTGTACTGATGGCTTCCGCCGCTCTGTTCGACATGGACCGCACGCTGGTGCGCAAGGAGACGGCGAGCCTCTACGTGCGGTACATGCGCCGGCGTGGCGTGGCGAGCTGGCGCGACTCGGCGCGCGTGCTCTGGTGGGTCGCGCAGTACACCGCCGGGGTCATCGACGCGCCGGCCGTGGCGGGTCGTGCGCTGCGCTGGTTCGCCGGCACGGAGGAGGAGACGCTCGCGCTGCGCTGCGAGGACTTGTTCCACGCGGACGTCCTGCCCCACGTCTCGGACGCGGGACGGCGCACGGTCGCGCGACACCGCGAGAGCGGCGACGTCGTCGCCATCGTCACGGGCGCGAGCCCGTACTCGGCGCGCCCGCTCGCGCGGCACCTCGGGATCGAGCACGTCGTCGCGAGCGAGCTCGAGGTCGGTCCCGACGGCCGGTTCACCGGGCGCTACGTCGAGCCGCTCTGCTACGGCGACGGCAAGCTCGCCCGCGCTCGGGGCCTCGCCGAACGACTCGGATTCGCGCTGGGGGAGGCCACTTTCTACACGGATTCCCTGACCGACCTGCCGCTGCTGGAGGCGGTGCGGACGCCGGTCGCGATCAACCCGGACATGCGCCTCGCACGCCTGGCGCGCCGCCGGGGGTGGCGGATCGAGCGGTGGTGATAGATTCGCATTCGGTCGCATGCACGTCGTCATCACGGGGGCATCCAGCGGCATCGGCGAGGCCCTCGCGCGCGAGTACCTCCGCCGGGGCGCGTCCCTCACGCTCGTCGCCCGGCGCAGGGGGAAGCTCGAGGAGCTCGCGAAGGGGCACGCCGAGCGGTGTCACGTGGTCGAGGCGGACCTCGTCGACTACCCGCATGCGTGCGACTGGGTCGACGGCGCCGTGGCGAGGCTCGGGCCCATCGACGTGCTGGTGAACAACGCGGGCGTGCAGATCGTCGCGCGCACGGTCGACACGAGCGTCGAGGAAGCCGAGCGCATGCTGCAGCTGAACGTGCTCTCGCCCTTCCGGCTCACCAAGCGGGTCCTGCCCGACATGATCGCCCGCGGGCGCGGCACCATCGTGGACATCTCGTCCATGGCCGCCATCGCACCGACGCCGGGCATGTTCTTCTACAACGCGTCGAAGGCCGCGCTCGCGGCGGCGTCCGAGAGCCTGCGCGGCGAGCTCCGGGGCACCGGCGTGCACGTCCTCACCGTCTACCCGGGGCCCGTGCGCACGCCGATGGAGACCGCGGGGCGTGCGGCCTACGAGAACACGCTGGCGATGCGCGTGCTCACGCCGGTCGGCGACGCGGACGTGCTCGCGCGCAAGATCGCCAACGGCGTCGCGTCCCGTCGTGCGCGCATCATTTATCCCGCGAGCTACGGGTTCTCCAGGCACTTCCCGAATCTCACGCGGTTCGTGCTCGATCACTTCACGCCACCGCTCAAGCCGCCGCCCGCGCAGCTCGTGGAGGGCAAGCGATGAAGGAGCTGCCCGTGGTGCTCGTGGACCGCGCGATACAGATCGCGCTGGAGGAGGATCTCGCGTCGGGCGACCTCACGACCGAGGCGTGCATCGAGCCCGAGGCGCGCGCGGTGGCTCACGCGGTGGCGCGCAAGGCGATGGTCGCGTGCGGAGGTCCCGTGTTCGCTCGGGTCTTCGGGCGCGTCGATCCGGCGTTGACCGTCGAGACGCACGTGGCCGACGGCGCGTCTGTCGCTGCCGGCGCGCGTCTGTGGAGCGTGCGGGGGCGTGCGCGGTCGATCCTCATGGGCGAGCGCGTTGCGCTCAACTTCGTTCAGCGCATGAGCGGCGTCGCGACCGCCGCGCGCACCTACGCCGACGCCGTCCCGGCGGGTTGCAAGACGCGCATCACGGACACGCGCAAGACGACGCCGGGGCTCCG
>DATJYG010000198.1:0-10950 GCA_035499695.1 Polyangiaceae bacterium
CTCCTCATGAAGGAGCGTCTTCTCCTCATGAAGGAGCGTCTTCTCCTCATGAAGGAGCGTCTTCTCCTCATGAAGGAGCGTCTTCTCCTCATGAAGGAGCGTCTTCTCCTCATGAAGGAGCGTCGGGACCGAACCGGCGGCTACGCCGCCGGTTTCAGTACCGCACGAGCACCCGATGCAAGCGCGTCGTCACCCGTCCGCGTGCCCAGTCCTGCGGTACTGAAACGCCGCCGTAGCGGCGTTCGGTCCTTCCAGCCGGTGCGCCTCGCGCTTCTAGTGACGGTGACCGTGCGGCTCGTGGTCATCGACGCATCGGGCGTCCTGCCAGCCCACCCAGTACGCGCCCTCCGGGCCGTGCTCGCGCTTCCAGATGGGGGCACGCGCCTTCACGCGGTCGATGAGGGCGCGGCAGGCTCGGTAGGCCTCGTCGCGATGGGGCGCGCTCGCGGCGCACACGACTGCGAGGTCGCCCACGGCGAGGGCGCCGACACGATGGGTGACAGCGAGGCGCACGTTGGCGATCTCGCGCTCGATTTCCTCGACGATGCGGGTCATCTCGGCGACGGCCATGGTGCCGTACGCCTCGTACTCGAGCTTCACGACGGCGCGGCCCTCGTTGGTGTCGCGCACGTTGCCGAGGAAGACGCACACGGCGCCGGCCCCCGGGTGCTTCACCGCGGCGATCGTCTCGTCGACCGACAGCGGAGCGTCGCGCATCGCGACGAGGCGCGCGCTCACGTGCGCTCCGGAGGACGCGACACGTCGCCGCTCTTGCCGCCGCTCTTGCTCTCGAGGCGCACCGCGCCGATCGAGGCCCACCGGTCGGCGCTCTTGATCATGTCGTACACGGTGAGCGAGGCGACGCTCGCAGCGACCATCGCTTCCATCTCGACGCCGGTGCGATCGACCGCCTCGACCACGGCGCGAAGGCGGATCTCTCCGCGCGCCGCGTCCAGCTCGAAGTCGACCGACGCGTGCGTCGTGCGCACCGGATGGCAGAGCGGCACCAGCTCCGGGGTCCTCTTGGACGCGAGGATGCCGGCGATGCGCGCGGCGGCGAGCACGTCTCCCTTCGCCGCGGACCCGGAAGCGATGGCCTCCACGACCGCACGCGTCGTCGCGACGCGCGCCGTGGCCACGGCGCGACGCGCCGTCTCCGCCTTGTGTCCCACGTCCACCATCTGCGCCTCGCCCGTGCGGCCGAGGTGGCTCAGCACGACGCCCACGATCTCGTCGTACGCGTGCCCCAGCTTCTCGGGGCGGCCGGCACACTTGGCGAGCGCGTAGCGGTCGAGCGCGCGCAGCGAGCGCCACTTCGCGACGTCCAGCGGACGGGCCGGCCCGAGCGTGGCGACGAGCCGGGGGGGAGGTTGAGTCTCATCCGGCTCGGGCTCGGGCGCGATGCGATCCGCCTGCGGCCGCGCCGTGTCGAGCACACCGAGGACCGCGTCGTCCAGGGTGGCCTTGGTGCCGGCCGCCACCACGCGCCGCCTGTCGTCCACCTGGAGCGAGAGCCAGCCGTCGAGCGAGAGCTTGCGCCCGAGCCCGTCGAGCACGCGCCGTGCCGCCAGGGGCATGTAGGGGAGCGAGTCGTCTATCTGCTCGAATTCGTAGACGCCGTGGAGGGGGCCTACCTGGGGCATCGCGCTCGCACTATGTCATGGGAAACCGGGCTGTCCCAGCCGCGTACTGCTAGGCTGCCCCCTTCGATGAGCGCCGTAACCGAGCCCCGCCGCTTCCTGCCGCTCGTGCCCGGCGTGGCCCGTGGCCCGCGGGTCGAGCCGCGCACGGTGCGCGTGTCGCTCACCGACCGGTGCGATCTGGCGTGCGTCTACTGCCGCCCCTCGCGCACCGACGGGTACCTCGAGAAGCGCCTGGACGACGACGCGTGGAAAGCGATGGTGCGTGCCCTGCTGCGCGCCGGAGTCCGCCGCGTGCGCATCACCGGGGGCGAACCGCTGCTCCACCCGCGCGTCACCGAGCTCGTCGCGTTCGTGGCGTCGCTCGGCGTCGAGGACCTCGCGCTGACGACGAACGCGACGCTGCTCGAGAAGCTCGCGCGTCCCCTGCGCGACGCCGGCCTGCGGCGCCTCACGGTGTCGCTCGACTCGCTCGTGCCCGAGCGCTTCTGGCGCATCACGCGGGGCGGACGGCTCGATCGCGTGCTCGCGGGCATCGAGGCGGCGCGCGCCGCCGGGTTCGACGAGCTCAAGACGAACACCGTGGTGCTGCGGCACGACAACTGCGACGAGCTGCCGTCGATCGTCGAGTGGGCCTGGGCGCGCGGGATCGTCCCGCGCTTCATCGAGGTGATGCGCGTCGGCGAGGGCGCCAACCTGCCCCCCGAGAAGCTCGTGGGTCACGACGAGATGCGCTGGCGACTCGCCCACATGCTGGCCGACGACGCCGGGCGCCGCGACCCCGATCGCGGGCCCGCGAAGTACGTCGTGTCGCGCCACGACGCGAGGCTGCGGGTCGGGTTCATCACGGGAACGACGGACACCTACTGCGACACGTGCGATCGCCTCCGCGTCGCCTCCGACGGCACGCTGCGGCCGTGCCTGGCGACGAACGACGGCGTCGACGCCATGGATCTCGCGCAGCGCGGCGACGTCGAGGGTCTCGTCGGCGCCATCGGCGAAGCGTGGGCCCTCAAGCCCGACGGCGACACGTGGAAGGGCTGCACCGAGCAGACCGCCGCCGACGTCTCGATGCGCGCCATCGGCGGCTGACGCGTCTCCCTCGCCCGCTCACTTCTCGTAGGCGAGCACCCCGGCGTCGTGCAGCTCGGCGATGACGTTGAGGGTCTTCTCGTCCTGCGCCCCCTCCATCAGCTCGAGGAGCGTCTTGGTGCCGTCGATCCTCTGGGTGAAGGCGAGTGCATCCTCGGAAAGCCCGAACCAGTCCAGGTCCGCCGCGGGCACGGCCATGCTCACGCGCTTGTTCAGCGGAGGCGGCGACGGGACCTCCGCGGTGGATACGGGCCGCCTGGCGTTGATGAGCGCCTCCGAGTTCCGCGCGTACGTGTCCGGATCGAACGGCGGCCGCTCGGTGGGCGCGTCCTTGGTGGGCTTGTCGCCGCGTCCGGGCACGTACCCATTCTAACAGTCTGCGGGCAGATACCGCAGCACCATGTCTGTGAGCTCCTCTGCCACCTCCCGAGCGCGCTTCGGTTCCAGCTCGGCGAGCACGGCGGCGTGTGTGACGGCCTCCACCACGTTGCACAGGACGAACGCCGTCGCCGCGAGCTTGTTGCGCCGGAGCTCGGTCTTGCGCGCCTCGAGCAAGAGCGCGACGAGGCCTTCCACCTCGCGCTCTAGACCTACAACGTGCTCCAGGCGCCCCACGCGGGGCACCTGCTCGATGAGCACCTTGTGCAGCTTCGGGTCCACCGCATGCGCCTCGAACATCGCCTCGATCATGGTGCGACATGCCACGGCGAGCGGCGCGGTGGCGACTTCGGCGAGCTTCGCCTTCACGAGGCCCTTCATCTCCGCGACGTGCCGCTCGACCAGCGCGGCGACGAGGGCCTCCTTGCTGGGGAAGTACTGGTACAGGGAGCCGACGCTGACGCCGGCGGCCATGGCGATGCGGTTGGTGCTCGCGCGGTCGTAGCCGGTGGTGCAGAGAACGCGAGCGGTGGCGTCCAGGATGACGTCCACCGTGGCCTGCGATCGCTGCTGGCGGGGCTTTTTCCGCGGTGCGGTGCGTGCTCTCGGCGCCATCTTGGTCCTCCCGGAATGCGAGTTGTCGATACGAGCGATAGCTCGCATATTCTTCCTCAGCAAGGGAGAGCTGACATGCAAACCCTCTTCGATGCGGTCGGGTCCGTCCGGGCCCTCTGGAGCTTCGTCGATCTCGTTCGCAACCCCGATCACCTCGATCGCGTCTTCGAGATATCGGACCGCATGGTCAAGCGCCGCACCGAGGTGCTCGACGTCATGCGCGACCACTTCCAGCGCGACACGACGGGCGCGGCCGCCCTTCGTGACAAGCCGCGACTGCGCGTCGACCTGGACGCGCTCTCGAAGCTGGCGGAGGGGACGCTGGGGCGCACCTTCGCCGACAACATGCGGGCACAGGGACTCGACCCGAAGAGCCTCCCGACGCTGGCGGCAGGCGACGAGCTCGAGTTCATTCGCGCGCACCTCTACGAGACGCACGACGTCTGGCACGCGGTCACCGGCTTCAAGACCGACGTGGCCGGGGAGCTCGGGCTGCAAGCGTTCTACGCGGCGCAGGCGCCCGGGGGGCTGCCGTGGATGCTGATGGCCATGGGATTCCTGAACACCGCTCTCTACGCGATGGGCGACCGGGAGAGGCGGCTGGACGCCATCTCGCGCGGCTGGGAGATGGGCCGCGCGGCGAAGCCGCTCTTCGGCACGCGGTGGGACCAGCTCTGGTCCGCTCCCATCGAAGAAGTGCGTCGCTCGCTGGGCGTGGAGGCGTACGCCGCGGCGTGAGCTAAGTTTCGCGCCACATGAGGCGCCTGGCTTTTCTCGCATTGTTCGTCGCCCTGTCCTGCGATCAGGGCGGCACCGTGGTCGGCACGACGGACGGCGGCACGTCGCTCGGTCCGTTCGGCAACGCACCCGCGGTGGCTTCGACGACGCAGCTCTCGAGGTTGACTGGCCCGGTGGACGTCGTTCGCGACAAGAACGGCCTGGTCCACATCTGGGCCACGAGCACGACCGACGCGCTGCGCGTCGAGGGCTACCAGTGCGCCAAGGACCGCACCGTGCAGCTCGAGCTCTTGCGCCGCTTCGCGGAGGGACGGACCGCGGAGCTCCTGGGCGACGCCGATCCGAGTCTCATCGACCAGGACATCGCGATGCGCACCATCGGCCTGGGGCGCGTGGCCAAGCAGATGTACGACGCGCTGGCGCCGGACAGCGACCTCAAGGCGTGGCTCGACGCGTATGCCGACGGCATCTCGCAGTTCTTCGCCCGCGTCCAGACGGGCGACGAGACGCTCCCCAAGGGGATGATCGGCATCTCCCACGGCGCCTTCACGCCGTGGACTGGGGCCGATTCGCTCGCCATCGGACGTCTCGAGTCCTACGAGCTCGCGTACTCGGCGGACGGCGAGATCGCAGCCACGAGCTTCGTGCAGGCGGCGCGCACGAAGTTCGCCGGGACCAAGCGCGCCGGCATCAACGCCGACCTGCTCCGCTTCGCGCCGCTCGACCCGACGACGGCGATGGACGGGTTCCCGGACGACACGACGCACTCGATGCTTCGCTTCGCGTCGGGCGCCTCGGCCGGACCGCTGCCCACGCCGCGCGTTTCCGAGTCGGTGCTCGCCGCCGCCGTGCCGTTCGTGCACGCGGCCGATGCCGTGCGCAACGTGCTCGGCACGATGGGCATGCGCGGCTCGAACGACTGGATCGTGGGCCCGCAGCGCACCGCCACCGGGCACGCCATGCTTGCGAACGACCCGCACCTCGCGCTGAGCGCGCCGTCGGTCTTCTGGATCGTCCAGATCGACGCGCACGATCCGTCGGCGAAGGACACGAGCGGCGATCTGCACGTCCAGGGCACGGCGTTCCCCGGCATTCCGGGGATCATCCTGGGCTTCAACCAGCACATCGCCTGGGGCGCGACGACGGCCGACTACGACGTGACCGACGTCTACAGCGAGAAGCTGACGCCCGACGGCACGGCCGTCGTGTTCAAGGGTCAGAACGTCCCGCTGCAGACGGTGCGCGAGGAGATCGCCATCGCCGGCAGTGCGCCCCTCGAGTACGACGTTCTCGTCGTTCCGCAGCACGGGCCGATCGTGCCGACCATCGTGAACCATCGCGTGGTCGCGCCCGATCCCACCGAGGGCGCGATGAGCATCGCGTGGACCGGGACCAAACCGACGAACGAGCTGGCAGCCGTGTCGGGCTACCTGCGCGCGACCAGCGTCGAGGACTTCCGCGTCGCGGTCCGCCAGTTCGCGGTGGGCGCCCAGAACTGGGTCGTCGCCGACACCGCGGGCAACATCTTCTACACGACGCAGTCCGAGGTCCCGCTGCGCGCGAAGGCCGCGTACGCCTGGGATCCCAAGACGTTCTCGGGGACGCTCCCGTGCTTCGTCGAGCCGGGCGACGGCACCGCCGAGTGGACGGGGCAGTACCTCGACGAGGCGTACGTGCCGCACGTGAAGAACCCGGCGAAGCATTACGTCGGCACCGCGAACGGCGATCAGTACGGCGGCACGCTGGACAACGACCCGTCCAACGACGTGCTCCCGAACGGGCAGCCCATCTACATGGGATGCTGGCACGACCCGGGGTACCGGGTCGGACGCATCCACCAGCTCATCGAGGCGGTCGGACATCCCATGTCCCTCGACGACATGGCGACCATCCAGGCCGACGCGCGGTCGGCGCTCGGAGCGAAGCTGGCCCCGGGCCTCCTCACGTCGCTCGCGCACGCGCAGACCGAGGCGATGACGCCGGGGACTTACCCTGACCTGACCGCCGTGGTGAGCACTGCCCGGTACAAGGCGGCCAACGTCCCGCAGCTCCAGTCGCTCCTCACGCAGTGGGGCACGGACGGCTACGACACGCCCCCCGGTGTGAGCCTCGACGACGGCTCGCTCGTGAGCGACGCCACGCAGACCGCCGACAGCCAGGCGACGATGCTCTTCCAGACATGGCTGATGCGCGCCATGCAGGCGGTGCTCGGAGACGAGCTGACCGCGATCGACCAGAACCCGCCGCCGTTCGACTACCCCGTGCACGATCTGCGCGCGGCGCTGACGTACCTGCTCACGGCCGACCCGCACACGCTGCAGACGTTCGACACGACCACGGGCGACAGCGCCCTCTTCGACGACCTCACCACGGCCAGCGTCGTCGAGACGCGCGACGAGCGCCAGGTGACCTCGCTGCTCGACGCGATCGACTTCCTCGGCAAGCAGCTCGGCAGCGACCGCAACCAGTGGCGCTGGGGCAAGCTCCACACGCTGCGCTTCCAGTCGCTCGTGTCGCTCTGGCAGGCGCTGTCCATCCCGCCCAACGGGGATCCGAAGTGGCCCAACGGGTTCCCGCGCCACGGCGACGGGTTCAACATCGACGTGGGCGAGCCGGACGCCATCCCGGTCAACCTCGCCGACGCGACGTTCACCTACAGCGCGGGGCCGACGCAGCGCTTCGTCATCGACATGGACCCGTCGGGACCCGTCGCGCGCAACGTCCTCCCCGGCGGGGAGATCTGGGACAACCAGAGCCCCCACTTCAGAGACGAGGCCGAGCTGTGGCGGCGCAACGAGAACCACCCGCTGCCCTTCTCGCACGACGACGTGCTCGCCGACGCCGAGTCGCGGGTGCAGTACAAGCCCTGATCGCCCCGGGCCTCAGTCGTTCGACCGGACGACGATCTTGCGCGCCTTGAGCGCCGCGGCCTTCGGCAGGTGCACGATCAGCGTGCCGTTCTTCGTCTCGGCCGCGATGGCGCTCGTGTCGACGCCCGCCGGGATGCGGAAGGTCGCGCGGAAGTCCACCTCGTCGTACTCGCGCACGAGCGCCGGGAACTCCTCCTTGCCGTCGGCGTGGCGCGCCGTGAGCGTCAGCGTGCCGTTCTCGACGCGCAGGTCGATTCCGTCGTTCGGAACCCCGGGCACGTCCGCCACGATGAGCAGCTCGTCGGCGTTCTCGAAGACGTCGACGGGCGGCGCTGCCGTGCGGCGCTGGTACGCCCCCGCGCGGCTGATTCCGTTCTTCTCGGTCACTGCGATGCTCATGTCGGGTCTCTCCTTCTTCGCTTCACGGCTCAGCCGGCCTTGATGGCGACCTGGCGCGGGAGCGCCTCCTTGGCCTTGGGCAGCGTGACGGTCAGCACGCCGTCCTTGAGCGTCGCCGCGACGGCGTCGGCCTCGACGCGCGCGGGCAGTGGGAGCTTGCGGGTGAACGCGTAGGCCTGTCTCTCGCGCAGGTGGGCCTTGTAGCCCTCCGGCACGGCCACCTTGCGCTCGCCTCGGATGACGAGGACATCGTCCTCCACCGAGACCGAGACGTCCGCCTCGGCGAGCCCCGGAACCTCGGATCTCACGACGAAGCTCGTCTTCGTCTCCAGCACGTTCGTCGGCGGCCACGTCGCGAGGGGGCGGAAGTGGCGTTGCAGCATGCCGAGTGTGCGCAGCGTCTCGTCGAATTCTCTCCATCCGGTCAACATGGCCACATGAGTAAACACGGCAGACGGCGCGTAAAGGGGGGCCGGGCTATCCTCCTCGCACTTTGAGGACGCTCGCGCTCGGGTGCATCGTTTTCGCGGTCGGGTGCACGGGCGCCGCCGCGGTGCCGCCTCCCTCGGTCGGCCCGCTCCCCGTTCCACCTCAGCCGGACGACGCGACGCGAGCCGGTGCGACGCACGCCACGGCGGACGCGCAGCAAGGGCCCATCGTCTTCGTCGAGGACGACTACGCGCGCGCCCTGGCGGAGGCCCGCTCGCGCGGCGTTCCGATCTTCGTCGATACCTGGGCGACCTGGTGCCACTCGTGCCTGAGCATGCGCAGCTACGTCTTCCCCGATCCCGCGCTGCGGCGCTTCTCGAATCGCTTCGTCTGGCTGTCGCTCGACACGGAGCGCGACGGCAACGCGCAGGTCGTCGCGAAGCTGGGGCCACGCGTGCTGCCGACGCTCTACGTGATCGACTCGGCGAACGAGCGATTGCTCACCGCGTGGCCGGGCTCCCTCACCGCCGTCGAGCTCGCGGGGATGCTCGACGAAGCGCTCGGCACGGCACCGGACGGAAAGCTGAAGCATGCGCTCGACGTCGACGTCGCCGTCACGCACCTGCACGACACGAAGGACGCGGCCAGGTGCACCTCGATGGCTTCCGACGAGGCGCCCAGGCTTCCTCCCGGCACTGCGCTCGCGGACGTGCTGCGTGCGGGCATGGACTGCGCCGACGATCTGCCCCCGAAAGCGCCCGAGCGCGCGAAGCTCGCGGGGCTCGTGACGCTGGGGGACAAGGTCGCCGCGGACCTGACGCAGCCGATCCTCGCCGACGATCGCTCGGACCTCTGGGACTACGTGGTGGCCGGATACAGGACGCTCGGCGAGAAGGAGCACGCCGCCGACGTGAAGCGGGTCGCCACGGCGTGGGCCGCGTTCCTCGAGGACCAGGCCTCGCGGGCCACGACGCCCGCCGCCCGCGCCGTCTTCGATGCTCATCGTCTGCTTGCGTACAAGGCGCTGGGAGCGCCGGAGCGCGCCGTGCCCATGCTCCAGCAGAGCGCGCACGACTTCCCGGGCGACTACAACCCGCCGGCACGCCTCGCATCGGCGTACCTCGCGATGAAGCGCTACGACGACGCGCTCGGCGCCATCCAGCGGGCGCTCGGCCTCGCCTACGGCCCGCGGA
This sequence comes from Polyangiaceae bacterium, assembly GCA_035499695.1. Lineage (GTDB taxonomy): Bacteria > Myxococcota_A > Polyangia > Polyangiales > Polyangiaceae > Palsa-1150. The sequence continues at coordinate 9,355 of DATJYG010000198.1, forward strand.
AGCTCCTGCTCTACTCGACCGAGGCCGACGTCTACGAGGGGAAGGGCGACCACGCCGGCAGCCGGCAGTCCCTGAGCGACGCCATCGCGTTCGCGAAGACGCTGCCCGCCACCGCCCGCTACGCCAAGCTCGTCGAGTCCCTCCAGAAGCGCCTGGACAAGCTCGAGGCGCAGTAGTCAGCCGAGAGCCCAACCGCGCGGTTCGTCGACCTCGCCGGTGGGGTCGCCCTGGTAGCGGACGAACCCGCGCGCCACCAGCGTGTCGACGATCTCCTCGGCGACGAGCTCGGAGCAGTGCAGCTCGTCGGTCACGACGTCCCGCATCGCCGTCCGACCGATGAGGTAGCCGGTCGGCGGTGAGCCCGCGAGGCGCTCGCGAAGCGAGCGCGTGAGCTCCGCAAGGTCGAGCTCCTCCAGCGCGATCACCACGCGCGATTCGTGCAGCCGGGCGGCGGCGCCCGCAAGAGGGCGGCTGGCTACTGGTGCGGCTGGTTGCCGTCGAACGTGCCGTCGAACGGCCCGGCTTCGTACCACGCGTCGGGGTCGTACCCACCGCTGCTGCTGCCACCCGAGCCGCCGCCCGTGTCGACGCCCAGATTGGCATCCATGTCGAGCGGGGGTGGCAGGCATACGCGCTGGGTCACGCTCGAGTTGCCGACCAGCAGTTCGGTGCAGGTGTAACCCTGGGGGCACCCCCCGTTCTGGTCGCAGTACTGCCGGCAGACGCCGTTGCCCGCGCCGGAGTCCTGCATCTCGACGCAGGTCTGATTGTCCCCGCACGTTGCCGTGCCGATCTTGAGGTCACAGTTCTGCCCCTCGGGCACGCCATTGTCGCTCTGGATGCACGCGAACTGCGGCGTGCAATTCATGGGCGTGCACTGCGACTGCGAGGAGGGGCACGTGCATTGTTGGACCCCGCACGTCTGTCCGGTCCCGCACTGCCAGGGAGTCTGGTTGCACCCGGCCGCCCCCGAGCTCGACGAGCTACAGGCGATGACGCCGACGACGCCGATGCAGGCGAGGAGGGCTCCGACTGCGAGCGACCTACCCCGCGCCGACATCAGTTCCCGTTGGTCTGGTAGTAGTTGAGGAAGTACTTGAGCGGCAGCTCCGCGGAGAAGCCGCCGGTGCCGTCGTCCTCGCCGTAGAGGACGTCGGACGTGTAGCCGTACATCATCACCCACGTCGCCACGTTGCGGTCGCGGTCAGCCGCGATCCAGCGGTTGGCGTCCTGCAGGTAGACCCAGATCCAGCGCCGGTTGTCCGGCCCGATGAACTGGCCGAACGGATCCGAGTGGAACGCCGCCTCCGGGTCGTCCGCCGTTCCGGGGATCGTCGGGTCGTACGTGCACGTCTCGACCTGATCGCCCGGGCACAGCAGGTTTCCCTGCTTGTCGACCGTGTTGTACTGGACCGCGAGGTTCCGGAAGAAGTCCTCGAAGTCCTGGCGTCGCGAGAACACGTAGCCGCCGATCCAGTCCTTCATGTCCGGACGGCCGCCGGTCGCCTGCTGCTGGTAGTAGACGCTGTGGGTGGCCTCGGCGAACTGCTGCACGCCGGTCGGGATGGCCCACGGGAACATCTGGTACTGACCGCC
>DATJYG010000199.1:0-50188 GCA_035499695.1 Polyangiaceae bacterium
CGTCTCAAGCGCGAGTTCCGCGTGATGCAGGAGGTGCAGCATCCGAACCTCGTCGCGCTGCGAGAGCTCGTCTGCGAGGACAATCGGTGGTTTCTCGCGATGGACCTCGTCGAGGGAGTCGACTTCCTCGAGCACGTTCGGGTCGCGGCGCTCGTCGTGGCGACGGACGGGACTCCGTCGTCGCGACGAGACCACCCGGAAACGGATCCGACTCTGCCCATCGTGCGACAGCACGACGCGCCCGTGTTCGACGAAGCGCGCCTGCGCGACGCTCTCCGTCAACTCGCCGAAGGCCTCGTGGCGCTGCACGCCGCGGGAATGGTGCACCGGGACATCAAGCCGTCCAACGTGCTGGTGACCCGGGAAGGCCGCGTCGTCCTGCTCGATTTCGGCCTGGTCGCCGAGACGCTGACCGGCAACTCGTCGACGGCGATGGTCGGCACGCCCGCCTACATGGCGCCCGAGCAGGCGGCCGCCGGCGAGCCGGGGTCGGAGGCGGATTGGTACGCGATTGGCGTGCTGCTCTACGAGGCACTGACCGGCCGCGTGCCCTTCGAGGGAGCTGCCCTCCAGGTGATGCTGCGCAAGCAGAACGAGACGCCGGCGCCACCGAGCGCCATCGCCATCGGCGTGCCGGAGGATCTCGACGCCTTGTGCAACGCGCTCCTGCGATTCACTCCACGCGAGCGGCCCACGGGCGGCGCCGTTCTGCGACAGCTGGGGAGCGCCAAGGGCGCCGCGGTATCCCGCAACACTGGCAGCGCGTCGCGCACGCTCGCGCCCCCCTTCGTGGGGCGCGCGAAGGAGATGGACCTGCTCTCCGAGGCGCTGCGCGAGAGCCGTACGGAGGGCCTCGCGGTCACCGTCGATGGCGAGTCGGGCGTCGGCAAGAGCCGCCTGGTGCGACGCTTCTGCGAGCGGCTCGCGCTCGAGGACCCACAAGCCGTGGCGCTGTCCGGCCGTTGCTACGAGAGCGAGAGCGTTCCGTACAAGGCGTTCGACGGCGTCGTCGACGCGCTGGCGAAGCTTCTGGCCAGGCTGCCCGACGCGCAGGCGCGCGAGCTCGTGCCGACTCGCCCAGCGCCGCTCGTCCAGGTGTTCCCCGTGCTGCGACGCGTGCCGGCCATCGCCGACCTGGTGCGCACGGCCGCGCCGCAGCTCGATCCTTTCGAGCTGCGCAGCCGGGCCTTCGCGGCCCTGCGCGAGATGCTGGTGCGGCTCGGAGACCGGCGCGCGCTCGTCGTCGTCATCGACGACGCGCAGTGGGCCGACCACGACAGCCTCGCCCTCCTCGGCGAGCTGACGCGTCCGCCCGAACCGCCGCGGATGCTGCTCGTGGCGACGGTACGCACCGCCGGCCTCGGATCGCGCGGGAAGCTCCGACGCACGACGCTCGATCGCTTGACCGAGACGATGGGAAGAGGCGCACGCAAGGTGGTCCTCGGCCCGTTGTCAGCCGACGAGTCGCGCGCGCTCGTGACGGAGCTGGCGGAGCGCGCGGGCGCCGTCGCGCCGCGCCCGGCAGAGGTCGAAGCCATCGCCACCGAGGCCGCCGGCTACCCGCTGTTCATCGACGTGCTCGCACGCCAGGGGGTCGCGAGCGAGGGCAAGATACGCTCCGCCAATCGCCTGGACGACGCGCTCGTGGCCCAGGTGGACGCGCTCGACGAAGACGCCCGCAAGGTGGTCGAGGTGGTCGCCGTCGCCGGAGAGCCGCTCGCCCAGCGCGTCATCGCACGCGCCGTGGATCTCTCGCCGGACGCGTTCGTGCGCACGGTGCAGCGGCTGCGCGTCGGGAGGCTCGTGGCGACGGCCGGCGTGCGCGACGGCGATCGGATCGAGCCGTATCACGACAAGATCGGCAGCGCGATCTCCGGCCGAATGTCACCGAGACGACGCACGAAGATCAGCCGCGCCATCGCCCGGGCGCTCGAGGTGGACCCCGAGGCGGATCCGGAGGCCCTCGCGCGGCACTGGTGGGACGCGGGCGACCCGGATCAGGCGTCCCTCTGCAGCGTGCGGGCGGGCGACCGCGCGGCCTCGGCGCTCGCGTTCGACCGCGCCGCGGGTTTCTACGAGCAGGCGGTCGTTCTGGCGAACGAAAGCGTCGACCCGGAAGTGACGGGCGTCCTCCGCGACCGCCGGAAGCTGCTGCTCAAGCTGGCCGAGTCGCTCGCGAACGCGGGCCGCGGCAAGCGTGCGGCGGACGTGTTCAAGCGCGCCGCCGAAGGCGCCCCGAAAGCCGAGGCGCTCGATCTGCGCCGTCGAGCCGCCGACCAGCTCCTTCGCAGCGGTCACCTCGACGAAGGCTCCACGTCGCTCGATCGCGTGCTCGCCGACGTGGGCATCGGCCTGCCCAAGACGCCCTTGGGCGCGATGGCGTACTACGTGTTCTTCCTGTCGCTCCTGCTCTTGCGGGGGATGCGCTACCGCGCCCGCGACAAGTCGGAGCTGTCCAGTGAGGCGCTCGTTCGCGCGGATGCGTGCTGGTCGGCCGCCTTCGGGCTGATGCCGAGCGAGTCGATACGGGCCGCGGCGATCCAGGCACGCAGCGTCTTGGTCGCCTTGAAGCTCGGTGACCCCTACCGCATCGCGCTCGTCATGTCCGCGTGGTGCTGGTCGGTCGCGACCAGCGGCGGTGAGGCGCGCCAGCAGATCGAGAAGCTCTTGAAGCGCGCCGCCGACGCCGCGGAGCGCTCGGGCGAGTTCCACGCCCACGCGTGGGTGGTCGCGTCGCGCGGCGCGGCGGCCTACCTCCAGGGGAGCTGGCGGGCTGGGCTCGAGGCGCTCGATCGGGCGCGCGACATGCTCGCTCAGTGCGTCGGCACGGTCTGGGAGATCGATTCGACTTTCTGGTTCGCGATCAACTGCCTGGCGCAGCTCGGCGATCTGCGTGACCTCGCGCAGCGTTCGTCGAGCTACCTGCGCGAAGCCGGCGACAGGGGCGACCTGTACGCGACCGTCAACTTGCGCATCGGCTTCGCCAATCTGCGCTGGCTCATCGCGGACGACCCCGCGGAGGCGCGAAAGCAGCTCGACGAGGCGATGGGCCAGTGGTCCAAGCGCAGCTTCCACCTGGTGCACTTCTACGAGCTGCTCGCGCGTACGAACCTGGATCTCTACCTGGGCGAGCCACGACAGGCGCTGGCCCGGGTGAACGACACGTGGGGGCCTCTGCAGCGCTCGCTGTTGCCGTGGAAGATCCAGTCGGTGCGCATCTACTCGTGGAACTTCCGCGCGCGAGCGAGCCTGGCGTGCGCCGCGAACGGGGGAGACGACCGCGACGCTCTCCTGCGCAGCGTGCTGGCCGACGCGCGACGAATCGAGCGGGAGCGAATCCAGTCCGCCACGCCCCTGGCCACGATCCTGCGCGCCGGCGTCGCTCGGGTGCGCGCCGCGACAGCTCCCGAGCACCGCCGGAAGGGCCAGGTCGCGGAGACGACGGCGCTCCTGCGACGGGCGGCCACCGAGTTCGACGCCGCCGAAATGGTTCTCCACGCGACGGTCTGCCGGCGCTCCCTCGGCGAGATCGTCGGCGGCGAGGAGGGCCGGAGGCTCGTGAAGGCCGCTGATGCCTGGTTCTCCGAGCAAACCGTGAAGCGTCCTGCCGGTTTCATGGCGATGGTCGCCCCGGGGCTGCCCGGCGGGGATGCTGCAACCTAGGCGTCGCCGAACCTCGTTCTCCTCACTCGGAAGCCGCGTCCCCGCCGTCGGGCACGGCTGCGCCGGCGTCCGCGCACGAGAACGGGCACGACGCCAGCTGCCCCGGCGACAGTGTCACACCCGCGATCTGGGTCGCGTAGAAGCGAACCCCGAAGGACATCGAATCGCACGCGGTCGGCGATGACGGCTTCAGCGTGCTCGGCATGTCTCGCCCCTCCGCCAGCAACCCCGCGATCGTCGCGGTCTGCGGGCAGTAGTCCTGCGCGAGGCATCCCGCGTTGCCGGCGTCGGGCGCGCTGGCCGCCACGACCTGCGGAAGCCCGTGGGGATCGACGTCGCGCTCGGGGTCGAGGAGAACGCCCGCGATCCCGAGCTGGTCGATGGTGGCGGGCAGACCGCCGTTGCTCGGATCCCCCGACGGAGGCAGGATCTGCCCGAAGACCTCGACGGCGGCCGGCTGCAGCAGGGCCCGAGCTTGCGACCCCGCTCCGAACCAGAGGTAGACCCCACCTGCCGAACGCAGGTCGGCCACGAGGTTTCCGCCGACGACGTATGCCGACGACGTCTGGATGTTCGTCTGGCTCGCCGACGGGATCGGCGGAGCTGGATCCCATCCGTCCGCATACACGATCCAGACCTCGCCCGGCGCGAACGTGGGCTGCAGACCGCCCCTGATCCCCGCCGCGGGCACGATGCGGAATCCGACCTGGGGATCGTCCGGCTGCAGGTTCCAGTGGTCGATGACGATGACGAAACCGCCGTAGCCGTCGGCGATCCACGAGTTGACTGCGGCTCCGACGTCGGCACCGGGCAGCAGGGGGTAGAGGACCTGCTCGGCGAACGCGTTGTCGATACCGCTGGGAAGCGGCCCATGCCACGTTGCTCCAGGCGACCCACTGCACCACACGGGGGCGCCGCTCGGCTCGCGCAGAGAACAGTCGAGGTCCAGGCCCGATGTGAAGTACGGGTTGCTCGGGTACCACTCGGTCTTGTCCGAGCCCATGTCGACGGACTTCACGGCGAAGACCAGCGTGTTCTCGCCGGATGCACCGCCGCTCGGGGGGCACGGAGCGTGGCGAAGCTCGGGATGCCCCGGACAGAACTCGCAGAGACTCTGCGCACCCGCGGGGGTCGACGAGCCGCCCACAGCCCAATCGTAGGCATGAGTCAGCGCGGTGCACGCGACGAGACCGGCACCACCAATCAGAGAGAGAGCGCCGACGAGCTTCACTGGCAGGTGATGGGACAACCGGCCGCAGCCGAGACGGATTCGTACGCACCGATGTGAGCGCGGTAAGCGTCCGCGGCCCACGACAGCGAGATCGCGTCGCAGGGCCGCGTGCGTGGAGCCGTGCGATCCAGCGGCATGTCGGCCGCCTCGTCGGCCAGGCTCGGGAGCGTCTGGCACAAGAAACCGCTGACGAAGGAGTTGCATCCCGAGAGCCAGTTCGCGATGTCGCTCTTGGCGTTCTTGAAGTCGTTCAGCGACCACAAAGCCGAAACGTTCCAGCGCGTGACCTCGGTCTTGGAGATCTTTCCGGTGAACGTCATGTCGTGCATCGATACCTCGAGCGAAGCGCCGTTGTTGACGATGTAGGCGTTTGCGGGATCCAGGAAGCTCATGTCCACGAACAGCACGCCGTTCGAGACGTACGCGTCATCCGTCGCAAACGACGTGTCGGGGATCTCGAACTTTCCCAGGTTCTGGTCGGGGCGGGCGATCGCGCTGACCCACTCGTCCTTTCCGTCCCACTTGGGCGCCACTCCGTGGACGGTCCCGAGCGAGGACGTCACGCGGTACGACACCTTGGAATCGTTCGGCGTCCCGTTCCAGTTGTAGACCACCATGAGGATCGACGCCTTGCCTGCGTTCCAGTCGTTGCTGATCCCCACGTCGAGCGGCTGGTAGCTCGAGCCCATCGTCTGAGCCGCCAGCTTCTCCAGGTAGCCGAACACTCTCTGAGACAGTGAGTTGTCGATCCCCCGCGGGTACGGCTCCCAGGGCACCTTGGCGCCGCTCGGGTTGATGGGGGCACACAGGACGGGCTGCCCGTGGGGTTCGCGGGCCGAGCAGTCCAGGTCGAAGCCGATTGTCTGGTCGTAGTCCGCGGGATCGAGCAAGTCGGCGGGAGTGCCGGGGAGGCCGAGGTACATCTTGCGAAGGACGTAGACGTAGACCTCGCCGTCGTCGGGCGCGTCGTCGCCGGTCGGGGGGCAGGGCGGATGCCGCAGGCTCGCCGCGCTGGCGGGGCAGGCGTTGCACGGGCCGTGATAGGTCGCCTTCCCGACCGACTGTTGGATGCGGAAGTCGGAGACGTCGGCGATGTCCTCGCAGGCCAGCGCCGCGATCGCACACGATGCGCAGGCCACGACGCCGATGGCTCTCAGAATCCCAGCTCGCATCAGAATGCCCCCTGCACCCTCATCCCGGCTCCCCACGGCACGACCTCGATCCGCGGCGCCTCGCGGTGCGGCGGCGGCGCCGTGAGCACGACGAGGGCTCCTGCGAGAAACAGGGCTGCACCGCCTCCCAGCGTGAGATCGGAGGCGAGCGCCTCGCTGCGCACCGTGTCGATCGCGCCCTGCTCGCTCGAGGGGCAATGCTGGCGGTCCTGGCCACACGGTCCCAGCAGATCGTGCGACCCGTGGACGGCGGCGACACCGAGCCCGGCGCCGACGGCCATGGTGATCATGCCGGCTCCGCCGAGGACGAAGCCCACGAGCCGCTGAGAAGACCGCACGACGGCGCCCGGCTGCTCGCGGAAGGAGACGCGCACGGTGCGCGACTCGCCGTCGCCGAGTTGCACCGTGTCCTCCCAGCTTGCGGCGCCCAGACCGACGCGGAGCCGATGCTTCCCCGGGTCGATGCGGAACCGGTAGTCGTTCGGGTCGACCGACGCCGTGAGCATGTCCACCGCGTGACCGTCGACCTCGATGCGGCGACGGTCTCCGGACAGACCGCCGTCGTCGATCGCGACGGAGAGCTTCGCGATGCGCGCCCGCACGCTCTCGAGATCCGTCTGGGCGCCGCGCCGCACCTCGGCGAAGACCGGGGGGGCGTTCGGAGGGAGCGGCTCGTCGAGGATCGCGGTGAGCGTCGACTCGGCGTCGACCACCTTTCCCAGGAGCGCCTGGCATCGGGCGATGCGGACGAGGATCGTGGGAGCGTGATAACGCTGCTCGGCCTCGGTCCAGAGAGGGATCGCCTGGTCGCACCGGCCGGCCGCGAATGACTCGTCGCCCTGCTCGGCCAGTCGTCGCGCTTCGGCCTTCGCCGCCTCTTCGTCATCGGCGAGACCGGGCCGCGAGAGTGCAGCGGCCCCGACCGTGACGAAGCAAGCGAGGAGCAGGCGCCGGTTCATGTCGCTCCGTTTTCGGTCAGATGCCGAGCGGCGGCAGGTCGAAGGCGGACTTCGCGGACTTCGTGGGAGCAGGCGGTGCGGGCGCGGCCGAAGGTGCCGTCGGCGCGACCGTCACCGCGGACGGAGTCGGAGCCGCCACCGGCGTCGGCTTGGAGGACGAGGTCGTCCGCGTCGGCCGTACCGCCGCGGGTTCCTGGGCCGACGCGGAATCCGACGCAGCCGCCGGCGCCGGGCCAGCCGCTGGCGCCGGCGCCGTCGCGGTCGCAGCCGCCGTCGCCATCGTCTCCACCATCGCCGCACTGGCAGCCGGCAGCGCCGCGACGGGGACCGAAGCCGGAGCCGACCCGCCCTTCAGTACCGGCGGGGCCGGCCACAGCGCGTACACGGTGACGGCTCCCGCCAGCCCCCCGAGCGCGATCGCGATCCACCGCGCGCGCTTGCCGTGCGCGGGCTGCGTCGGCGGCGGGCGCACCGAAGCGTTGCGCCTCGCAGGCTCCGACGTCCCCGCGGGGACGCGCCCTCCCGGATCGTTCGCGTCACGCCTCGCGGCGCTCGGAATGTTCACGAGCGAGTGGGCCGTTCCCGACGCCCCCACGCTGCGCCGCTTGCGCGAGAGCACCTTGCCCGCGTGTGTCGATGCCATCGTCGCGGCGTGCGCCAGATCGGCGGGGCCGGGCCGATCCGCCGGCATGCCGCTCTTTCGCCCCGCCGCCGTCACGTCGGTCAACGCCGCATCGCCGAGCGCGACGCCCAGATGGGACGCCGCGATCCTGGCGCTCGCGAAGCGCTTCTCCTTGTCGCCGGCGCACGCGATGTCGAACCACATGTCGAACGCGGGCGGGAGTGCCGGGTTGAGCTCGCGCGCCCGCGGATGCCGGCCCGCCTGGATGTTGTCGAACAGCTCGAACAGGTCCTGCCCGTCGAACGGCGGCGCGCCCGTGAGGCACTCGAACGCGACCACACCGAACGCCCAGATGTCGACTCGCGGGTCGATGTCGCGCGAGTTCCGTATCTGCTCGGGCGCCATGTAGTACGGCGTGCCGAGGATGCTCCCCGTGCGCGTGAAGGAGGACGGATCGCCTCCTCGGAGCGTCGGATCCGGATCGTCGTCGTCGGCCGCGTCGATCTCCAGGTCGCCGAGGATCTTGGCGATCCCGAAGTCGAGCACCTTGATGTACTCGCGACCGTCTTCGTCGACCGCGATGACGAGGTTGTCGGGCTTGAAGTCGCGGTGCACGATGCCGACCGAGTGTGCACGCTCGAGCGCGCGCGCCGCTTGCCCGAGGAACGTCGCCGTCGTCGCCACCGTGAGCGCCTTGAGGCGGTCGAGCCGGTGGCCCACCGTCTCGCCGTCGAGCAGCTCCATCACCAGATACGGCTGTCCACCCTCCGTGATGCCGTAGTCGAAGACCTGGACGGCATGCCGCGTCTTGAGCTGAGCGGTGATCTGCGCCTCGCTCTCGAACCGCTTGCGGGCGACTTCGCGCGCGGCCGACGCGCGCGCGAGGAACTTGATGGCCACGTGCTGCTTGAGGGTCACGTGGCGCGCGCGCCACACCTCGCCCATTCCTCCGCGCCCGAGCTGCGTCTCCAGCTCGTATCGCCCCCCAATGAGGGTTTCGCGTACGACGTCTGCAGTCATGCCCCCTGGACGTGCTCGATCGCACATCCTAACAGCGGCGATCGCCGGATCCAACGGGCGCGGAACCGCGCTCGAACGCGCGTCAGAAAGTACCGTGCAGCGAGATTCCGCCGACCGTCGGCACTATCTCCAGCCGGGGGGGCGGTTCGCGCGGAGCCGGTGACGTGAGCGTCACGACGGCCCCGGCGACGACCAGCGCAGCGCCACCGCCCAGCGACAGATCCGCGAGCAAAGACCGCATCCTGAGGCTGTCGATGTCGCTCTGGGCGCTGGGAGGACATTGTGAGCGGTCCGCCCCGCACGAGGCTCCGAGCGAGCTCGCCGTGGCGAGCGCGGTCGCTCCCACGATCGAGCCGACGACCACCGCCGCCAGCCCGACGCCGCCGAGGACGTAGCCGACTTTGCGCTGCGTCGGCGTCTCCGGCGCGGCCCGGCGCGAGAAGACGCTGACGCTCAGCACGCGTGTCTCGCCGTCGCCGAGCGTGACGTTCGACTCCCACGTGGCATCGCCCGCCCTGACTCGCACGGCGTGCGGGCCGGGATCCACGAGCAGAGGCTCCCCTGCGCGGACCGCGAGGTCATCCAGCTGCACCGCGCCGCCTTCACCCGTGAGGTCGATACGCAGGGTCGCGATGCGCGCGCGCACCCGAGGGAGCGATCGAGTCGCCTCCTCGCGTGCCTCGGCAAAGGCTTCCGGCGCGTCCGGCGGAAGCTGCTGCTCGAGCAGCCGCTCGAGGGTGGCCGTCGCGTCCACCACATGCCCGAGGAGGGCCTCGCAACGGGCCACGCGCAGGAGCAGCGTGGGTGCGGGGAAGAGGGACTCCGCTTGCTGCCACAGCGGAACCGCCCTGTCGCAGCGGCCCTTGGCGAACTCCAAGTCCCCGTTCTCGGCGAGCGCGCGCGCTTGGGCACGGCGGTCCGCGCCGGCGGCGTCGTCGGCGAACGCAACCGTCGGCGCGCAGAGCGTCAGGCAGCATGCGAGGACCGCCAGTCGCCAGCGGGTCATCGACTCAGTTTGATGTCCGTGTCGGGTTTCGGAGTCGGGCGCGCCGCCGGTGGGCGCGGAGCGCGGCGAGGCGGCGCTGTTGCCGAGGCGCTGGGGGTGGGAGGCGCCGACGCGACGAGCAGCGCGACCGACTCGACGTTGGTGGTCGAGTCGCCCTGCAGGACCGTGTACTGCGCGTAGCCGTCGAGTCGCAGAACGAACCTGCGCGGGCCGCTTCGTACGCTGGCCCGGTCGATCGTCACCTGCACGGGCGTCGTGCCGAGCAGCTGATCGCCTTCCAGCACGTCGGCCCCCTGCGGCGTGGAGTCGAGCACGAGCACGAAGGAGCGTTGTGCCCCCGCAGAAGCGACGGCGCTCGCCGCCGGTGCCGACGCGGATGCTGCCGCGGCCTGCGGCGATTCCGAGGACGGGTGCGCCAAGCGGCGCGCCACGACGACGCCCAGCACCAGGAGCACCGCGACTGCCGCCACCACGACGAACCTGGAGCGCGATTGCGATTGCGGTTGGGGACCAGGCGATACCGACGGTGTGGCGGTGGACACCGGGTTCGGCAACCCCGGATTGGAGACGAGCGTGTCCACCGACGGATCGTTGTTCCCGGACGCCGGCGGCTGCTTGCTCGGCGCTTCACTCCTGACGCTGCCTGCGCCCGACCCCGACCCACCACTGGGGACACCGCGGGAGCTCGTCGTGCCGAAGACCGCCTGCTCGCACTCGGCGATCCCACGCAGGACCTCCTCCATGCTCTGCGGCCTGGCTTCCGGCGCTTTCTCGAGACACTTGCGCACGAACGCCTCGATGACCGGCGGGACGTGGATCCTGGGAGCGCGATGGGACATCTCGGGTACCGGAGCGCTGCAGTGCGCGAGGATCATCTCCAGGTTGGTTTCCGTCTGGAACGGGAGCTGACCCGTGAGGCACTCGTACGCGATGACCCCGAGCGAATAGACGTCGGTGCGCTCGTCGACACGCCGCTCGTTGACCATCTCGGGGGCCACGTACTTCGGCGATCCGAGGAACGAGCCTTCCTGCGTGAGCTCTTGCTCCTCGCCGGGGCTGCCGAGGAGCTTGCCGATACCGAAGTCGAGGATCTTGACGACTTCAGCGCCCTCCTCGTCCGGGACCAGCATGATGTTCGACGGCTTGAGGTCACGGTGGACCGCCCCGAGCCTGTGCGCCTCGCGGAGACCTCGCGCCACCTGGCGCAGCAGCCGCAGGGTCTCGTCCGCCGGCAGCGGCGCCCGCGAGTCGATGCACTGCGCGAGCGTCATGCCGTCGAGATACTCCATCGCCATGAAGTAGCGCTCGGGCTGCCCCTCGATGCGCCCGTAGTCGTGGATCGTGACCACGTTGGGGTGCTGCATCTTCGCGAGGATGCTGGCCTCGCGGAAGAAGCGCTTCCGGAAATACTCGGGGCGCTCGCCGTCTGCCGAGTCCGGACCGCTCGGCAGGCGCACCACCTTGAGCGCCACCCTGCGACCGAGCGGCGCCTGCTCCGCCTCGTACACGTGGCCCATGCCGCCGCTGGCTATCAGCGAGATCACGCGATACTTGCCGTCGTTGATCACCGAGCCGAGGGGCAACTGGCTCGTATCAATCTTGCGCTGCGCGAGGGTGTCGGACGGCATGTCCCCCGACTGACTCTACACCCGCCGTCACTCGACCGCGACGACGTGCCGGTCGCGCAGGTCTGCAACCCGAAGACGCGCCTCGTGCAGCGAAATTCCGCGCGCAGCGGCGAGCTCCCGGACCGTCCGCACACCATCCACCAGGTGCGCGATCGCGACGCTCTCCTCGTCGAGGGCGACGAAGCCCAGATCGCCCAGCTCCAGGAGCATCCGGGGCGCGGCGTCGGCACCGGGCAGGGCGATGCTTGCCGCAGCGCGTGGAAGGCGCGGGGCGGACGGGACCTTCGGCGGAAGGTTGCTCCGCAACTTCCGAGTCGGATGGCGGCTCGGACGCTCTCGCGACATCTCGCGTCAGCGCCGCGAGCTCGGGCCACGCGCGGGCGGCCTCTCGGAACGCACGCGGGGCACTGCCTTCACCTCGGTGTCCTCCTCGTCGACGGGCGCAGGGGACGGGGCAGCCGCGCGGATGCGCGGAGTCGTCAACGGAGCCATGCGATCGGCGATGAGCACTTCGTCGTCGACCGTCACGTTGATTCCCTCGTCACCGGCGGACGCCGGCGCACCCGACGGGGGCACCGACTCGAGGCCCGACCACGCTTCGTCGGGCGGCGGCTGCTGGGACACGGGGCCAGCCGGGGCTTCCGCTTGCGGGGCCGCTTGGGGGGCGGGTACCGCTTCGGCTTCGGCCTTGGACTTCGGCAGCCCGGCCGCCGGCGGCGCGGCGGGCTCCGGCTTCTGCTCGAGCTTCGGCGTGGAGTCCTTCGCTCCCGCGGCCACCACGAGGCCCACCTTGAGGACCATCGCGTCGAGCACGGCGACGAGCACCTCGTTCGCCGTCTTGCCGACGATCTTCTCCCAGCCGAGGGCGGCCACGAGGCCCTTGGGCGTTCCGTCGCCCGTCTCGTGCACACGGCGGATCCACTGCGTCAGATCGTCCTTGGTGAGCCCGTCGGCCAGGACGTCCGTGCCCTTCAGGGACCCGCCCTTCGCCTGGATGGTCTCGAGGAACCAGCGCGCGTCGAAGAGATAGAGCTCGTACGCCGTCGACAGCGCCTTGTGCAGCGCTTGCTTCGTGAGCTTGCCGCCGCGCCAGAACGACCAGAGGTCGCCGAGCGGGACCCAGCGCACGAGGGTCTCCGGCGTCAGTCCTTCCTCGAACGCCTGGTGATCGATGTCGCCCGCGACGAGCGCGTCGTGCACGACCTGCTGCACCTTCTCGTCGGTGTCGCGCAGGGCCGACTTGATGCCGCGGATGCCCCACGCCGCGATGATGGGCGCGCGCACCTCGTTGGGCAGGAAGCGGAACAGCTTGTCGGTGCTCGCCTTCTCGTCGTGCGGGAAGAAGGCCGCCAGGAGCTCCTGCGAGGTGCGCACGCGGCCTTCCGGCGTGCGACGGTGCTCCTCGAGAGCCAGGCAGAACTTGGGAACTGCGGCGCTCAGATCGTTGCGAGGTGCCTTGTCAGCCACGGACCCATCGTACAGGAGGGAAACCGAGCGCGACCGCTGCGCAAGCATTCAGCGCCGCCGCGAGCTAGCATCCAATGCGTGCGTGCGCGGGGCCTGCGACTTCCCAGCGTCGCGTTCGTGACGCTGGCGGGAATCGCGATGTTCTCCGCCTGCGGCTCGCGGACGGGGCTGCTTGTGCCTCCCGAGGAGGACGCGGGACCGCTCTACGACGGCGGGCCGCTCGACGTGGCGATCGACTGCAGCACGCCTCGCTACTGCGTGCCGAGCGACCCGGGCTACGTGTACGAGTGCGGCGTACGCGTCTTCCAGTGCAGTTCCCTCGAGCAGTGCGAGGAGCGCGAGAGCGGAGCCCAGTGCGTCAACCCGTGTCTCGACACGCTCGGCAACGACACGTCCAACGGGTGCGAGTTCTACGCAGTGGAGATGGACCTCACGCCGGAGGCGATGGGCGTCTGTTACGCGGTGTTCGTCGTCAACCAGTGGCCCACCGGGGAGCCGGCGAAGATCCAGGTCGACCGCGACGGGCAGGTGCTGCCCATCGCCGACTTCGCGCGCATCCCCGTTGGGAAAGGGACGCAGACGCAGTACGCGCCGTTCGACGCCGCGCACGGACTGCCCGAGAACGGCGTCGCGGTGCTCTTCCTGTCGCGCGATCCGGCCGCTCTGAACGATCCGAACGCCAGCGACCCGCGCGTGCTCGCCGGATGCCCGGACGGCGTGACGCCAGCGGTGCAAGGGGATGCGTCTCTGCACGGCAGCGGGACGGCGAGCGCGTTCCACATCAAGACGAACGTGCCCGTGGTCGCCTACCAGATGCTCCCCTTCGGCGGAGGGCGCGCGCGTGTCACGGGATCGACGCTGCTCCTGCCGACGAGCGCGTGGGCCTCGAGCTACGTCGTGGCGGACGCCTATCAGGCACCCACCATGTTCACCGAGGACCGCGCCGGACCGACGACCGTGATCGTCGGTTCGAGTGACGGGACGCACGTCACCCTCACTCCCACGGCGGACGTCGTCGGCGGTGGCGGGCTACGGGGGACGCCGATGGGCGTGCCGGTCACGTACACCGTGAACCGCGGGCAGTACCTGCAGCTGACGCAACCGGTGGAGCTGACGGGCAGCTCGGTACACGCCGACGCGCCCATCGCGGTCATCGGCGGGAACACGCTCATGGACCTGCCGCTCGACCGAGCGCGCGCAGACAGCGCCGAGCAGATGCTGCCCCCGGTACGCGCGCTCGGCAGCGAGTACGTCGCCGTGCGCTACCGCAGCCGCCTCTCCACCGGCGAGGAGATCGTGCCTTGGCGCATCGTCGGCGCCGCCGACGGCACGGTCCTCACGTACGAGCCCTCGGCGCCGCCGGGCGCGCCGACCACGCTGGCCGCGCAGCAGCTCGTGGAGTTCCAGAGCGCCGGTCTCTTCGTCGTGCGCAGCCAGGACGCGCAGCACCCCTTCTACCTCGCGTCGTACATGACGGGCGGCGGTGACAACGACGGCATCGGCGACCCGGAGTTCGTGAACGTGGTCCCGCCCGCGCAGTACCTGCCGCGGTACACGTTCTTCACCGATCCCACGTATCCGGAGACGAACCTGGTGCTCGTGCGCGTGCGAGACCCGGGCACCGGGCAGTTCCCGGACGTGAACCTCGACTGCGCGGGCGTGATCGGCGGGTGGCTTCCGATCGGCACGAGCGGCACGTACCAGTTCGCGCGCGTCGACCTCTCCACCGGCAACTTCCAGGGCGTCGCCGGGTGTGACAACGGTGTGCACGTCATCCGCGGCCCATCCCTGGGCGCGCGATTCGGGGTGACCGTGTGGGGCTGGGGCAACAACGTGACCTGGCCGCCGGACAGCGACTCTGCTGACGAGACGAACCCCCGGTTCACCCGCTGGGTCAGCTACGGCTACCCGGCCGGGGCCAACTTCGCGGTACTGAACACGCTCGAATAATGGCTTCCCCGGCTCCGTCCAACGGATACCCTTCGAGGAACCATCATGCGTACTTCCCTGCTCATGCTCCCCATCTCTTTCGCTATCCTCTCCGGTTGCGTGGTCACGTCCTACCCGGGACCGAACGACCCGAAGTGGACCAACGTGCAGCCCGTGGCCGGCGCCAACCACGTGATCCGCTCGCAGAGCAATCAGAGCCTCTGCCTCGACGTGAAGGGTGACAAGGCCGCCTCGAATCAGGAGGTGGAGGTCTTCAACTGCAACTTCAACCCGAATCAGCGCTGGAACTTCGTCGGCGCCCCGAACGGCGCGAACAACGTCCAGGGAATCGGCGGTCTCTGCCTCGACGTGGCGGGCAGCTCGACGGCCGACGGCGCGCGCGTCAACGAGTTCCCCTGCGGCAACGACAAGCCGAACCAGACGTTCCGGTACCACCAGAACGGGCACATTCGCGAGGTGCAGTCGAACAAGTGTCTGACGGTGAACCCGATCTCCAGCGGCTCGGCGCTCTTCCTGCAGACGTGCGACCCGCTGAACCAGGGCCAGTACTGGGTGATCCAGTAGTCCGGATCAGATCTCGGTCATCAGCGTCGTCAGGACGTAGTCGAACGCGAAGATCGCGACGATGGAGGCGACGACCGCCTTGGCCGTCGCCTCGCCAACGCCTCGCGCGCCGCCGCTGGCGAAGTAGCCCTTCTTGCAGCAGATGACGCTGCAGATGAAGCCGAACACGATTGCCTTCGTGACGAGCATGCGCAGGTCCTTGATCTCGAGGAGCTGCTGGATGCGGTCGAAGAAGACGCCGGGATCGATGCCCTGCCACATGACCGCCACGATGTAGGCGCCGGCCTGCCCCACGATGCCGAAGCACATGGCGAGCAGCGGCATCATGAGCGTCGTCGCGAGCACGCGCGGGGCGACCAGGTACTGAATCGGGCTGACGCCCATCGTCGTGATCGCGTCGATCTGCTCGGTGACGCGCATGTTCCCGAGCTCGCTGGCCATCGTGCTGCCGGCGCGCGCTGTGACGACGACCGCCGCGAGCACCGGCGCGAGCTCGCGCGCGAGGGCGAGCGCGACGACGCCTCCGACCATGCCCTCGGCGGAGAACTGTCGAAAGCCCACGATCGTGCTGACCGTGAACGCCATGCCGGTGAAGAGCCCGACGAGCGCGACGATGAAGGTCGAGCCGACGCCGATGAACTCGAGCGCCACCATGAGCTGCGAGACGCGATACGGCGGGCGCACCAGCCACGTGACCGTCCGCACGCCGAGCATCACGGTGGCGCCCACGTCGTCGAAGAACGCGACGAACGGGGCGTACGCCCTGTCGGTGAAGCTGGCGGCGCGCGCGAGGACGCTCGTCGAGCGTTCGGGTCCGCTCTCTCCCTTCGGTCGAGCTTGCGGACTCACGGCTCGCGATAGAAGCGCGGGACGCGGCGCGAGACGCTCGTGAGCACTTCCCAAGGGATCGTGTCGGCCTGGGCGGCGATCTCGTCGGCGCCGATGCAGTCCTTGCCGAGCGGGCCGTCCTGCCGGCCGAGCACCACCGCCTCGTCGCGGACGTCGGCGCCGCAGACGTCGGTCACGTCGATCATCGTCATGTCCATCGACACGGCGCCGACGATGGGCGCGCGCTTGCCGCGAACGAGCACCGCTCCGACACCCGCGAGCCGGCGCGACAGACCGTCGGCGTAGCCGAGGGGCAGCGTCGCGATGCGCGACGCGCGGGGCGCACACCAGGTCGCGCCGTATCCGACGGGAGCGCCCGCCGGCACGTCGCGCACGGCGACGATCTCGGTGCGCACGCGCATGACCGGCCGCAGCTCGGTGGTCAGCGCTCGGCCGGCCACCTCCGGCGAGACGCCGAAGAGCGCGATGCCCGGCCGCACGACGTCGAGCCGCGCCTCGGCGCGCAGCGTCGCGGCGCTGTTGGCGGCGTGACGGATCTCGGGGGTCACGCCATGGCGCGCGAGCAGCGCCGTCGCCTCCTCGAAGCGGGCCATCTGCTCGGCCGTCTGCTCCTCGGTCGGCGCATCGGCGGAGGCCAGGTGCGTCATCAGGCCCGCCACGCGGACCTCGGGGTACTCGGCGAGGCGTGCGGCGAGATCGGGGAGCGCCTGCATGGTGACGCCGAGACGCGCCATGCCGGTGTCGACCTTGAGGTGCACTCCGACCGGGCCGGGCGCGACTCCCGCGCGAACGACGCGGGCGAAGGCCGCCACCTGCTCGATGTCGTGCACGACCGGCACGAGCTCGCGCGCGACGACCTCCTCGTACGCGCCCGGATCGCTGCCGTAGTGGCCGCCCATGACGAGGATGGGCGCGCGGATGCCGGCCTCGCGCAGCTCGACCGCCTCCTCGAGGAGCGCGACGCAGAATCCGTCGGCCCCGGCGCGCTCGAGCGTGCGCGCGACGGCGGGAGCGCCGTGTCCGTACGCATCGGCCTTGAGCACGGACCAGACACGAGCACCGCCGGCGGCCCGGCGCACGACCCGCAGGTTGTGGCGCAGCGCCTCGAGGTTGACCTCGGCGCGCGTCGGCCTCACGGCGTCGGCCGGGGCGGCGCGACGGGGGCGCAGGACGCGAGGGACGAGGGGTGCGGTCATCGCGTGGATCGAACGCCTCCGCGAGCGGGCGCGATTCCACCCCCCAGTTAGCATCCGGGACCTGCCGCGGCCAAGTCTGGGCCGGAAGGTGGTCTTGCGGCCCCAACTGGGCGACAATGGCCCTCGTGGGGAAGCCCGCCGCCATCGGCACGGCCGCCGCGATCGCGACGCTCGCGCTGCTGTCTGCGCCGTCCGCGCACGCGCAGGAGCCGGCGGCCGGCGATGGCGCGCCGGGCTTCGGCGAGCGCGGCTCGGTGCTCTTCAGCGTCGAGAACGTCTTCGGCGTGCTCGACCAGACGTACTCGGCGGGGAACGGCAACAACTCCACGAACACGAGCCTGAACGACAACGGGTTCTTCCCGCAGGGGTTCGTCGGCACCAGGATCGGGATCAACGGGCTCCTCTCGTCGGGCATCACCCTGGGCGGCATCGTCGGGGTCTGGAACGACACGAGCACCAACCAGAACGGCGGCAGCTTCACCTCGGTCAACATCGGCCCGCGCTTCGGGTGGGCGGGGTGCCTCAAGAAGTACAAGGCGCTCGGCTTCTGGGGCCGGGTCGGTCCGACGTTCCAGTACGTGAACTTCAGCGAGACGATCGGGAACACGAACGCCAGCGTCGATGCGTGGGCGCTCGATCTCTCCTTCGAGGCGTTCATCGTGTGGTCGCCGGTCGACCACTTCGGGCTGCTCGCCGGCCCGAACGTGGACATCGGGCTGACCGGGCACGAGTCCAGCCAGAACACGGGCGCCGACTTCGGGTACCACGCGGTCGGCATGAGCTTCGGGTTGGTGTTCGAGCTATGAGGCGGCCCGCGCTCGTCTCGGCGGCTGTTGCGCTCGCGGCGTGGACGCTCGCGCCGAGCGACGCGCGCGCGCAGGAGGAAGCGCCCTTCTCGCAGCGGGGTCACACGGTCATCGTCCTCGACAACCTCGGTGGGTTCGTCCACTCGGAGTCGAGCTACCCGAACGTCAACAACTCGAGCAGCGGGACCAACGTCTGGGGGATCTTCCCCTTCTCGCCCATCGCGCGATTCGGCGTGCACGAGTTCATCGGCGACACGGGGATCTCGCTCGGCGGCGCGCTCGTCTACAGCGACAGCAGCCAGAGCTTCCAGGAGCAGGCCGGGACCACCTTCGGCATCGCGCCGCGCGTCGGCTATGCGATCCCGTTCAACGCGACGGCGGCGCTCTGGCTGCGCGCCGGGCTCACGTACCTCACCGAGAGCATCTCCGGCGGCGGCAACCAGTGGCAGTTCTCGCCTGCCGGCGAGGTGTTCCTCGTCATCACGCCCGTCTCGCACTTCGGGATCACGCTGGGCCCGTGGATCGAGTGGGGGGTCGCCGGCAAGGAGTGCACGGGGAACAACTGCCAGGGGCAGGACTTCCGCCAGGACTTCTACGGCGGCACCTTCGGGATCCTCGCCGATTTTTGAGTGCCGCGGGGCCCCTCCCCCGCCTCAGCTGGCTCGAGCTTCGTGGGCGCGCCGCTCGGCGGCGATGGCCTGCTCGTGCGCGTACTGCATCCGGTAGAGGCGCGCGTAGACGCCCTCGAGCGCCACGAGCTCCTCGTGCGTCCCCATCTCGACGACGCGACCCTTGTGGAAGACGACGATGCGGTCGGCCGCGCGGATGGTCGAGAGGCGGTGCGCGATGACGAGCGAGGTGCGGCCGCGCATCACCTCCTCGAGCGCGCGCTGCAGTCGTAGCTCCGTGTCCGAGTCGACGCTCGCGGTCGCCTCGTCGAGCACGAGCAGCGGGGCGCCGCGGTAGACGGCGCGGGCGAAGGCGATGAGCTGTCGCTCGCCGGCGCTGAAGTTCTGCCCGCGCTCGTCGACGCGGGCGTCGAGCCCGCCCTCGCGCTTCGCGAAGAGCTCCCAGGCGCCGATGCGCCGCAGGGACTCCTCGGCGCGGACGCGGTCGGGCGTCGCTTCGGCCACGGCCACGTTGGAGAGGATGGTGCCGGGGAAGAGGAAGACGTCCTGCGGCACGACCGAGAACTGGCGCCGGAGCTCGGGCGGGTCCCAGCCGCGCACGTCCTTGCCGAGCACGCGCACCGCACCCGCGCTCCCCGGTTTCTGCTGCGGCTCGTAGAGTCGCAAGAGGAGGCTCGCGACGGTGCTCTTGCCGGCGCCCGTCGCTCCCACGAGGGCGATGCGCTCGCCGCGGCGGGCGTGCAGCGTCACGTCGCGCAGCACCGGCACGCCGGGCTTGTACTCGAAGTCCACGTGTTCGAGCGCGATCGCCTCGTCCGCGGGCCCGGGCGGGCAGCACTCGGCAGGCGGCAGAGCCGGCAGCGTCACGTCCGTCTCGTCGAGGAGCTCGAAGATGCGCTCGGCGCCGGCCATGGCGCTCTGGAGCAGCGTGTAGCGCTGCGAGAGCAGGCTGACGGGCTCGAAGAACTGCCGGATGTACTGCGTGAACGTCACGAGCAGCGCGAAGGTGATCGCATGGTCCCCCACCCTGCGCAGCCCCGCGAACCATAGGATGCTCGCGATGCAGAGCGTGCTCACCATCTCGATGGCGGCGTCGAGCAACGCCTCGTAGTAGATGGCCGACTTGTTGGCGTCGCGGTACTCGCTGTTGATGCCGTCGAACTCGCGCGCCATCGCGCTCTCGCGCACGAACGCCTGCACCACGGCGATGCCGTTGACCTGCTCGTTGAGGAACGCGTTGAGGCGCGCGGTTCGCGCCCGCACGTCGCGGTACGCCTTGCGCGAGCGCGTGCGCACGTAGTTGACCACCAGCCCGACGACCGGCAGCGCGAGGAACGACACGATCGACAGCCGCCAGTCGAGGGCGACCATCATGACGACGACGCCGGAGAGGGAAATGATGTCGCCCATCGCGTTGAGCGCGCCCGAGGCGAAGAGCTCGCTCAGCGCGTCGACGTCGTTCGTGGCGCGCGTCACGAGGCGCCCCACCGGCGTTCGGTCGTAGTAGCGCAGGCGCAGTCGCTGGAAGAAGCGGAAGATGTTGCTCCGCAGGTCCGCCATCGCGCGCGCTCCGGCGATCTGCATCGCGTACATCTGCACGAACGTCAGCACCTGCGAGACGACGAGCAGACCCGCGAGCGCGAATCCGTCGCGCATCAGGGCGTGCGAGTTGCGCGCGTCGGCCTGGTGCACAACGTCGCCCATCACCAGCGGGCGCACCAGGTTGACGCCCGCGATGACGACGAGCGTGGCGAGCGACGCCACGAGGAACCCGGAGTGGGGGCGCACGAAAGGCCAGAGCCGCCGCAGGAGGCGCGCGTCGTACGCCTTGCCGATCGCGCCTTCCTCGTGGAACTTCTCGAGCGCCTTCTGCGCGCGCGTCGGAGGCTGCTTGGCGGGAGCGGCGGCGGTCACGACGCGGCCTTCTCCCTCTCGGCGTCGATCGACGGCACCTCGATCTCCTCGAGCTCGCGCGCCATCTGCTGCTCCACTGCGAACGCCGCGTAGATGCCCCCGGCGGCGGCGAGTTGCTCGTGCGTACCGCGCTCGACGACGCGCCCCTCGTCGAGCACCACGATGCGGTCGCAGCGCGAGGCCGCGGCGATGCGGTGCGTGACGAGCAACACCGTGCGCTCGGCCGCCTGGCGCTCGATCGCCTCGAGGATCGCCGCCTCGGTCTTGGCGTCCACCGCCGACAGCGGATCGTCCAGGATGAGCAGCTTCGGTTCCCACACGAGCGCGCGCGCCAGGGCGATGCGCTGCTTCTGCCCGCCGGACAGCTGCACGCCGCGCTCGCCGACCACGGTGTCGAAGCCCTCGGGCAACGACAGCGCCTCCTCGAGCACCTGCGCCTCGCGCGCCGAGTCGCGGATGCGCACCTGCGAGTCGGCGGTATCCGGGTCGTCGATGGCGAAGCCGACGTTGCGCGCGACCGTCGTGGAGAAGAGGAAGGCGTCCTGCTGCGCGTAGCCGATGCACGAGCGCACCGCGGCGAGGGGCAGGTCGCAGATGTCGGTGCCGTCGATGCGCACCGTGCCCGACGGGGTAGGCAGCAGGCGCGAGAGCAGCATCGCGAGCGTCGTCTTGCCCGAACCGGTCCGCCCCACGATGGCGAGCGACTGCCCCGGCGCGATCTCGAGGCTCACGTCGTCGAGCACCTTCCGGGCGCCGTAGGCGAAAGACAGGTGCTGCACCGACAGGGCACCGTCCACGCTCGCCGGCGCGGGGAGCGGCCCGTCGACCACCTCGGGCGTCGCGTCGAACACGTCGCGCAGGCGAGCGAAGCCGGCGCGCCCGCGCTGGACGATGCTCAGGGAGAAGCCAACGGCGATCATCGGCCACATCATGCGTGCGAACGCGCTCCAGAACGCGAAGAACGAACCCTGCGACACCCCGCCGTTGTCGGGCCCCCGCAGCAGCAGCGACGAGCCGTACCAGAAGAACACGAGCACCCCGAGGGCCGCGACGGCGCCGATCGTCGGCCCGAAGGACCCGCGCAGCCGCGCGAGCGCGAGGCTCGCATCGAAGTAGGCGCGGTTGGCCTTCTCGAAGCGCTCGCGCTCGCGGTCCTCGAGGGCGAAGCTGCGCACGACGCGAACGCCGGCGAGATTCGCCTGCAGCACATCGCTCATGCGCCCGAGCGTCGCCTGGTTTTCGCGCATGCGCGTGTAGAGGGCGCGCGAGACGCTGCGCGAGATGAGCGTCACGAGCGGAAGGTTGGCGAGGCACGCTATCGCCAGCTTCGGGCTGACCCAGAGCATGACCTGCAGGGCGCTCGCGAAGGCGAAGCACACGTTCACGAGGTTCAGGACGCCGAACCCGTAGAGCAGGCGCACCTGCTGCAGGTCGCTCGTCGAGCGGCTCATGATCTCGCCCGAGGGCATCTTGCGGTAGAAGGCCGTGCCGAGCTGGTGGAGCTTTCGCAGCAGCTCGAAGCGCAGCTCGTACTCGGCGTCGCGTCCGGCGTTGAAGATGAACCAGCGACTGGCGACGCGCACGACGAAGGCCACGCCGGCGAGCAGCAGCATCACGGCGGCGGGCTTCCACGCGTCGCCGGGGCTCGCGCCGAAGACGACGTCGATGGCGTGCTTGGCCTGCCAGTCGATGCGATTCATCGCGAGCTGGAAGCCGGCCAGCATCACGGTGCCGACGACGTATTGCGGCATGTGGTGGCGGAACTGTCCGCCCATCGTCGTCGGGAATCGTGTGGTCACTTCGCCATCCGGTTTGGATGCCGCGAGCGGCTCGGCCGTTGTGGTCACGAGCGAACCGGCAGCGGCCTGCGGTGCGACGACGAGAGGCGCACACGCTGCGGCGCATCGGTGACGGCCACGAGGTCCTTCGCGTCGACGCGCACGGCGAGAAGGCCGAGCATCACGCGCGCGCCGCCCTTGCCGTCGAGGTCCTGCACGACGCCCACCTTGCCGGCGAAGGCGCCGTCGAGCACGCGTACGCGCGAGCCCTTCTCGATGGGAGCGCGCGGGTCGACGCTGGCGCCGGCGGGGCGGCGGCGCAGACCGGCGCGCAGCCGGGGGCGCGCGTTGCCGGGGCGCTGGATGCGGGCGTGCGGCGTGTCGGCGTCCTGGGCCTGCGGCTCGGCGTCGAGCTCGGCTTCGCCGTCGGCCCCGTGGTCGCGCTCACGGTCGCGCTCGCGGGCGCGGGCGCGCCGCTTGGTGCCGTGACGGTCGTCGTCGCCTCCCCGGCGAGGGACGGGACCGGCGCCGCGTTCCTCCCGGCGGTCGTGCCGCGGATGCGCCGCGGGGGCCTGCGGGGCGCGCGACACGAGCGCGAGCACCTCGCCCAGCGCGACGACGGCGTCCTCGAGCTGATCGTCCAGCCCCTCCGTGTGGGCCGTGGCGACCTCGCGCGGCAGCGTCCAGCCCATCCACATCTCGCGATCGCTCCGCGCGAGCTCGTCGAGCAGGACACGCAGGGCGTCGCTCGACGCGAACGACGCCGGCGTCGCCACGGCGTTGCCGACGGGGCCCATCGTGAACTGCTCCGGAAGAGCCTCGAGCACGGTCGTCAGCTCGAGCGCACGCCCCGGATCCGCGAGCAGCGCGCGCACGGCCCGAAGGTCGGCCACCGGCAGCTCCAGGGCGACCTCGATGCGGTCGGCCTCGAGGCTCAGGGCGAGCCGGCCGTCCGGCGCGAAGGCCGCGCGCAGGCTCGCGGCGCGTCGGGCGTCGACGACGCATGCGTCCACGTCCAGGCCGAGGTCCGCGAGGCGCTGCACGACGCGCCGGCCCCACGCCTCCACGCGCTGCTGCCGGGCGGCGCGCGATCGCTCGAAGGCATTCGCCAGCGACGACTGGCCATTCTGGGCGCCATGCGACGGGGGCGGCGGGCGCACGGTCAAACGTTTGCGCGACCGCAACGACCTTGTCAACAGGGGGCCCTTAGCCCGATTCGTGCTACGCACCAGGTTCCCGGAACATCGAACTCGTTTGCTGGTTTGGGGCCCCTTCCCCAGACCTCACCAAGAGACACCTTGCCCCGCACGACCTCCAAGAAGGAAGAGAAGGCGAAGAAGCCCTCAGCCGCGCCGCCGCCGCCCCCCGAGGAGCAAGAGGCGGAGACCGCCCAGGAATCGGAGGAAGAAGGCGCCGAGGGCGAGGACGGGGCCGCTGCGGACCGGGCCGACGGGGACGACGAAATCGCTTCCGCCATCGACTCTACCGGTGAGCCGATGCCCGACGACGAGGCGGAGCCCAAGAGCTCCCCCGGCGTCGGGGCCAAGGAGTCGGCCTCGTCGATCGAGCGGTTCGACGCGCTCCAGATGTACCTGCGGGAGGTGCAGCGCCACCCGCTGCTCACGCCCGAGCAGACGCACGATCTCGCGGTGAAGTTCCTCGAGACGCAGGACCCGGCCATCGCGCGCGTCCTCGTGACGGCGAACCTCCGACTCGTCGTGAAGATCGCGTACGAGTACCGCCGCGCCTACAAGAACATCATGGACCTCGTCCAGGAGGGCAACATCGGCCTCATGCAGGCGGTCAAGCGCTACGACCCGTACCGCGGCGTCAAGCTCTCGTCCTACGCGGCGTGGTGGATCCGCGCGTACATCCTGCGGTTCATCCTCAACAACTGGCGCCTCGTGAAGCTCGGGACGACGCAGGCGCAGCGGAAGCTCTTCTTCAACCTGCGCAAGAAGCGGGCGGAGCTCCAGGCGATGGGGATCGACCCCACCAACGAGGAGATCGCCAAGCAGCTCAACGTGCCGGAGCAGGACGTGCAGGAGATGGACCTGCGCCTGCAAGCGAGCGAGAAGTCGCTCGACGCGCCGGTGGGCGACAGCGAGGGGCGGTCGATCGCGCGGGTCGACATGATGCCGAGCACCGTCGAGGGCCCCGAGTCGCTCATGGCGGACAACGAGCTGCAGGGGCTTCTCAAGGAGAAGCTCGCCGAGTTCCGCAAGACGCTCGAGGGCAAGGACAAGGAGCTGGCGATCTTCGACCAGCGCCTGGTGGCCGACGAGCCGCTGACGCTGCAGGAGCTGGGGGACCGGTTCGGCATCTCGCGCGAGCGCGTGCGGCAGCTCGAGCAGCGGCTGACGGGGCGGCTGCGCGACTATCTGCGCGAGCAGATGGGGGACGCAGTCGAAGTGATGTGAGCGGCGCTCTGTTCGTGGTGGCGACGCCGATCGGGAACCTCGGCGACGTGACGCGGCGGGCGGTGGAGACGCTGGGGGCGTGCGACGTGGTGCTCGCGGAGGATACGCGGCGCACGCGGCAGCTCCTCACGCACCTCGGGATCGCGGGAAAACAGGTGCAGCGGTTCGACGCGCACGCGTCCGACGCGGACGTGGAACGGGTGCTCGCGAAGCTCTCGGAGGGCGCGAACGTCGCGATCGTCACGGACGCGGGGACTCCCGGTGTGAGTGACCCGGGAGAAAAGCTGGTTGAAGCAGCCGTCGTCGCCGGCGTGAAGGTCGTGCCGATCCCCGGAGCGAGCGCGGTGCTCGCCGCGCTGGCGGCGAGCGGCCTCGCGGGCGACGGGCGCTTCCGGTTCCTCGGGTTCCTCCCGCGCAGCGGAACCGAGCGGCGTGAGGCCATCGTGACGGTGTGCGCGACGCCCGAGACGGTCGTGCTCTACGAAGCCCCAAACCGGGTGCAAGCGACGATGCGGGACCTGGCCGACGCCACACCGGACAGACTCGCGTGCATCGCGCGGGAGCTCACGAAGCTGCACGAGGAGCTCCTGCGCGGCACCTGCGCCTCTCTCGCGGACGACGCGCGCGAGTGGATCGGCGAGATCGCCATCGTCCTCGGCCCCCACGAGCCGCAGACGCGCGCCGAGACCATCGACGACGCTGCCCTCGACGCACGCATCGACGAAGCAATCGACCGCGGCGAGCACGCCCGCGCCGCCTCGGAGCGCCTCGCCGCATGGAGCGGCCGATCCAAGCGCGACATCTACGAGCGGTACATCGGCCGGAAGGCAAGTCGCTGAAACGGGCGCGGACGCCGCCCCCATCCGACTCGCGTTCACGGCCTGATCGCGAGCGATAGCGCCCTGATCGCGAGCGGGCTTCAGAGTGTCTGGCCGAGGGCGCCGTCGATCTCTTGCGGGTTGAAGCCGACCATCACTTTGCCGCGGACGTCGATGACCGGGATGGAGCCGGAGCGAAGGCCGTTCTTCGCGAGCTTGTCCTGCATCTCCTTCGCAGCACCCGGGTCTTTCTCGATGTCCTTCTCGACGTAGGGGACGCCCTTGCTCCGCAGGTACTTCTCGGCGTCGTGGCAGGCGCCGCACCAGGAGGCGCCGTAGATGACGACCATGGCGCGCGTGGGCGGCTTGGCCGAGCCGGTGGGGGTGTCGTCCGGCGGCGGGGGTGCCGAGGCGGGCGGCGGGGCGGCGCTCGCGAGGGTCGGGCCGGTCTTCTCGCGTCGGGCGACGGCGAGGGCCTCGAAGTCGGCGCGCGTCATCACGCGCACCGGGAAGGTGCCGTCGGCGCCGGCGGTGCGCAGGTCGACCACGAAGACGCGGTCGGCGTGCGTGCCGTCGTCCTTGTCGGGATCGACCACGCGCACGGCGTCGCGGCCCATCAGGGGGACGTCGGCGACGCTCGTCTCGACGTGGAAGTCGCCCTTGTCGTCGATCCACGTGAGCAGCAAGCCCTGGCTGTCGGCGCGCACCACGAACGGCGCCGGGTCTTCGCTCTTCGACGCGGCCTGGCTGCGCTTGCACCCTGGAGCTGCGGCTGCCAGCAGGGACACAGCCATGAGCCACGCGACGAGCGCCGCGAGACGATGCGCGCGCGCGATCACGCGATCTCCTCGGACAGGCGAGCCCATTCGACGAGCATCGAGTCGACCTTCTTCTGGAGAGCCTGCTCCTCCTGCGCCATCTTCGCCAGCTTCTCCCAGTCGTCTCCGGGGGCGGCCTTCAGCTTGCCACGGAGGACGTCGAGCTCCTTCTCCCCTGTCGCGATCGCCGCCTCCAGCTCCTGGACGCGCCGCTTCTTCTTCTCCAGGGCCCGCGCGGCCTGCTTCTGCTCCTCGTAACGATCAACCGCGCGTTCCTTCTCCTTCTTCCCGGGCGGTTCCGGCTTTGGAGCAGGCGCTTCCACCGCGCGCCCCCGGCGCTCGTAGTCGCGGAAGCCGCCCTGGTAGACGTCGGCGGTGCCGTCGCGGACGCTGACGACGCGGGTCGTCACGTTCTCGAGGAAGCGGCGGTCGTGGCTGACGAGGATGACGGTGCCCTCGAAGGACGCGAGCGCCTCCTCGAGGATCTCGGCCGCCGGGATGTCCAGGTGGTTCGTCGGCTCGTCGAGGAAGAGCAGGTTGCGCGGCTCGAGGAGCAAGCGCGCGAGGGCGAGGCGCGATCGCTCGCCGCCCGAGAACCCGCTGACGACGCGCAGCGGGTCGTCGCCCCAGAAGCGGAAGCGCGAGAGGTACTGGCGCGCCGCCTCCACGGTGAAGTCGCCGCGGACCTGGCGCACGTTGTCGACCGCCGTGACCGACGTGTCGACCTCGCCGAGGTGCTGGTCGAAGTAGCCCTCTTGCAGGTTGGTGCCTCGCTTGACCGAGCCGAGGTCCTCGGGCGCGCCGCGCCCGGCGAGCAACTTGAGCAGCGTCGTCTTGCCGGCGCCGTTCGGACCGACCACGCCGATGCGCTCGCCGCGCCGCACGAGCAGCTCGAGGCCCTCGAAGAGCGGGCGCCCGCCGCGGCTCGCGCCGAGGCCCTTGGCGTCGAGCACGATGTCGCCGGTGCGCGCCGCGGGGGCGAAGCGGAAAGAGACGCGCTCGGCCTGCGCCCACACGTCTTCGGGCCGCTCGAAGCGGTCGAGCTTCTCGAGCATCTTGCGGCGGCTCTGGGCCTGCTTCGTCTTCTGCCCGGCGATGTTGCGCCGGATGAAGTCCTCGGTCTTCGCGATCATGTCCTGCTGCCGCGAGGCGAGCGCCCGCTCGCGCTCCAGGTCCTCCTCGCGCGCCACGACGTACTCCGAGTAGCGAAGCGGGTAGACCCGGAAGCTGCGGCTGCCGAGCTCCATCGTGCTGCTGCACGCGGTGTCGAGGAAGGCGCGGTCGTGGCTGACGACCAGCACGGCGCCGCGGTAGGTCGCGAGCCACTGCTGCAGCCACTCGATCGTGTCGAGGTCCAGGTGGTTCGTCGGCTCGTCCAGGAGCAGCACGTCCGGCTGCTGCGCGAGGACCACCCCGAGCCCCAGGCGCCCGCGCTCGCCGCCCGACAGGGACGAGACGGGGCGCGCGAGGTCGCGCTCGGTGAAGCCGAGGTGGCTCGCCAGCGCGGCGATGCGGTGCTCGAGCTCGTCCCCGCGCGCGAGGTGATAGCGGTCGGTCACGCTCGCGAGCCGATCGAGCGCCTCGCGCGCGCCGCTCGCCGCCTGCTCCTGCGCGTGGCGGAGCTCCTCGCGCAGGCCGACGATCTCGCCGAAGGCGGAGAGGAACGCGTTCATCACGTCGCCCTCGGCGCGAAGCTCGTGGGATTGCCGGTAGAAGGCGAGCGTCGCGTCGCGCCGCAGGACGGCGCTGCCGGCGTCCGGCTCGAGCTCGTGGGCGACGAGGCGCAGGAGCGTCGTCTTGCCGCTCCCGTTGGGGGCGACCAGCGCGACGCGGTCGCCGGCGGCGAGGCTGAACGTGACGCCCTCGAAGAGCGTGTCCCCCGCGTAGCCGAAGCGCAGATCGGCGACCTGGAGGACCGTCATCCAGCGGGGCCGTGTAGCACGGCCCGCGCGTCACTTCACCGCGTCCGCGAGGGCGCGAACGGTAGAGTCGAGCGGCGTGGCGTCGCTCGGCCTCGCGTCCTGGCGCAGGAAGGCCTCGATGCGGGGCATGCGGGCGAGCGCCTCGTCGAGCTCCTTGTCGCTGCCCTTGGCGTACGCGCCGAGCGTCACGAGGTCGCGCTTGGCCTCGTAGGTGGTGACGAGGGCGCGCAGGCGACGCGCGGCGTCGCGGTGCTCGGGGGCGACGATGCCGTCCATCACGCGCGAGAGCGACACGGTGACGTCCACCGCGGGATAGCGGCCGCGCGCGGCGAGGGCGCGGTCCATCACGATGTGGCCGTCGAGGATGCCGCGCACCTCGTCGGCGATGGGCTCGTCCATGTCGCCGCCCTCGACGAGCACCGTGTAGATCGCGGTGATGCTGCCGCCGGCGCCCTGGCCGGCGCGCTCGAGCAGACGCGGGAGCATCGCGAAGACGCTGGGCGGATAACCGCGCCGCGCCGGCGGCTCCCCGGCGGCGAGCCCCACCTCGCGCTGCGCGCGGGCGAAGCGCGTGACCGAGTCGACGAGGAGCATCACGCGGGCGCCCTGGTCGCGGAAGTACTCGGCGTACGCGGTCGCCACCTGCGCGGCGCGAAGGCGCTCGAGGGCGGCCACGTCGCTCGTGGCCACGACGACCACGCTGCGCGCGCGCCCCTCGGCGCCGAGCGACCGCTCGAGGAACTCGCCCACCTCGCGGCCGCGTTCGCCGACGAGCGCGACGACGACCACGTCGGCGTCCGCCCCGCGCGCGATGGCACCGAGCAGCGTGCTCTTGCCGACTCCGGAGCCGGCGAAGAGGCCGACGCGCTGACCCTCGCCCAGCGTGAGCAGCCCGTCGAGCACGCGCACGCCCGTCGCGAGCGGCGCCGTGACGGGACGGCGCTCGAGGGCGGCGGGCGGGTCGCGGTCGACCGGCACGAGGTCGCCGTCGATGGGGCGCCCACCGTCGAACGGGCGCCCGAGGCCGTCGACGACCCGGCCGAGCAGCTCGCGGCTCGCGCGCACCTGCAGCGGTCCGCCGGTCGCTTCCACCTCGTCGTCCGGGCCGACCCCGGTGAGGGCCCCGAGGGGCATCGCGATGGCCTGGCCGCCCTCGAACCCGACGACCTCGCAGTCGAGCGGCTCGCCCCGGCGGTGCACCGTCACGACGTCGCCGACGCGCACGCCGGGCAGCGCGAAGCGCAGGCTCAGCCCCGTCACGCCCAGGACGCGCCCGGTCGCGCGCACCGAGGCCACGGCCGCAAGCCTCGCCTTGAGCGCCTCGACGTCGAGCGGCATGCGGACCCCCCGAGAGAGCCTACGTCACTTCGCGCCGGCCGCGCGCGGCCCGCTCTCTTGCGCGCCGCTGCCCTTCAGCTCCGCGTCGAGCTCCGTGAGCAGCTTCTTGGCCCGCGCCGTCAGCGCCGTCGGCACGTCCACCTGCACGACGACGACGAGCGACCCGCGCCCGCGCCCGTCGAGCCTGGGCACGCCGTGCCCCTTCAGCGTGAAGACCGCGCCGGACTGCGTCCCCGGCGGGACCGTCAGCGGCAGCGAGGTCTGCGTCTCCTCCGGCTCGAGGGCTGGCACCATCAGCTCCGCGCCCAGCGCGGCATCGGTGAACGCGAGGTGCACGCGCGTGACGAGGTCCACGCCGTCTCGCTCGAAGCGCTCGTCGTCCTCCACCTCGATCTCGACGTAGAGGTCGCCCGCCGGAGCGCCGCCCGGGCCCGCCGTCCCCTGCCCCGGGACGCGCAGGCGCTGCCCCGAATCGAGGCCGGCGGGGAACGTGACCATCACCTTGCGCGCGCGCTCGACGGCGCCCTGGCCGGCGCACGACTCGCACGCGTTGCGGATCACCTTGCCGGCGCCGCGACAGCGCGGACACGTCGACGTGAACATCACGAAACCGCGCGCGTTGGACACCTGGCCGGCTCCGCGGCACTGCGCGCACGCTTCCGGCTTGGTGCCCGGCTTGGCGCCGCTGCCGGCGCAGTCGAGACACGTCGTCGGGGCGCGCAGGGCGACCTCGCGCTTGCAGCCGAAGGCGGCCTCGCGAATCGAGAGGCGCTGGCCGATGCGCAGGTCGCCTCCGCGGCGCGGGCGGGCGCTGGCGCCGCCGAAGCCCATCGTGCCGGAGAACATCTCGGCGAACAGGTCCTGCATGTGGGCGAAGACGTCGCCGATGCC
The DNA here is from genome assembly GCA_035499695.1 of Polyangiaceae bacterium. GTDB lineage: Bacteria > Myxococcota_A > Polyangia > Polyangiales > Polyangiaceae > Palsa-1150. The sequence continues at coordinate 30,662 of DATJYG010000199.1, forward strand.
GTCGAAGCCGGGGCCCCCGCCGGGCGCGCCCTGCAGCCCGGCGAACCCGAACTGGTCGTAGATGCGGCGCTTGTCGTCGTCCGAGAGCACCTGGTAGGCCTCGTTGACCTCCTTGAACTTCGCCTCGGCGGCGGAGTCGCCCTGGTTGCGGTCAGGGTGGTGCTTCAGGGCTTCGCGACGGTACGCCTTGCGTAGATCGTCGTTCGAAGCCTCGCGCGAGACACCCAGGACTTCGTAGTAACAGCGCTTGGAGGACATGCGGCAGCGGGTAAGTTCGCGCGGTCCGCCCGCAAGTTAAGCCTCGAGCGGGTCCTGTCAACCAACCGACAGGGCCGGTCTAGCTTGCGTTACGGGGCCCCTCCCCCGCAACAGACTCGTTCGCGCTCCTCGGCCCCTCCCCCGCAGCAGCCTTCTTGAGGGCCGCCTCGGCGCGCACGCGCTGCTCGTGCTCCTGGGTGAAGGCACGCCGGAGGGCGTCCAGCTCGTCCAGGGCAGCGGCCAGATTTTGCTGCTCATTCGTACCGCTGGCGGTCTCGCCGCTGTGGCGCGGCCCCTCCTCCGCCACACCGCTGGCCGGCGCCGTGGTGGCCAGCCGTCGCTCCAGCTCGGCGATGGTCCACGCGGCGGCCTGCGCTTCTCCCTCGCGGCGCGCGAGATCCAGGGCCAGCGCGTCGAGGCGCTCCCGGAGGGCGGAGTCGTCGGCCACGGCCCCCTCGGTTGGGACCCCAGCCAAGTCCGCCGGCAGCTCGGCCGGACGCTCCTCGAGGGCGGCCACCAGCTCGTGCACCATGCGGTCCCGCCGGGCGACCTCCTCCTCCAGGGTGCGAATGGCCTGCGCCCGGTCGCGCAGCGCCGCCTCCAGCTGCGCCAGCTCCTCGGCGTGCCCCTCCGTGACGCGCGTCAGCTCCGGCTCGACGCGGGAGAGGGCCTGCTCGGCGCGGTCGGCGCGTCGCGCGAGGTCCTCGACCTGGGCGGCAGCGATGCGACCGGCGTCGGCGGCGGCACGCCGCTCCTCCACCTCGCTCGAGAGCTCGGCGAGCTGCCTGGCCCGTGCCGCGAGCTCGCGTTCGAGCTGGGCAGCCCGCTCCACGGCGTGCGTGGCCTGCGCGCGCAGTGAGTCCATCTCCGCCTCGAAGGCGGCCGAGCGGAGCTGCTCCTGCGCCAGGAGCGCGCCGGCGGCCTCGAGGGCCCTCGTGTCGACGACCGCCTCGGCCTCCGGCGCCGGCAGGCCCACGATCGCGTACGGATCGAGGCTCGCGCCGCGCTGGCTCGCGAGGGCGACGAACACGTCGGGCTCGCGCCCCTCGCCGACGAGCTGCGTGTCCACGCTGACTGCCGGCGATTCGTCCTCCGTCCCGAGCTCCGCCAGGGCGACGCCGTGGAACGGGACCTGGGCGATCATGCGCACGTCGACGAACTCGCGCGCGACGAGGTCGAAGAGCTCGTAGTAGTCGATGGCGCCGGCGGCGACCGCGACGAGCGCCGCGCCGTTCTCCCCCACCACGCGCCGCACGACGGCGAGCACCGCGGCCGCGTCCTCGAAGGCGTCGAGATCGGGGACGAGGGCGAGGTCGAACGTGGCGGGCCGGAGGTCGCCCGCGTCCTCGCCGGGAGCGACGCCGACGACCGTGCGTGCGCCGAGGTCCGTCAGGCGCTCGGCGACGCCCGTGTCGGGCTCTCCGAAGACGACGACTCGCCGGCCGGCGACCAGCGGCTCGGCATAGACCGCGAGCGCCTGCTGCGGAGAGACGGTCGCGGTCCCTGACATCGCAAGCGCAGCTTTTAGCCGAGCGGCCGGCTAGAGGCTACAGGCGGCCGGCATCGCCTCAGGTTTCTTGGTTGGGGCCCCTCCCCCAACCACCCGGCGCTCTTCGCCCTTCCAGGGAGCCGCTTCCTTGCCCGGGACCACCATCCGGCGGTCGGTCAGGGTATCGGCAAGCGAGCGCACCAGGGCGGCGGCGTGGCCGCGCGTCGGGGCGCGGGGGACGAGGCGCATGACGCGCTCCTCGGGGCGGCGGCCGGGCACGACGCGCCCGGCGGGCAGCTCGCGGGCGAGGCGCGTGGCGGCGGCGCTCCCGTCGAGCACGCGGGCGAGCACCTCGGGAGTGCCGACCCAGCCGGTGGGCGAGTGGCTCCAGGCCAGGCCGACCTCGACGCCGAGCACGCCGGGCATGGCCGCGCGCGGCAGCACCAGCAGGCGCAGCTCGTCGGGCGTCGGCGCGGGCGACGCGTCCGGGATGCGCGCCCACGGGCTGACGCGAAGGGCCGACGCGCGGCGCAGCCTCGCGAAGAGCCGGGCGAGCCAGGGCGCGGCGGTCGTGGCAGCGTCCGGCGGCAACTGCGAGCGACGCCCGGTGAGGAGCAGGGGCAACAGGGCGACGCCGTCGATGGACGCGAGCCATGGACCCTCGGGGTCGAAGCGCGCGGCGACGACGGCCGCGATGACCACGGCGCCGATCGCCGCGGCGGCCGCGAGCAGCCCGGGGGCGCGCGAAGCAGACGCGCCCGCGAAGGCGTGCTCGGGGGTCAGCGAGAGCCACCGCCCGGGCCCGCGCACCGGGATCTTGCCGGCGGGCGCGCACAGCGCCGCCGCCAGCGTCGCGAGGGCGACGCACGCCGCGGCCGCCGTCGTGCGGCCGGTGACCTGGAGGCCGACGGCTCCGGCGAGCGCCACGCCCGCCAGCACGGCACGAGGGGCGTCTCCGAGCGGCAGGAGCGCGCGCGGTCTCACGTCGCGCGCCGCACACGCCTTCGCGTACGCGCGCGCCCTGCGATGGACGAGGAGCCCGAAGAGCAAGCCCAGCGCGGCCAGCCCGGCGACGACGGTCGCGTCGCGCACGCGATCGGGCTCGACGGGCGCCTTCGCCTCCGACGGCGGACGCAGCGTGGGATCGGCCACGAGCGGAAGGGCGCGCGGGTCCAGCCGCAGCGTCCACACGGGGGCTTCCCCGCGCGCCACGTGGGGGCGCACGAGCGACAGCGCATCCAGCCCCGGCTCCCGACGCAGCGAGGCGACGGCGCCGTCGTCGACGGCGCCCGTGTCGGCGACGATGGCGACGGGAGGCTCGGGCGCGGCGGGCACCTCGAAGACGGTGGTCGCCGCGTCGAAGCCGTCGGTCGCCACCGGGGCCGACCACGACAGGCGCCAGGTCGAGCCGTCCCGCGAGAGCGCGTGCGACGCGGCGAGGTCGACGCGCCAGCGCACGTCGAACGTGAAGGTACCTCGCATCAGCGAGCGAGGCTGGCTCGTCACGATGCGCACCGTGCGCTCGTCGTGGCGCTCGGCGCGCGCCTCGAAGGTGTGCCCGTCCTCCCCGGTGATGGTGACCTCGGGCTCGAGCTCGGCGGCGGGGTCGACGTTCACGAGGTCGATCGACTTGAGCGGACCGCGCACGATGCGCCAGCGAACGCGGTGCTCGACCTGCGCGACGCCGGCGGCGTCGACGTGCACCGTCGCGTCGTCGCCGGCCTGGTGCGCCTCCTGCCAGGCGAACGCCGGCCGGGCGATCCCGAGCACGAGCGCGGCGCTTCCGATGGCGGCGGCGACGGCGCAGGGCAGCCTCATGGGAAGCGCGATCGTCGCAACCCCGCGCCGAGGGCGGCAAGTTTTGGGTGAGCCTCTCGCTGGCTAGAGGCCGTGCCGGACGAACTCGAAGACGAGGTCTTCGACGGCGCCGCGCGGGACGAACGTCGTCGCGACCAGGCTGGAGGCGCCACCCGGGGGCTGAGGCGTCACCGTGAAGACGATGGGCGTGGTCCCCTTGTTGGGCATGCGGTCGGTCTCCTGCATGTCCGACGCCGCGCCCGCGGGGGATCCGCCGAAGACGAGGCTCAGGGTCGTCGCCATCTCGGGCAGCGACCGCGCCGTCAGGAAGCCCGCCGAGCCCACCTTCGCGTCCTTGAGGGACGCGAGCTCCTGACGCCCCGCGAGCCCGCCGCCGCCGGAGCCGAGCGTGGCCGCGAGCTTCGCCGCGAGGTCCACGTCGTCCCCGCCGAGGGCGACCCACGAGCGCTGGCCTTCGGGCTTCGAGCCCGAAACACCTGGCGAGGGCGCCACGAGGAAGTGCACCAGCGTCGGCTTGGCCGGCGCCGCGGGCTTCTTCGCCTCGTGCTTGCCCTCGGCGTGGTGAGCCGTGGTGTCCATCTGGAGCACCCAGTGCTGCGTGCCGGCGGGCAGCGCCGCCCCCTTCGGCAGCGGCGCCGAGCGGGCGACCGGCGGCTGCGACTCCTTGTCCTTCGCCCTCCAGGCCGCGCCGACCGACGGGCGCCCGAGCGCCGCCACGAGCGCCTTGAGCGCGTCGTTCGACGTCGCGGCCGGCTGGTCGATCTCCATGATGCGCCACCCGAGGAGCTCCTCGATCTCCGCGTGCCTCGCTTCGGCGCGCTTTGCGTCGCTCGCGTCCGACCCGAGCGCCTTGGCGGCGGCGATGGCGCTGCGCACGCCCGCGTCGTCGATGCCGCTCGCGTACACGCCCGCCGCGCCGGTGAACAGCTTGCCGATGGCGTCTCCGATGGCCTTGGCGTCGGCGTCCTTGATGCCGGCGTCGGTCACGATGTCGCGCAACGCTCCGACCACGAGCTCGCGCGCGTGGGCGACGAACGGGTCGTCGATGCCGCGCGAGAAGACCGCGAGGTCCGTGTCCGCCGGCATCTGCCAGAAGGTCGCGGGCGGCGCCCCGTTGCGCTCGGGGTGCGCCAGGGCGATGCGGCCCATCGTCGAGCTGCTGCCGCCCAGCTTGAGCCCGAACGTCCCGGTCGCGCCCTGGTCTGCCAGCGCGACGTCGAGGGTCCCGGCGTCGAGGTCCGTCGCGAAGTCCGCCGCGTCGCTGCCGAGGGCGATCATGAGGTCGCGCATGCCGGCGCCGCCCATGCGGCCGCCCAGCATGCTGCCGAGGATCATCCCGATGAGCTTTCGCTGCTCCGAGATCGTCGGCTTGAGGGGCCCCATGCGCAGGTCGGCGTGCAGGTCGGACGTCGACTGCGCGCGCGCCGCCGTGCGCGTGAGCCAGGGCCCGAGCTCCGTCAGCGCCTTGGCGGTCCACCCGCACACGAGGCGTACGGGCGCGCCGCCCGCGGACTGCGCGAGCTCGCAGGTGCGCTTCGAGTCGCCGTCGTCCCCGCCGCTCTTGTCCGACCTGTGCTGGTCGTCGTCGTCGTCGTCATCCTCCGAGTCGTCGTCCTTGTCCTCGGAGCGCCCGAGACCCTGGATGAGCGTCGTCCCGTTGTCGCCGGGCACGAGCTTGTAGCGCTCCGCGAGCGACGCGCGCACCTTGTCCGGGTCCTTCACCGCCGCCGACACCGCCGTGAGGTCGCGCATGTGCGACCCGCTGCCGACGATGGCGACCGCGAAGTCGACCGGCTGATCCAGGTCCACGACCGGACCGATGGCCTCCGTCGTCAGGATCTCGCTCACCTGCTCGCTCTGCGGCATCGGCAGCTTCGACCACTCGTGCGCGACGTCGAAGCTGTGCGAGAGCTTCGCGAGCCGCCCCGAGACGACGAGCGTCTGCGGCTCCGGCACGGGCGACAGATCCGGCGGGGGCGGCGGCGCGGCCTGCGCGGCGGGTTGCGGCCCCGACGGCGCCTGCGGCGGCGACGCGTTCCCGCCGCACGCGGCGGCAAGCAAGAGGAGAGTCGAGGTGGCACGGAAGGCGGGAAAAGAACGCATCAGGCGCCCCAGCATACGCGCCCGCGTTTATCAATCTAGTGTCGCCGCCGGCCGCACTGTAAGGACGGCGACTGCTCCGCGAGTGTTGCGGGGCCCCTCCCCCGCATCGCGATGTCCGCATCTTCGCGTCTGAACGCGGCCCAGCGCGCCGCAGTCGAGCACGGCGACGGGCCCGTCCTCGTGCTGGCCGGCGCCGGGTCGGGCAAGACGCGCGTCATCACGCACCGCATCGTGCGCCTGCTCGAGAAGGGCGTGCCGCCCGCGGGCATCGTGGCGCTCACCTTCACCAACAAGGCGGCCGCCGAGATGCGCGAGCGCGTTGGGTCGATGCTCGGCAAGGGCGGGGCCGGCACGGCGCGCGCGCTGACGGTGAGCACCTTCCACTCCTTCGGGCTCGGCGTGCTGCAGCGCGAGCGCGACGCCGTGGGCGGGAGCTTCACCATCTTCGACCAGGGCGACCAGACGTCGCTCGTGAAGCAGCTCCTGCGCGCCGCGGGCGCCGACCGCTCCTACGACGCGCAGGCGGTCCTCGCGCGGCTCTCGAACGCGAAGAACGCGTTCCAGTCGGCCGAGGAGATGCCGCTCCGCGAGGGCGACGCGTACGACGAGATCGCGCGCGAGATCTTCCCCCGCTACCAGGCGGCGCTGCGAAACTTCAAGGCGTTCGACTTCGACGACCTCGTTTGCGAGGTCGCCCGGCGCTGGCGCGACGACGACGCGATGCGCGCGCGCTGGCAGAAGCGCTTCCTCCACGTGCTCGTCGACGAGTACCAGGACACCAACCGCGCGCAGCTGGAGCTCCTGCGGCTCCTCTGCGGGACCCGCAAGAACGTGTGCGCGGTCGGCGACGACGACCAGGCCATCTACGGATGGCGCGGGGCCGACGTGCGCAACATCCTCGACTTCGAGACGCACTTCCCGGGCGCACGCGTCATCAAGCTCGAGCAGAACTACCGCTCGACGGAGCCGATCCTCGCCGTCGCCAACGCGGTCATCGCGAAGCGCACCGACGCGAAGTGGCGCAAGGTGCTCTTCACCGATCGCGCGGGCGGCGAGAAGGCCACGCTCGCCGTCGCCGCGACGCCGGAGGTCGAGGCGACGTGGATCGGCCGCGAGGTGCGGCGCGCCATCCGCGACGAGGGGCGGCGGGCGCGCGACGTCGCGGTGCTCTACCGGTCCAACGGGCAGTCGCGGCTCATCGAGGAGGCGCTGCGCGAGCAGGGCGTCGCGCACAAGGTCGTCGGCGGCGCGCAGTTCTTCGAGCGCAAGGAGGTGAAGGACGTCCTCGCTTACATGAAGCTCGCGCTCAACCCGAACGACGAGATCGCCCTGCGGCGCATCGTGAACGTGCCGGCGCGCGGCATCGGCGACACGTCGCTCGAGCGGCTGGCGATGCACGCGGCGCAGCGCAAGTGGTCGCTCTGGACGTGCGTCGAGCGGGCCGACGCCTTCGACGATCTGCCGAGCCCCGCGCGCGACGGGTGCCGCAAGCTCACCGAGACCGTCGCGCAGGCGCGCCGGGAGCTCTTCGGCGAGAAGCGCGCGCCGAGCGCCGTGGCCCGCGGGCTGGTCGAGCGCGTGGAGCTGCAGGACGACATCTCGCGCGCCTCGCCGAACCTGGACGTCGCGGCCAAGCGCTGGGCGAACGTCGAGGGCGTGCTCGGCACGCTGGCCAAGCGCGAGGCGCGCGACGGCGCCGGAACCGACGGGCTCTCGGCGTTCCTGCACACGCTGACGATGGACATCGAGACTGAGGGCGACGACGCCGGCGACGTGGTGACCCTCTCGACGCTGCACGGGAGCAAGGGCCTCGAGTTCCCGCTCGTCTTCCTCATCGGCTGCGAGGAGGGGTACCTCCCGCACCAGCGCACCATCGACCCGCGGGCGTGCGACGCCGGCGAGGGCGGCTCGGCCGACGTCGAGGAGGAGCGCCGCCTCTTCTACGTCGGCGTCACCCGCGCCCGCGAGAAGCTGGTGCTCAGCCGGGCCAAGTCGCGCGCGATGCGCGGCAAGGCCGTCGCGCGCACCCCGAGCCGCTTCCTCCTCGACGTCCCCGCGGAGCTCCTCGACGAGATCGACGTGAAGGAAGCGGCGCCGACGACCCAGGCCGAAACGGCGGCGAGCGTCGACGCGATCCTCGCGATGCTCGGGCGCTAGGCGCCGAGGGCGCGCTCGACGTCTGCGACGAGGTCGTCGGTCTCTTCGATGCCGACGCTCAGGCGCACGAGGCCGTCGGCGATGCCGATGGCGGCGCGCTCCTCGGTGGTCATCGCGTAGTAGCTCATGACGGCCGGCTGCTCGACGAGCGCCTCGACGCCGCCGAAGCTCGGGGCGATGCGCGGGATGCGCATCGCGTCGACCACCTTGCTCGCCGCCCCGAGACCGCCCTTCACGACGAAGCCCACGACGCCGCCGAAGCCGCGCATCTGCGCGCGCGCCACCGCGTGGCTCGCGTGCGAGGGCAGCCCCGGATAGAAGACGCGCTCGACGCGCGGGTGCTTCTCGAGCCGCTCGGCGAGCCTCTGCGCCGTCGCGTTCTGGCGAGCGACGCGGATCGCGAGCGTCTTCATCCCGCGCCCTACGAGGTACGCCGCGTGCGGATCGCAGACGGCGCCCAGCACGTCGCGCAGGTCGCGCACGAGCGACACGAGATCGCGCGAGCCGCACACGGCGCCGGCGAGCACGTCGTTGTGCCCCGCGAGGTACTTCGTCGCGCTGTGCACCACCAGGTCCACGCCGTAGGACGCGGGCCGGCAGTTCACGGGCGTCGCGAACGTCGCGTCCACGAGCGACTTCACGCCGCGGCGCGCCTTGCACGCCGCCGCGAGCGCCGGGAGGTCGATGCACGCGAGGTACGGGTTGGTCGGTGACTCGCTGAGCACCAGGCGCGTCTCGGGGCGCAGCGCGCCCGGCAGCGCCGCCACGTCCCCCGCGTCGAGCAGCGTGTGACTCACGCCGAAGCGTGCGAGCACGTCGGTCGTGAACTCGAGGGTCATGCGGTAGCAGTCGCGGAAGAGCACCACGTGCTGCCCCGACTTCACGAGCGCCAGGACGCTCGTCGTCAGCGCCGCCATGCCGCTCGCGAAGAGCGCGGCGTCCTCGGTCCCCTCGAGCGCGGCGAGCCGGAGCTCCACGCCGCGCACCGTGGGATTGCCGTACCGGCCGTACTCCTCGCGATCGAGGTCCGCGTGTCTCCCCTCGGTGAACGCGGCGATCTCCGCGCTGCTCGAGAAGGTGTACGTCGCGGTCTGCACGAGCGGCGTCGTCACCGCGTCGTACGGCTTGTCGCGCTCGTCGCCCGCGTGCACGGCGTCGGTCGACGTGATGCCCTTCGGTTCGCTCACGGGAGTGCCGGGTAATGTAGGGCAACATCGCCGGGAGTCACGTCCCCGCGGTCGCGTGGCTCGTGACCGTGGCCGCGAGCCTCACGACTGCATCCGCGAGCCTCACGACTGCACGCCGCGAGCTTCGCGACCGCGACCGCGAGCCTCGCGACCGCGACCGCGAGCTTCGTGACCGCAACCGCGAGCTACACGGCCACGGGGTCGGCGGATTCGGGAGCAATTACGGGCACCGCGGCTTCGGCCATGGCGCGCCTGGACTTCATGAAGTGGTGGTCGAACCCTTCGAAAACCCTGAGCTTTGCGCCCAGGCGCGTCGCCAGCTCGGTCGCCTCGCTCACGTCGCAGAACTCGTCCTGGTCGCCGATGAAGATGGTCTTGTCCCCCGCGAAGACGAACGCGTCGTCCCGGAACTCGAAGAACCGGACGCTGGGGGCGACGAGCAGACACCGGTCGACGCCCGACTCGAGCCCGGCGGCGCGCAGTCCGACCCAGGAGCCGAAGGAGTGCCCGCACACGCCGATGGGCACCCCCGGTGCGACGGAGCGCATGTGCGCGATGACGGCGCGCGCATCGTCCACCTCCCCGCGTCCCTCGTCGTACGTGCCCCCGCTCGCCCCGACGCCGCGGAAGTCGAACCGGGCCCACGCCACCGTGCCCTGCACCTGATCCGACAGCGTCTTGGCGATCGCCAGCGGCACCGGGCTGTTCATGCTCCCGCCGTAGAGCGGATGCGGGTGACAGATGACGACCGCGCGCCTCGGCGCCGCCGGCACGTGCACGCGCGCATCCAGCGTCCCGATGCGCACCGGCTCCTCCCCCGCGACCGCCACGGGCGGCGACCGCACGGGTTTCTCGGGGGGCGGCGGAAGACGATCGATCCGGCTCATCAGGCACCAAAGAAGGAGAGGGAAAGAAGATCAGAAGATAAGAAGATCAAAAGAGGGTTTGTTGGTTCCCACAACACCACCTTCTTGATCTTTTGATCTTCTGATCTTCTTTCATTCTCCTCTCGTCAGCCTGTGGTGCCGAGTGCTCTTTCTTCTCGTCAACCCGTAGCGCCCAGCGCCTGCCTCACGCGCTCCGCGAGAACCCTCACCGCGTCCGCCACGGGCACGAGCTCGGCCTTCTTCGGGTCCGGCTCGGTCCTCGGCTTCAGCTCGACGTTGCCCCCGGCCAGGCCCTTGGCGCCGACGGTCACGCGCAGCGGGACGCCGATCAAATCCGCGTCCTTGAACTTCACGCCGGGGCGCTCGTCGCGGTCGTCCCACAGGACGTCGATGCCCTGCTTCTCGAGCGCGTCGTGGATCTCGCGCGCCGTCGAGAGCACGTTGTCCTCGCGGCCGATGGTGACGAGGTGCACCTGGTACGGCGCGATGCTCATGGGCCAGCGGATCCCGTTCTCGTCGTTGTGCTGCTCGATCGTCGTCGCGACGAGGCGCGAGACGCCGATGCCGTAGCAGCCCATCACGAGCGCCTTCGCCTGCTGCTTCTCGTCCACGTAGGTGGCGCCCATCTTGTCGGAGTACTTCGTGCCGAGGACGAAGATGTGCCCCGCCTCGATGCCGCGGTACAGCGTGAGCTTGCCGCCGTCGCAGTCGGGGCACGGGTCGCCCGTCGTGGCGAGGCGCACGTCGGCCACCTGCCCCTCGTAGTCGCGGCCCAGCACCACGTTCTTCAGGTGCCAGTCGGTCTCGTTCGCCCCCGTGACGCCGCTCGAGACGACGGACGCGGCGCGGTCGACGACGATCTTGCCCTTGAACCCCACGGGGCCCGCGAAGCCCACGGCGGCGCCGGTCGCCTTCTTCACGTCCTCCTCGCCCGCGAGGAACACCTCGTCCACGCCGAGAGCGCGCGCCAGGCGCACCTCGTTGACATCGTGGTCGCCGCGCACGACGGCCATCACGACCTCGCCGGCCGCGACGTAGAGGAGCGACTTGAGCATCGCGCCCTTCTGCACGCCGAGGAACTTCGTCACGTCCTCGATGGTCCCGTGCCCCGGCGTGTGCACGCGCGCCACGGCCTCGCTCGTGCCGGCCGCCGCCGCCTGCGCCGCGACCTTCACCGTCGCGATCTCCACGTTGGCCGCGTAGTCGCACTTGTCGCAGGCGACGATGAAGTCCTCGCCCGAGTCGACGAGCACCTGGAACTCGGCGCTCTTGAGCCCACCGATTGCGCCGGGATCGGCCGCGACCATGCGGTACGTGAGGCCCATGCGGTCGAAGATGCGCACGTACGCCTTGCGCATCGTCTCGTAGCTCGCCATCGCGCCCGCCTCGTCGGCGTCGAACGAGTACGCGTCCTTCATGACGAACTCGCGGCAGCGGAGCAGCCCCCCGCGCGGCCTCGGCTCGTCGCGGAACTTCACCTGCACCTGGTAGAGGTTCTTCGGCAGCTCGCGCCAGCTGCGGATCTCGCGGCGCGCGATGTCCGTGATGATCTCCTCGTGCGTCGGCCCCAGGTGGTAGTCGCCGCCCTTGCGGTCCTTGATGCGGAGCAGCACCGGGCCGTACACGTCCCAGCGCCCCGTCTCCTTGAAGTACTCGGCCGGCAGCAGCGCCGGCATGAGGAGCTCGAGCGCGCCGGCACGGTCCATCTCCTGGCGGACGATCGCCTCCACCTTGCGAAGGACGCGGTAGCCGAGCGGCAGGAAGTCGTAGATGCCGGCGCCGACCTTGCGGATGTACCCGGCGCGCGAGAGCAGGATGTGGCTCGCGTTGGTCGCGTCCGCCGGAGCTTCCTTCGTGGTGGGAATGAGGGCGCGCGAGAAGAGCATGGGAGGGAGGGCGGATTAGCACAGGTTGCCGCCGCCCGCGCCGACGCCCTGCCGCGCCGGTCAGCGCTGGAAGTCGTACACGGCGCCCAGGCCGAGGATGCGCGTCAGCTCGTCGAGCCCGGTCATGATCTCGCGGGCGAGCTTCGGATCGGCGAGGTCCCCGGGCACGAGGCGGTCGCGGTAGTGCTTGTCGACCCACGCGACGAGCTCCGCGTGGAGCGCGTCGTCCACGAGCACGCGGCCGCCGAGCGCGCGCGTCTCCTCTTCCGTCAGCGGGACGCGCAGGCGCAGGCACGCCGGGCCGCCTCCGTTCTGCATCGACTGCCTCACGTCGATGTAGTGCAGCCGCCAGAGCGGGCCGCCCTCGGCGACGACGCGCTCGAGGAACGCGCGGGCGTACTTGTCGTCGCGCGCGTCCTCCGGGGCGACGATGGCCATCGTGCCGTCGTCGAGCGCCAGGAGCTGCGAGTTGAAGGGGTACGCCGCGACCGCGTTCTCCGGGGGGAGCTCGCCCTTGGTCGCGCGGAAGACGACCAGCTCGTCGCCGAGCAGGCGGCGCAGCTCCTCGACGAAGCGGGTGTCGTCGACGAACGCCAGCTCGTGCATCAGGAGGTAGCGCCCGGTGCCCACGGCCATCACGTCGGTGTGGAAGGCGCCGGCGTCGATGCCCTCGGGGCTCTGCTGGGGGAACACGCAGCGCGCCGGGTCGATCCGGTTGATGCGCGCGAGCGCCGCGCTCGCCTCGCGCGTCTGACGCGCCGGGTACCTGCGTGGCCCGGCGAAGGCGCCCCACGCGCACCGCCCCCACGCGAAGACGTGCAGCGCGCCGCGCGAGGTCTCGAGGCGCGTGTGGTTCGCCGCACCCTCGTCGGCGAACTGGCCGCCGCCGGGCAGCGGCTCGTGGACGGCGAAGCGCCGCTCGTCGCGGAAGATGGCGCGCAGGATGCGCGTCGTCGTCGGCGGCTCGATGGCGCGGTGGAACATCTGCTGCAGGTTGGCCGGGACGAGGTGCACGCGTCCGTCCTGCGCGTCGCACGAGGGAGCGACCGTCGCGGCGTTGGCGGTCCACATGGCCGACGCGCTCGAGCAGATGCGCAGGTGGAACCCGTCCCCCGCGCCGGCGGCGGCGATGACCTCCTCGTCGCTGCCGACGAAGCCGAGGGTGCGCAGCGTCGCGATGCTCGGGCGGTCCTGCGGCGGCAGCAGCGCCTGCGTCACGCCGAGGTCGCGCACGAAGCGCATCTTCGCGAGGCCCTGCTTGGCCGCGGCGCGCGGGTTGGACACCTGCCCGCCGTGGATCTGGCTCGCGACGTTGCCCGGGCTGAGCCCCCCGTAGTTGTGCGTGGGACCGACCAGGCCGTCGAACTGGACCTCGCGCGTGGGCCTCACGCCGAGCCTTCTACCGCGTCTCGGCCCCGAACGTCAGGGCGTATGCACGGGGTCGGCTCCCCCGTACGTCGGCAGCGGCTCCGGCTCGGGGGTCTTCACGAGGTCGGCAGGCCGCATCCCGGCGAGGTCACCGATGACCACGTCGGACTCGTCCGCGAAGACCGTCTCGCGCCCGAAGAAGGTGTAGACGCGCACGTTCTTGCCGTAGTCCGCCTCGAACTGGTCCGCCTGCCGCTGCAGGGTGCCGACCTCGAGCGACTCCACCATCGGGCGGAAGTCGAGCACCAGATCCTGCGTCTTGCCGCCCACGGGCAGCTTCGCTCGCTTCAGCCACGCCGTGATGCTCCCCCTGCCCGGCGCGATGACGGCGCCGACGCGCGCCCCCGCGGGCGCCGTCATGCGGCCGCCCGGCAGGAGCTTCTCCATCGTCGTGCTTCCGTCGGCGGCCCGGCGCTTGATGAACACGTCACCCGTGCGCATCTCGTAGCGGCGGATGTCGGCGTTGCCGTCGTCGCGCTGCGATCCGGCGATCGTCATGCGCTTCCACGCCCAGGTGGGCGTCAGGTTCGCGTCGTAGCGGATCTCGACGTCGCTGATGTCGAGCGGCCATTCCTGCCGCGCGTGGTACGCGTAACCGCACGCGGTGCGATCGAGCTCGAACCGCTCGACCACGTTCTGCTCGTTCGAGAGAGGCCCGGAACGCAGCCTCCCCGTGGCCACCGCCGTCCCGTGGTCGTCGGCCCCCGCGTCGCCGCACGCCGGATACCCGAGCTCGGGCGCGGCCTCGACCGGCACGTGCTTGCGATGACAGCCAGCGTCCCCGGCGAGCGACACGAGCGCCACAGCCGCGCACGCGAGCGAGCCCGCGGAGCGCGCGGCTGCTCTCAAGTCACTCCTTCTTCTCGGCCGGCTTCTCGGCCGGGTGAGCTCCGGGAGCCGCCGATCCTGCGGGCGGCGCCTCGTTCTCCACCTCGTCGATCGTGGCGCTCGTCGCCGGCGCGCCGCCGGGAGCCGTCATCCCCGTCTCGCGGTTGATGACTGCGCCGTAGTCCGGCTCGACCTTCGCGCGGTTCCCGAGGTCGTCGTACGTGAGCAGGATGAAGATGGCGAGGAAGAGGAACGCCGCGAGGAACGCCAGCGTGTTGAACAGCTTGTCGTGCCGCAGGTGCATGAAGAACGCGGCGACGAGCGACCCCTTCATCGTCGCGATGAGCATCGCGACGATCGTGTTGGCCGCCCCGAAGTCGTAATACGACACCTTGACGGTCGCGATGGTCAGCAGGACGAGCGCGCCGAATATCCCCCAGTAGAACCGGGCGGTCGCGATGTGCACGTGGACGGCGCCGTCGTCGGCATGGCCGTGCCCCGGCATCGCTTGCGATGCCGCGTGGCCAGTGCGGGCTTCACTCGACATGGGGGGTCACTCCGGCTTTCCGACGAGATAGAGGAGCGGGAAGAGGTAGATCCACACGAGGTCGACGAGGTGCCAGTAGAGCGCCCCGAGGTCGACCGGCGTGAAGTACGCGGGCGAGAAGGTGCCCTTGATGTTCTTGTAGAGCACCCACACGAGGATGCTCATGCCCACGATGACGTGGACCGCGTGCAGGCCCGTCATGCAGAAGTAGAGGGCGAAGAACATGTTCGCGCGCGGCGGAAGGAGCTGCTCGTGCCCCGACTCGTCGATCGCGCGCACCCACTCGGGCATCGACGACGTCTGGTCGGCGTGGATGCGCACGCACGTGCCGACCTCCTGGCCGTTCTGGATCGCCCCGCTGAACATGGGGTGGCCGAAGCAGTGCCCCGGCAGCAGGCCGAGATGGATCTTGTGGGCGTACTCGAAGTACTTGACCACGAGGAAGATGCCGGCGCAGGCGATCGTCGTGACCAGGAGGATCGTCGTCTGGTTGCGCTTGCCGAGCTGCGCCGAGCGCACCGCGAGCGCCGCCGTCAAGCTGCTGAAGAGGAGGACCACGGTGTTCGTGGCGCCGAGGATCTTGTTCAGGAAGTGGTGCGCCTGATCGAAGACGTTCGGCTCCATCGCGCGCCAGATCGCGTAGGCGCAGAAGAGGCCTCCGAACATCAGGATCTCGGTCGCGATGAACACCCACATCCCGAGCTTCGACGCGTCGAACTGCTGCGCGGGCGTGTCGAAGTGATGCTGCAGGAACGACGGATGCTCGTGCCCGTCGCCCCCTTGCTCGCCGTGACTGGCTTGCGCCGTATCGCTCACGTTGGCCATGTCAGTCCTTCTTCTTGCTCCCAGGCTCGCCACCGACCTCGTCCCAGCCGGTCGCAAGCTCCTCGGCCGTGGCGAGGTGGTAGTCGTAAGGTCCGCGCGTGAAGACGGGCGTCTTGTGGAAGTTCGTCAGGCACGGCGGTGTGTCCGTCCCCCACTCGTAGCCGGCCGAACCCCACGGGTTGCGCGGCGCGGGCTTGCCCTTCCAGAGAGCCTCGAGCAGCGTGTACGCCGTCGTGAAGAGGCCGATGGCGAGGATCCACGACCCGACCGTCGAGATGCGGTGGAAGATCTCGTACTGCGGCAGGTAGTCGTAGTAGCGCCGCGGCATCCCGCGCGAGCCCATGATGAACTGCGGGATGAACACCGTGTTGAAGCCGACGAAGACGAACCAGAAGCCGACCTTGGCCTTGAACTCGTCGTGCCACTTGCCGGTCATCTTCGGCCACCAGTAGAGGAGGCCGCCGAGGAACGCGATGACCGTGCCGCCCATCATGACGTAGTGGAAGTGGGCGACGACGAAGTACGTGTCCGTCAGGTGTACGTCGACGCTCAGGGTGCCGAGGAACAGGCCCGTCAGCCCGCCGATCGTGAAGAGGAAGATGAAGGCCATGCCGTAGAGCATCGGCGAGGCCCAGAGGATCGACCCCTTGTAGATGGTCGCGGTCCAGTTGAAGACCTTCACGCCGCTCGGGATGGCGACGAGGAACGTCAGCGCCGAGAAGAGCATCGTCGCGAACTCGCTCATCCCGGCGACGAAGAGGTGGTGCCCCCAGACGAGGAACCCGAGGATCGCCAGGCCCAGTGAGCTCATGGCCACCGCGAACTGCCCGAAGATCGCGCGACGGCTGAAGGTCGCGATGAGCTCCGAGTTGATCGCCATTCCCGGCACGATCATGATGTAGACGGCCGGGTGCGAGTAGAACCAGAAGAAGTGCTGGAAGAGCACCGGGTCGCCGCCGAGCTTCGGGTCGAACACACCGATGCCGAGGAAGCGCTCGGCGATGAGCAGGAGCAGCGTGATTGCGAGCACCGGCGTCGCCAGGATCTGGATGAGCGCCGTCGCGTACATGCCCCACACGAAGAGCGGCATGCGCCCCCAGGTGCACCCGGGCGCGCGCATCGTGTGCACGGTGACGAGGAAGTTGACGCCGGTGAGGATCGACGAGAACCCGAGGACGAAGACGCCGAACGTCATCGAGATGACGCTGTTGGTCGTCTGCACGCTGTACGGCGTGTAGAAGGTCCACCCGGTGTCGACCGAGCCCATGATGATGCTGCAGAGCAGGATCGCGACGCCGCAGAGGTAGATGTAGAAGCTGAGGAGGTTCAGCCTCGGGAAGGCGACGTCCTTCGCGCCGATCATGATCGGCAAGAAGAAGTTGCCGAGCGCCGCCGGCACGCTGGGGATGATGAAGAGGAACACCATCACCGCGCCGTGCAGCGTGAAGAAGCGGTTGTACGTCTCGCCGTCGATGATGGTCTTGCCGCGCGAGAAGAGCTCGAGGCGCACGAGGAGCGCGAAGATGCCGCCGACGAGGAACGCGAGCGCGACCATCGTCAGGTACATCAGCCCGATGCGCTTGTGGTCGAGCGTGAAGAGCCAGGAGCGGATCCCGCGGCTGGCCTTCAGGTACATCGCGTCGGGATCGCCGTGCGAGTCCGCGGCGTGATGTCCCGCGCCTACCGCGCCGGCATGGGGGGCGACTGCTGCCATGACGAGTCTCTCCTACCTATTCCTTGAGTGACTTGATGTACTCGGTGATCTCGTCGATCTCACCGTCGCTGATCTGACCGAGGAACGTCGGCATGACGGCCTGGTACCCATTCACGACGCGGAAATTCGGGTCGAGGATCGACCGGCGGACGTACTGCTCGTCCACCTTCATCGGGCCCTTGTCGGTCTCCTCGGTCTTGTTCCAGATGCCCTTCCACGAGGGGCCGACGAGCCGGGCGCCCGTCGTCGTGTGGCACGCGGCGCAGCCCTTGGACTGATAGAGCTTCGCTCCCTGTCCGGCGGCGACTTCGGCGGGGCACTTCTTGCCGCTCGACGCGTACTGGTCGCACGGGTCGCCGATGCTCTTGACGAACTTCTGGTAGTCCTCCGGCGTCTCGACGTAGAGCATCGAGTGCATCGCCCAGTGCCCGGTCGCCTGTCCGGCGACGTACGGATGCAGCGGGTCGTCGCTCGGCTGGTACGGGAGCTCCCCGTTGGGGCCCGAGCTCCTGCCGCCGCAGTACTCGGCGCACGCGATGTCGTCGTGCCCGACGTGCGTCGCCTCGAACCACACCGTCGTGAACATGCCGGGGACGAGGTCGCGCTTCACGCGCAGCGCCGGCACGTAGAACGAGTGGAGCACGTCCGCCGACGCCATCACGAGCTTCACCGGCTGGTGCACCGGCACGTGCAGCTCGTCGCTGCTGCCGCCGTTGGGGTAGACGAACTCCCACGCCCACTGCTTGGCGTTGACGCGGATCTCCATCGCGTTCGCCGGCGCGACGTCCATGTCCATGTAGCCCTGGAAGCCCTTGTGGAACATGAACACGAGGATGAAGATCGGCGCGATCGTCCACGCGATCTCGAGCGGCAGGTTGTGCCCGGTCGGCTCGGCCTTGTGGCCCTTGCGCTCGCGGTACTGGATCGCCCACCAGATCATCGCGCCGACGATGGCGACGAAGAGGACGACGCTGGTCCAGTAGATGAAATAGTAGAGCCAGTCGACGTCGGCGGAGACCGTCGACATCTGCTCCGGGAGCTGGAAAGTCGGGGGTGCGTTGGGCTCGTTCATGACAAGTGCGCTCCAGTTACCTGCGCGGTCGCGGACGCCGCGCTCTGCGCGCGCTCTCGGCGCTTGCGCCGCTCGCGTGCCCACATGATCGTGAGAAAGCTACCGAGGAGCACGAGCGTGACCCCTCCCCCGAGGCGCATCACGTTCATCGCGACCAGCGAGTACTTCTTCCCCTGCGGGTCGTAGTGGTAGCAGTAGAGGAGGATCCGCTCGGTCGTCGTGATCGAGCGCCCCTCGGTCGCCTCGAGCAGCCCGAGGCGGATGTCGCCCGGGTCGTACGAGATCCCGTAGAGGTAACGCGCGATGTGCCCCTCCGGCGTCAGCAGGTAAATCGCCGCGGGGTGCGCGTACTGCTTCTGGCGCGGGTCGTACTGGTACTTGAACCCGATGGCGTCGGTCACCTTGCGGATCTGGCTCTCCTCGCCCGTGAGGAAGTGCCACCCCTTGGTGCTCCCGTGGGCGCGGGCGTAGCTGTCCACCACCTGCGCGCGCTTCTTGGTCGCCGACTCCGGCGTGTCCTTCGGGTCGATGCTCACCGAGACGACGTCGAACTGGTCTCCCGCGGTCCACGCCACGTCGTTCAGCGACTTGACCGTCGCGTCCAGCACGAGACTGCAGAGCATCGGGCACGTGTGGTACGCGAAGACGAAGAGCGTCGGGCGCTTGCCGTCGAAGAAGTCGCCGAGGCGCACCGTCTTGCCCTCGGTGTCGCGGAAGCTCGCGTCCCGAGGCAGCGCGCCCCCGAGGTTCTCGACGATGTCGACGCCCACGAGCGCCGGCGGCGTCGCGTTCGTGAGCGGCTGCGCGCCCCCCGGCTGCTCCGTCCACTGTTGCGTCGTCGCGCGCGCGTCACCGGCACCGACCAGCAGGCACGAGGCCAGGGCGGCGGCGGAGACGGTGATCGGCGCGACGAGGGGGTGCTTCACGGGTGGTTCGGGGGTGGAGGTGCGGATCCGGCGGGAGGTGCCGTCGACGACGACGGCGCCGCGGAGGGCGCGCCCGCCGGAGCCGGCGCCGGAGCAGCGGACGCAGCGGCCGAGGCAGCTGCCGCGAGGGGCGCCGGGACCTCGACGGGCATCTTGACCCACCCCTGCATCGGCGAGATGTCGACCTTCTCGGGCGCCGGCACGATGGCCGGGCCCGCGCCCATGCGGCCCTTCTGCCCGAGCGTCTGCATCGCCTGATCGATGGGCATGGGGCCGGACGTGAGCCTCTGCTTCTCGTCGGCGCGCACGCTGAGGAGCGCGTCGGGCTTGATGTCGCCGTACTTGCGCTGCACCTCGGCCTGCGCGGCCTGGTCGAAGTAAGCGACCAGCGCGACGTGGACG
>DATJYG010000200.1:0-3635 GCA_035499695.1 Polyangiaceae bacterium
AGGAGTGCCGCCATGCCGGACAATGTCGCCGAACGACTGATCCGGATGCTCGTCGACGCGGGGGTTCGACGCGTCTACGGCATCGTCGGCGACAGCCTGAACCCCGTGACCGACGCCATCCGCCGGAGCGGCGGCGTCGACTGGATCCACGTCCGCCACGAGGAGGCCGCGGCGTTCGCCGCCGGAGCCGACGCGGAGCTCACCGGCGAGCTCGCGGTCTGCGCGGGAAGCTGCGGGCCCGGCAACCTGCACCTGATCAACGGGCTCTTCGACGCGCACCGCAACATGGCGCCCGTCCTCGCCATCGCCGCGCACATCCCGAGCTCGGAGATCGGCTCGGGGTATTTCCAGGAGACGCATCCGGAGCAGCTCTTCCGCGAGTGTAGTCACTACTGCGAGCTGGTCTCTCACCCCCGCCAGTTCCCGCGGGTGCTGCAAAGCGCCATGCAGCACGCCGTCAGCCGAAGGGGTGTCTCCGTCGTCGTGCTGCCCGGCGACGTCGCGGCGATGGACGCTCCCTCGGAGACCGTGGCGCACCGGCCCTTCGCAGCCGTCCCGGTGGTCCGGCCCGCCGACGACGACCTGGCGCGCCTCGCCGACCTCGTGAACGGGGCGCGGACGGTGACGCTCTTCTGCGGCACCGGCTGCGCCGGCGCGCAGCGCCAGGTCCTGGCGCTCGCCGAGAAGCTCAAGGCGCCCGTCGGCTACTCCTTCCGCGGCAAGCAGTGGATCGAGCCCGACAACTCGTACGCCGTCGGCATGACCGGTCTCCTCGGCTGGGGCGCCGCGTACAAGGCGATGCACGCCTGCGACGTCCTCCTGCTGCTCGGCACCGACTTCCCGTACGACACGTTCCTGCCGACCTCACCCCGCATCGCACAGATCGACGTCCGCGCCGAGCGTCTGGGACGGCGCTCGAAGCTCGACGTGGGACTGTGCGGCGACGTGCGCGACACGATCGACGCGCTGCTCCCGCTCGTCGAGCCGAAGAGCGACCACGCCTTCCTGGACGCCATGCTCGAGCGCAACGAGCGCGCACGCCGGAAACTGCGGGCGTACGTCGAGCACGTCGGCGCGCGGCGGCCGATCCACCCCGAGTACGTCGCCGCCACGCTCGACGAGCTGGCGAGCCGGGACGCCATCTTCGCGGTCGACACCGGGATGTGCGCCGTCTGGGGCGCGCGCTACGTCCATGCGGCAAAGGGGCGGCGGTTCCTCGGGTCGTTCAACCACGGCTCGATGGCCAACGCGCTGCCGCAGGCGATCGGCGCGCAGGTTGCCTACCCGGACCGCCAGGTGATCTCGCTCTCGGGGGACGGCGGGCTCGCCATGCTGATGGGCGAACTCCTCACGCTCCGCCAGCACGACCTGCCCGTCAAGATCGTTCTCTTCGACAACCACACGCTCGGCATGGTCCAGCTCGAGATGGAGGTCGCGGGACTTCCGCACCACGGCTGCGAGCTCAAGAACCCGAACTTCGCGGCCGTGGCAGAAGCGGTCGGGCTCGAGGCCGTGCGCGTCGAGGAGCCCGCGCAGGTCCGCCCGGCGCTCGAACAAATGCTGACGTGCAAGGGGCCCGCACTCGTGGACGTCGTCACCGATCCGAACGTGCTCGCGATGCCGCCGAAGGCGACGATCGCGCAGGCGAGGGGGTTCGCGCTCGCGATGACGAAGATGGTCTTCGCGGACGAGCTCGACGACGTGACGGACACCGTGATGTCGAACTGGCGAACGTTCCCATGAAGGTCGGTCTCTTCATCCCGTGCTACATCGACGCCTTCTTTCCCGACGTCGGCGTCGGCTCCCGCTGAAGGTGATCCACATCGCCGAGATCCTGAACGGAGGACGACCAAACGAGGGGATGGAAGGCATGTTCCCGGCCCCCACCTCGGCCAGCATCGGCGTGCTCGCGGTCGCCATTCGGCCTCGGTGCGATGGCCCCCGCTCCCCTCGACGTCGTCACGCCGTGATGTCGAACTGGAGGCTGCGATGAGCGTCGGCGCTGCGTCCGATCACGCGAGCTCCGTGGCCCCCCCGCCGGCCCGGACCCAGAGCGCATGGGCGAGCAATCCGGCGATGGCGCTCTGGAGCACCATGGTCGGCAAGAAGGTCGTCATGGCAGTCACCGGCTTCATGCTCGTCGGCTTCGTGGTCGCGCACATGCTGGGCAACCTGAAGATCTTTCTCGGTGCGGGCGCGATCGACGCCTACGCCGTCTTCCTCCGCACGATGGGGGAGCCGCTGTTTCCGTACGGCGGGCTGCTGTGGATCCTCCGGATCGTGCTGCTTGCCGCGGTCGCGCTGCACATTACGGCCGCTCTCCAGCTCACCCGCATGAACTGGGCCGCGCGCCCGCAGGGCTACGACACCAAGAAGTCGATCGCGACGACGTACGCAGCCCGGACCACGCGCTGGAGCGGCGTGATCCTCGCCCTGTTTGTCGTCTACCACCTCTTGCACCTGACGGCCGGCAAGCTCGGCTTCCAGCCCGGCGAGTACCAGCACCTGGCGGTCCACCACAACGTCGTGGCCGCCTTCTCCGTCTGGTATGTCGCGCTGTTTTACGTGGTCGCGATGGCCTGCCTGTGCCTGCACCTCGACCACGGAATCTGGAGCGGGCTTCAGACGCTTGGCTTGAGCGACGCGCGCACCACGCCGTTCCTCCGCGCGGTGTCGCGCGGCGTCGCGCTCCTGGTCTTCGCCGGATTCATCTCCGTGCCCGTGGCCGTACTGGCCGGCTGGCTGCGCTGAAGAGGAGAGCCGCGATGCCCGGTCATTCCGCCGAGACCCCGTCGAGCACCGGGCCGAAAGCCGAACCGCTCCTGGACGCGAGGATTCCCGCCGGGCCGATCGAGCAGAAGTGGGACCGGTGCCGCTTCGAGATGAAGCTCGTCAATCCCGCGAACCGGCGGAAGCACACGATCCTGGTGGTGGGCTCGGGCCTCGCCGGTGCCGCCGCGGCGGCGACGCTCGGCGAGCAGGGCTATCACGTGCAATGCTTCTCCTTCCACGACACGCCGCGCCGCGCCCACTCGATCGCCGCCCAGGGCGGGATCAATGCCGCCAAGAACTACCGCAACGACGGCGACAGCGTCTTCCGCCTCTTCTACGACACCGTGAAGGGGGGCGACTTCCGCGCCCGCGAGGGCAACGCCTACCGGCTGGCCCAGGTGAGCGTCGAGATCATCGACCAGTGCGTCGCCCAGGGCGTGCCGTTCGCGCGGGACTATGGCGGGCTGCTCGAGACGCGCTCCTTCGGCGGCGTACAGGTCGAGCGGACGTTTTACGCGCGCGGCCAGACCGGTCAGCAGCTGCTGCTCGGGGCCTACCAGGCCCTCGAGCAGCAGATCGCGGCGGGGACGGTGACCATGCACCCGCGGACCGAGATGCTCGACCTCGTCGTCGTCGACGGCCAGGCGCGCGGGATCGTCACGCGCAATCTCGAGACCGGTGCGATCAGGTCGCACGTCGGCGACGTCGTGGTGCTCGCCACTGGCGGCTACAGCAACGTCTTCTACCTGTCGACGAACGCCAAGGCGTCGAACTGCACGGCCATCTGGCGGGCGCATCGCCGGGGCGCGCTCTTCGGCAACCCATGCTTCACGCAGATTCATCCGACCTGCATCCCGCAGTCG
>DATJYG010000201.1:0-4434 GCA_035499695.1 Polyangiaceae bacterium
CGGTCGCGAGTGGGTCAGCGCGTGACGGTCCGCGCGGAAGGCAACGCATCCACGGGACCCCTCGCGGCCGACAAGCTTTGCGAGCAAGTGGCGGCAGCCGCCGGACTCCCGGGCACGTTCAAGGCCTGGCTCTCGGACGCGACGAGCAACGCCGTCGATCGCATCCAAGACGTACCGGGCGGCTGGTACTCCGTTCCCATGGTCGTCAGCGGGATCGACGGCGGGACCGAGTACCCGATCGCGGCCGACAAGTCGGCGCTCGTGGCCACCGGCGTCGGCGTCAACATGCTCGACGAGCACGGCAACGTACGGCCGGGATGCGCCTGGACAGGAACGCTTCCGAACGGAACGAAGGTCGTGAATGGTCCAGCCCCCGGCTCCGATGGCCGTTGCACCGATTGGACGAGCAGCGGGGCGGACTACGCGATCGCCGGGAACATCGGCCCCGCCAGCACGGCCCTGATCGAGTGCGACGTCTCGTCCGGACTTGCGGTCACGCAGTGCTCGCAGAAGCAGCCGATCTACTGCTTCGAACAGTACTGAGCGCACCTCATCGTCGGAGAGCAGGCCCCCCGCATTCGCCAGTGCCAACATCGAGGGCATCGGATCGGTCTCCGGTCGTTCGTACCGCTCCAGCGCGTCGGCTCGGCGGATGTACCGCATCAAGCTCTCGCTGAGCGCCTTCGACGGCCAGAAACCTTCTTCGACTTCACCGCGTCGGCGACGGATTGCGCGACAATGAGCTCTTTGAGCCGGCGGGGGTCCTTCTGCAAGAGCCGAAGCAGAAGGCTCATGGGCGTGCTGACCGCTTGCTTGCCCGATTCATACTTCTGGAACGCCCTCGGACCACCACCGAGTACTTCTCCTGCCTTGCGCTGACTGAGGCCCAACGACTCGCGGGCTTTGGCGACCTGCTTGGGCCCCAGGACACCGTCCACTTCTGCCTTCAACTGCAGGAACGCCTTCTCGTGACGGATGAGAGGATCACCCGTCAGGATCGCCTCCCCGCAATTCGCACACCACCAACCGACGGTCTTGATGGTGCGCTTGCGGCCCTTGTACTCCAGCACGTCATCGTGCTTCTCGTGCCGCATCTTGCCCCCACACTCGGGGCAAGGCTGCGTCTTCGTCTCGTGGGCCATGGCTACTTCTCCTTGAACGAGATGACCAGAAAGCCGTCGACGTCCGTCGTGAACTTCACGTAGAGGACGATGGTGCCGTGCGGCACGTGGTACACGTCCTGCCAGATGGCGGTGTCGGCGTGGCTCGTCATCGACTTGTAGAACTGTTCCCGGGTCATCCCTTGGATGATGGTGACGACATCCGCCAGCGCGAGGCCAAGGGACTCTGCGCACGAGACAGCTGTCTTGGTGATGCGCAGCGCCCGCACGGAGACGAAGGTCGCCTTGATTGTGCCCAAGGCGTAGTGAGGCTTCTTCTTCTCCACATGCCGGACAATATGGCACCTTAAAGGTGCCGGTCAAGCGGGGGCGAACGCGGCCACATTGCCGATGATGAGTCCCTTCGACGGCTCAGCCGCATGTGTTGGTCGGCAGGTAGGGCCGGCTGCTGAACCGCATCTGCCGACCAACGAGGACATCGACACGTTCTGGCAGATTGCCGACGCGACGACCTACGCCCGCGCGCGCGTCGAGCACCACGAGCTCGTCGTCCCCGGCGCGGACATGATCCTCTGGCCCGCGTGGTCGAAGACCACCGACACGCTCGCCTTCGACGCCGTCGTGTCTGCGTCGACGCACGCGCTCTGGACGGTGCGCCCCGACGGGAGCGGCGCGGCGCGCGTGCTCACGTACCCGAACGACGCGTACAGCGGGGTCGACTGGTCGCGCGACGGGCAGACCCTCGTCTACTCGGCGCTCGAGGACGGCCGCATGCAGCTCTTCGCGGTCCCGCGCGCAGGCGGCACGCCGCGCCGGCTCAGCGAGGAGCCCACGGCGAGCCTGATGCACCCGCGGGTCTCGCCGGACGGACGCTGGATCGCCTGCACGCGCATCGAGTCCTCGCTCGATCTGATGCGCGTGCGCGTGCGCTGAGGCCCAGGTCGGTCAATGTTCCTCGGGGGGCGCCATCTCGCCGCCTTCACCGTCTTGCCGGGCCGTGTGCGCGTCGGCCACGGCACGGCAGCACTGCAACTCCTGTCGGAAGGGTTGGTGATTGAGGATCTCCTCCACGTGCTTGCCCTGGATGCCCGATTGGTCCCACTTCCGTGCAGCGAAGTCGTTCAAGCCGAGGTCATGCCCGAGCTCGTGCGCGACGTCATCGGGATTGAGCGGCGTTCCATCGGTCTCCGAGATCTGAGTGGTATGGGGGATCGTCGGCGAGTTGGGACCGAGCTTCGCCTCATCCCAGATCGTGAGCCCCGCCCTACCGCTCTGTGGGGCGCGCTGCCAGGTGTCCCATGGCTCCGACTTGTCCATCGAGTGCTTCTGCTCGTCGAAGAAGTCCACGACGAAGTGGACTTCGCAGTTGTAGTAGCGAAGCGGCGGCGTCTGGTTCCAGCGTGTGTCGACGGCCGCACGTATGTCTGCATGCCGGCGATCGAGATTGCCCTGCGTCTTGATGCGAAAATGCACGGTGATCTGCTGCTTCGGACAATCGACGTCGACTTTGATGGCCATGTTCCGTCCTTCGGGCAGCGCAGTGAGCGGTCGCCCCGGTTGGCGCCATCCTACTCCGCGGCCCGATGCGTGCTTCGCTGGGTCGACGACGAACCGTCAGTGGTCGACGTGGCCGCGCTCGGGACGTTGATCGAAATCCTGTCGCAGCTGGATGACGGCCCGCCGGATGTCCGAGATGTCGCCCCGGATGGCTTGCACCGAGTCGTCCATCTTCCGCTCGAGCCCTTCCACCCTCATGTCGACGTGCTCGGCGAGGAGCTTCGTCTGCGAACGCATCTCCTCGATGAGAACGTTCTGGGCGCGCACCGGGTCATCGGGCGGTAGCGGTGGCTTGGGACCTCGGGGTGGACTGCGTCGGGGCATGACGGGCGTGGACCCTCCTATCAGTGGTGACTTGCCGGTGCGACGGTCGACGGTGCATTCGCGAGAGCAAGGTGGTTGCCAGTCACGTGCCGCAGGGATCTCGCGCAGTTAGCGAGCGCTCCCGCCGCCGAGGGGGTGTCCCGGACAGATCAGGGGGTGTCCCGGGACAGGGGCGGTCCACGCCAGGACATCGCTTGCAGGTTCGAAGGACTGTGTGTCGGGAGGGCATGCTCCCTCGTGAGCTCGTCCAGCCGCTCACCCATCGTTGCCAGCCACTTGGCCCGAGCTCGCGTTCAGGCGCGCTCCCACTGCTTCCGAGAGATCCCCGCCTGCTTCAGATGATCGCGAGCAACCCGATCCCAATGTCTCGGCATCAGCTCGCCTTCTTGACGTGGACCGTCGCGCCCCCGATTGCTGGCACCGCCAGCCCTCGCGATACCCGGACGAGGATCCAGGCCTCGATCACCTCGGCCAGCTGCTCGCGGCAGCTCTCGACGGTATCGCCAGTCGCTACCACGCCACGCAATCCCGGCACCGTGGCGCAATAGGTCCCGTCGTCGAGCTCGACGTACCGGGCCTTGCGCAGCGCGCGCCCCAGGTAGCGGCTGATCATCTGGGCGATGTGAAGGTAGCACGGCGGCATCGGCGCGAGAGCGCGTCCGCGAGGTCACTTCACTTCCTGTTCTTCGGCGCGGGCGGGAGGAAGCCCGGCTTCGCGTTCATCTCGCGCAGGTTGTTCGCGTCGGACTCAGCGCACGGGCACGCCGTCGTAGGTGGGACCGATCTCCAGTCCAATGTAGCGGTCGACCGCTTCCTCGGCCGTCTCGAAGTCCTGGTGTGTCGAGTCAGCGAGCACCCAAGGGGCGATCGGGTGGGCGCGCTGGTTGAGGAGGCGAGCGCCCTTCGGCAACGCGACGAGCTGCCAGCCCTCGAAGCAGCCTTCGCCCTTCTGCCACGGGCGTGCGAGCGGCGGAAAGTGTCCATGCTCGGCAAACCCACGGAGAACAGCCTCGCGCACCTCCTTGCGGGTGACGTAGCCGCCAAGGAGGTGGCGCTCCTCCATGTTCAGGTGGCCCGTCGCCACGAGCTTCATGACCAACTCATTCCTGTCCACGACTCACCTTCCCCACGGCAGCTTACTGCGCGCATTGTCGCTTCTTGACCTTCATACCCTCCCATCGGCAACCCGCGTCCTCGGTTGCGTCGCTACCACCGGATTACCGCCGGTCGTCACTTACACTCCGAGAACCTCCCGATCGAACGCGGCCGACGAGCACTGGTAGGCTCGCTGCCCCATGGACCGCGACGAGCTTCTGGCGAACGTGCAGACCGTCGTGGTCGTCATGATGGAGAACCGCTCGTTCGATCACGTGCTCGGGCACCTGCGGCATCCGCAGTACGGGGGCCGGACGGACGTCGAGGGCATCGAGGA
>DATJYG010000202.1:0-13087 GCA_035499695.1 Polyangiaceae bacterium
CTTCTCGGCCTCGACGAGTCGAGCCGAGAGCGCCGCTCGTCGGCAGAAGGCACAGGAGCAACGCTGCTCCCGACCGTGGTGACATTGGCAACGATGCTCGACGGGCTGCCGCTGCGCGGCGGCCACCTGGAGACCGCCGGAGAGCGAGAAGAGGAGCACGGCCGACACGAGGCGGCTCAAGGTCGCTGCGGAACGACTGCAGACGGATCACGTATCGTGAACGGCGAAGGCCGCGATCCGTCGGTTTCCCGAGTCGAATCGCGGCCTTCTGAGTCGGGGAGACAGGACTTGAACCTGCCCCTTGGCCCCGAAGCGCGACGGGAGCGTCAGTCACTCGCAGTATAATACGGCGTCTTCTTGATGCGGATCGCGAAGAGGATCAGAGTGGGTGCTCGGAGGTCCGGGCATGGGGAAAGGGCGGCGGCTGGGGGTGGCGGGCCACCTCACGGTGACGGAGCTGTTCGAGCGGTACCGCGCGGCTGAGGATGGCGCGCTGAAGGCGCACCTTCAGGTGATCTGGCTGAAGGCGCAGGGATGGGAGACGCGCCAGGTGGCGCGGAGCACCGGGTTCAAGAGCGACTGGGTCCGCCGGCTGGTGCGCCGGTACAACGCTGACGGTCCCGAGAGCCTCGGCGACCGGCGCGAGAGCAACGGCCGCGAGCCGTTGCTCTCCGAGGCGCAGCGGCAGGAGCTGCTCGCCGCGCTCGCGAAGCCGTCACCGTACGGTGGGCTGTGGTCGAGCGCGAAGGTGGCGCGGTGGATCGGGGAGCGGCTGGGGCGCAAGGTGTGGCCGCAGCGGGGCTGGGTCTACCTGCGCGAACTGGGGATGACCCTGCAGCGGCCCCGGCCGCGCCACGTGAAGGCCGACCCCGAGGCCCAGGCTGCGTTCAAAAAAAACTCCCGCGCATCCTACGCCGTGTTTATCGAGAGTGTTCCGGCGCTTGAGTCGAGCTCTGGGCCCAGGACGAAGCGCGTCTGGGGCTGATCCCCATCGTGCGTCGCGTGTGGGCTCGCCGCGGCGAGCGGCCGCTCGCGCTCGGGCAGCGCCGGTACCAGTGGCTGTACCTCTACGGCTTCGTCCGCCCCGGCGGCGGCCAGGTGGAGTGGATCATCCTGCCCGACGTGGACACGGAGGTCTTCTCGATCGCCCTGAAGCACTTCGCCAAGGCGGTCGGCGCCGGACCCCAGAAGCGGATCGTGCTGGTGCTGGACCGCGCCGGCTGGCACGCGTCGAACAACCTGGTCGTGCCCGAGGGCATTCACCTCGTGTTCCTGCCAGCGTACTCGCCCGAGCTTCAGCCGGCCGAACACCTGTGGCCTCTCGTGCACGAGGCGATGGCCAACCGGCGCATCGAAACGCTCGACGACCTCGAGGACCTGCTCAGCGAGCGCTGCCGCGCCCTCGCGCTCGATGCCGCCCTGATCCGCTCGAACACGCTCTTTCACTGGTGGCCGATCGACTATGCGAGGTAGGGATCAATCAACAGGAAGTCGTATAACCTTGCAACGCCTCGCAACCCGGTGCGAATCCGGAGCCGGCACGGCCGATGCTTTCGCTCGGGTTCGTCGCATTTCGAGCAGCGCGCCGCTCCCGCGCAGCCCCTTCCGGATCAGCGCGTCGCCCGCGACCTCGAGCGCTGCCGCGCCCACGAATACGACCGCTGCGCCCAGCTTCCCCGAACCCAAGATCCCCTCGGTCATCGCTGAGATGTAGCATCCTCGCAGCGCTTCGCTCCGTTTGCCGATCGAGGCATGGCGAGGCCGCTCTCGCGATGGCGGACGCCGCACACGTGCAGCCCGAGCCCGACGCGCCTCTGGCGCGTCGCCACCGCGTGCGCCTCCTGGCGTTCGCGCTCGCGGCCGTCGCGCTCGCCGCGCTCCTGTACGTCGGGCAGGACTTCCTCGCGACGCTGGATCGGCTCGACGTGGTCGAGCGCGAGCGAGACACGTGGCAGCGCCCCGACGACATCCTCCGCGCGCTCGAGCTGCGAGACGGCAGCGTGGTCGCGGACCTCGGCTGCGGCTCGGGCTACTTCGCGCTGAAGCTGTCGCCGGCGGTCGGCCTCCGCGGGCGCGTGCTCGCCCTGGACGTCCGGCGGCTCCCGCTGCTGTTTCTCCGCGTCCGCACCTGGCGCCGCGGGCTGGCGAACGTCCGCGTGACGCGCGTCCGTCCGGACGACCCCGGCCTCCTCGTGGGCGGTGTGGACGCGGTGCTCGTCCTGAACACGCTCCACGAGCTGGAGAACGCGCCCACGGTCCTCGCCGCCGTTCGCCGGGCGCTGCGCCCCGGTGGGCGCGTCGTCGTGATCGACCGCGCGCCGCGGGCGCCAGGTCCGGAGGCGCCAGGCGACCACGAGCTCACGGCGGCGGAGGGCGAGGCGCGGCTGCGCGCCGCCGCATTCGACGTGATCGCGCGCGACGACGCATTCGTCGACCGGTCCGCGGATCCCGACGTCTGGTGGATGATCGTGGCGCGGCGGCCGTAGCCGCTTCACGGCTGCGTACCGTCGGCGCGCGCCGGCCCCGGCGGCGGATGTGCCGCGGGCGCCGCCGCGGGACCGTTCGCCGCGGCCTCGGCCATGGTCTCCACGTACCGCCTGTGGCCGAGCCACGCGACGCCTCCGACGAGCGACAGCGCGGCGACGATGGCGAGGGTCGCCGCGACGGGCCTCGGGTCGATCCGGTGCCGTCGCGCGTGGACGTCGCTCACCGGGGCACGCGGCTCCACCTTGGCCGGGTCTCGAAGATCGGTGAGCAGGTCGAGCGCTGTCTGGTATCCCTCTCGAGGATCCGGCGCGATCGCCCTCATGACGATGGCCTCGATCCCGCGGTCGACCTCCGGGAGGTGCGTGGACAGCGGCGTCGGGTCCCCGCGCCGCTTGGCTTTGGCGCGCTCCTCCCAGCCGGCCCCGTCGTACGGCAGGCGACCCGTGAGCAGCTCGTAGAGCGTGGTCCCGAGCGCGAACAGGTCGACCCGCGCGTCTCCGAACCGTCCGCGCCGCTGGGCCGGGGACATGTAGTCCGGCGTGCCGATCGAGGCGCCGAGCCCGGCGATCGTGAGCCGGCGGGCCGTCGCCACGTGGGAGATACCGAGGTCGAGCAGCTTCACCTGCCCGGCCTCCGTGAGGACGATGTTCCCCGGCTTCACGTCGCGGTGGACGATGCCGTTCGCGTGGAGGTAACAGAGCGCATCGCAGGCCTGGCGCGCGATGGGCACGGCCTCGTCCGCCGGGACCTTCCCGCGCTCGGCGAGCAGCGCCGCGAGCGAGGCGCCCTCGACGAGCTCCATCACCATGTAGACGCGGGTTGCGCTTGATCCGGATCAAGCCCACTCCCGTCCGGGAAGCCGAAGGCCCCGCCACGGCACATCGCGCCCAAGGTGCTCGTCCGCGCACTCGCGCGGCTTCAGGAGAGCGGCCGCCTCGCGCTCGGCTCGAGGTTAGCTCTCCATGACGCCCGCCGTACCTGGCGCACGTGGGCGGGCGAGCTTCGCGTGCCGTTCGAGGTCGCGGAGAAGTCCCTCGCGCACGTGCTGCCCGGCGTCGCGGCGACCTACGCCCACGCGGACCGAGTCGAAGAGCGCGCGGAGGCGGCCGAGCTCGTAGCGGCTGCGTTCGACCGGATCAGGCTCGGCGAGGCGGCAAAGGCGGGCGTGAGGATCGAGTGGACGAAGGATCTCGGCCGCCCGTGAGATCAGTTTTCGATAAACTCCAGGAACGCGCGGTCCGGCCCGCGCCGTCGGTCAGCTTCCGTTTGCCGCGGCAACCCTCCCGGGGGCAAGCGGAGAACACGAGGGCCCTCCCTGGAACGCTCACCCGGGTTATGCATTGGATCGGGACAAGGAGGAGCCGATGCACCAGCACTCTCACGAGCACACCCACGCGCATGAGCACGTCCACGCGGACGGGACGCGGCACAGCCACCCTCACACGCACCAGCACGTGCACGACCACACCCACTCGTCGGGCAACGAGCAGCGGCACGATCACCAGCACGAGCAGATCGACGCCGGAAAGGATCACGGCCACACGCACTGAAGGCCCAGCGAAACCGGCGTCAGCGGGCGCGCCAGCGCCGGATGGCCGGGCCGACGCCGAGCGCGGCGACCAGCGTGAGCACTGTGCCTAGAACGCCGGACAGCGACGACCCCGCCGATGACCGTCCCTCGGCGCGCGAGCCGGCGGCCGCCGCGAAGTCGTAGTCTGGAAGGACCGCCGTCCCGCGCTGCACGCGCGCGAGGAGCGCGTGAACGCGTCCGGTGGGTGCGGAAATGCTGGATCCACCGGTTGCTCGCGCCACCGCCCACTCCAAGCCGTCCGGCAGCTCCGACGCGAAGGGCGAAAGAAGCGCCCCGGTCGCGAGCGCCGCCACGGCAACGCCAGCCAAGAGCCACCTCCGTGGACGAAGCCCGCCGGCGGCTTCGGACCCGGGCATCAGCTCGGGCCGAGCGCGCCAGAGGGTGAGCGCCACCGAAGCGGTCACGAGCCCTTCCACGAGGCCGATGGCGAGATGGACGGGCACCACGAGGAGCGCGAAAGGGCGGGGCGGTAGGGACGTGATGCCGGAGAGCGTGGTCTCCAGCACGACGCCGCTCGCGCCGAGCGCCAAGCCCACGACGCTCGCGGCGACGGCACCCATGGCCAGGCGGCGGCGCGAGGGGTTCGGCCCGGCGATCGGCCGGAACACCAGCGGGTAGGCGACGAAGCTCGTGAAGAACGCGAGGTTGAAGACGTTGCAGCCGAGCGCGAGCAGCCCACCGTCGGCGAAGAAGAACGCCTGGATGGCGAGGACCGAAGCCATCACCAGGAAGGCTGCATGCGGTCCGAGAAGGATCGCAAGCAGCATCCCGCCCCCGAGGTGCCCGCTGGAGCCCGTCCCCGGGATGCTGAAGTTGACCATCTGGGCGGCGAACACGAAGGCTCCGAGCACGCCCATGAGCGGCACGCGGCGGTCGTCGGGGTCGCGCCGCACCACCTGCGAGCACCGCGCGCCCACCACCGCGCTCGCGGCCCACATCGCGCTCCCCACTGCGGGAGAGAGGAGCGCGTCCGACATGTGCATGGCTTCCCTCCGGGCGGGTGGGCTGCGGCGCAGACGCGGGTCTGATACCCGTGTTCCGCTACGGTAGCAAGAGCCTCACATTTTTCATACGCTCACCCGGTACGGTCGCTCGTCCCGCATCGGGCGGCGGGCGGGGAGGCAACGCCATTGGCAACGAGCCGAATCGAGACTGCGCTCGGGCGCATGGGGAGCCTGGAGGAGCTGGCGGCGCGGGACACCCCAGCCGCGCGGCTCGACGCGCGCGCGAAGGTCGCGGTGACCGTCGCCTTCGTCGCCGTCGTGGCGAGCTTCGGAAGGCTGGAGCTTGGACGGCTCGCACCGCTCGCCACGTTCCCGCTCGCGCTGGCCGCGCTCGGCGACGTGCCGTGGCGGCCGGTCCTCATCCGGCTCGCCCTCGCCTCCCCGCTCGCGCTCGGGGTCGCGGCGTTCGAGCCGTTCCTCGATCGCGCCCCCGCCTTCGTGGTAGGTGGCGTGACCCTCTCGCGCGGGGACGTCGCATTCCTGGTGATCCTCGGAAAGTTCACGCTCTCGCTCGGGGCGGCGCTGCTGCTCGTCGCGACCACGCGCTTCGACGATGTCTGCCAGGCCGCCGGAAGCCTGGGCGCCCCGCGCATCCTCGTCGCCCAGATGTCGCTCACCTACCGGTACTTGTTTGTCCTCGGGGACGAGGCCGCGCGCATGCTGCGCGCCCATGCGTTGCGGTCGCCCGGGGCGCCGCGCCCGCGGCTGCGCACCGCGGGCACGTTGCTCGGCCAGCTCCTCGTCCGCGCCACAGCTCGGGCCGAGCGCGTTCACGTGGCGATGCGCTGCCGCGGCTTCGACGGACGGCTCCCCGTGCGCGGGGTCTGGCGCCTCCGGCGCGCGGACGCGGTCTTCCTGGGCGCGGCGGCCATCCTCCTCGTCGCGGCGCGGGCCCTCGACGTCCCCGGCCTCGTGGGCGCCAATCTCTCGGGAGTCCTCCGTTGAGCCATCACCTCGTCTCCGTTTCCGACCTGCGTTTCGCCTATCCGGATGGCACCCCCGCGCTCCAGGGTGTCACGTTCACGCTCCACCATGGCGAGTCGGTCGGCCTCGTCGGCGCGAACGGCGCGGGGAAGTCCACGCTCCTCCTTCACCTCGCAGGCGTCCTCGTCGCCTCTCACGGCGCCGTCCGGGTCGGGGACGTACCGGTGACGCCGCGCACGCTTCCCCAGGTCCGGCGCTGCGTCGGGACGGTGTTCCAGGACCCAGACGACCAGCTCTTCATGCCGACCGTGGAGGAGGACGTGGCGTTCGGCCCCGCGAGCCTCGGCCTCCCGCAGGACGAGGTGGAGGCTAGAATCGTGGCGGCCCTCGAGCGCGTCGGGGCGCTGCACCTGCGTCGGCGTCCTCCGCACCGGCTCTCCGGGGGCGAGAAGCGAGCCGTTGCGATTTCGACGGTCCTCCCGATGTCACCCGACGTCTTGGTGATGGACGAGCCGTCCTCCAACCTGGATCCGCGGGCCCGGCGGCGGCTCATCGAGCAGCTTCGCCTGTTCGAGCACACCAAGATAATCGCGACGCACGATCTCGACCTGGTGCTGGACGTCTGCGCGCGCACCATCGTCCTGTCGGGCGGCCGGGTCGTGGCGGACGGTCCGACTCGAGAGCTGCTCGCGGATGATGCCGTGCTCGAGCGGTCCGGGTTGGAGCGCCCGCTGCGTCTCCAGGGCTGTCCGCGCTGCGGCTCCCGACCGCCGGCGGGAACCGCCGTTGTGCCCCTCGGTCCAGCCGGTTAGCCTCCCTGGAGGATCGGAGGAGCCCATGGTGGAGCGCATCGGCATCTCGCTCGAGGTGGAGCTGCTCGCGCAGTTCGACCGCCTCATCGCCGGTAAGGGGTACGAGAATCGCTCCGAGGCGATCCGCGACCTGATCCGCGACTCGCTCGTGCAGCGCGACTGGTCGGAGTCGAGCGGCAACGAGGAGCGCGTCGCGGTCGTCGTACTGGTCTACGATCACGACGCGTCGAGCCTGGCCCAAAAGCTCGCGCACATCCAGCACGAGAACCACAGGGCCGTCGTCTCCGCGCTCCACATCCACATGGACGCCCACAACTGCCTCGAGGTCCTGGTGCTGCGGGGCCGCGCCAGGGACGTCATCTCAATGGGCGAGGGGCTCGTCAGCACCAAGGGCGTGAAGTTCGGCAAGCTCCTGCCGGCGACGACCGGGCAGGGGTTGCGCTGAGAGGTCGGGGGTGCAGGTGAGCGGCGCCCCGCCCTACCTCGGCGGGACCGCCATCGGTGTCGATGCACGCTTCGCCGAGGCCATCGGCTCCGTGGTCATCGTCATGATCGCGGCGCCGGCCTGGCGGGCACCGTCGAGCGCGAGGACGAGGCGCGGGTAGAGCGCCTTGTCGTCGGCGGCAAAGAACACGAGCTTGTCGCCTGGCGCGCGGGCACCGAGCACACGGCGTAGCCGCCCCACGTACTCGCCGTCAGGGATCTTCTCCGAGTTGATGGCGAGGTCGCCGGCCTCGTTCACCGACACGACGATCTGCGCAGACGAGGGCTTCTCGTACTCCTCGGTCTGCTCCGCGTCCGGCACTCGCACCCGCAGCATCTTGTCGAGGAGCGGCGTCACCACCATGAAGATGATGAGCAGCACCAGCACGACGTCGACGAGCGGCGTGACGTTGATGTCCGAGTTCGGTCGCCCCTGCACGCGCACGCCGAACTTGGCGAAGTTCCTGTGGTGGTGGACGAGCCGCATCCTCACCCTTCCTTGAGCTGCTCGACCGCGATGCGGACCCCGCGCGCCCCGGCCTTGCGGGCGATCGCCATGACCTTGCGGACCTCGCCGACCGTGACCTTCGCGTCTCCCTTCACCAGGAAGGGCCGGTTCGGGTTCGCGACGATCTCGTCCTCGAGCTTCCTGAGGAGCTGCTCCTCGGTCACCTCGTCGTGGTCGTACCAGAGCTTCCTGTCCGAGGTGATGGAGAGGATCACGGGATCGCCGGTACCGGGGTCCTCGTCCACCACCCGCGACCTGGGCAGCTCCACGCTCTTGCCGCGCTGGAGCATCGGCGTCACCACCATGAAGATGATGAGCAGGACGAGCACGACGTCGACGAGCGGGGTGACGTTGATGTCGCTCTTGATCCCGCCGCGCCCGCCGGTGGTGATCGCCATGGCGTGCCTCCTCCTGCCGCGCTAGCGCGACCCCGCCGCGGCGGACTCGACCGCGTGGCCCTCGTCGAGGCGGAGGGCCACCGCGTCGAGGAGCTCGTTCGAGGACTCGGACATGTCGACCATCTGCGCCTCGACCCAGCCCTGCATGGAGTTGTAGGCCATGACGGCGGGGATCGCGACGAGGAGGCCGAAGGCCGTCGTCACGAGCGCCTCGGCGATGCCGGCGGACACCGTCCCGAGGCCTCCGGATCCGGTCATCGCCATCGACTGGAAGGCGTTGATGATGCCGACGACGGTCCCGAGCAGGCCCACGAACGGCGCGGTCGAGCCGACCGTGGCGAGAAGGTTCAGGCCCCTCTTCAGATTTTGGTTCTCGCGCTGCGCCTGCCGCTCGAGCGCGCGCGCCACCGACTCGATGGTGAGGTCCGCGGTGGTCCTCGCGGTGCGGGTCATCGTGTAGGCGCCGAGGCCGGCGGCGAGCACGCGGCCGAGGTGACCGATGCCCATTTGGGCCTCGACCTTGGCGGCCTCGTCGATGCCCCGCCCCTCCACCGCTTCGGCCAGCGACGCCGCGAACCGGCGCGAGTCGCGCCTCGACCTCGCGAACGACACGAGCCGCTCGGCCATCACCAGGACCGACGAGGCGGACATGATCGCGAGCACGTACACCACGAGCCTCGCGAAGAGGCCCATGTGCGCCCAGAGCTCCGTGAACGTGAACTGCTGCATGTGGTCCCCTTCGTCCTTCTCGCGCCGCCGGCGCGGTGTGAGCGTCCAGGCCTACTCGGGCAATCTCAGGTTCAGCACGAACGTGTAGTCGACCTCGACCGGCTTGCCGCCGAGCGTCGCGGGCACGTACCTCCGCTTCTCGAGCGCGTCGATCACTGCCCGATCCATGAACGGCAGGCCCTGCACGACGCGGCAGGAGGCGACCTTCCCGTCGGTGGAGACGATGCACTTCACGATCATCTTCCCCTGCACCTCGCGCTCGAGCGCCTCGTCCGTGTACCGGATCTCCGGCCCGCCCAGGAGCTTCGGCCGCTCCATCTTCCCGGGGTCGAAGTCGACGGGGCCCCTCGGCGCCGCGTCCTCGACCACGGCGCCGCCCTTGATCCCGCCGGCGACGCCAGCCACCTCGCCTCCGAGCTCGCCCCCGGGCGCGCCCGGCGGAGGCGGCGGCGGCTCCTGCTCCGGCGGCTTCTCCTGCGGCACGACCGTGGGCGCGACGATCGCCTGCGCGAGCTGCACGGTCTTCGGCGGCTCGACCTTCTTCGCCTTCGGCTTCGGCTGCGCGTTAGTGGCAGGAGGAGGAGGCGGCGGTGGCTTCACGAACGTGACCGTCACCTGCTTCCGCTGCACGTGCGGGACGCGCGCCTGGGCCCAGGCGACGAAGACGCCGGCCCCGGTGAAGACGATCGCCGTGATGACCGCGCCCGCTCCGAAACGGCGCCTCGGAAGCTTCTCGCGCCGCAGGACCGAGTCGAACATGGTTCAGTTGCTTCCTTGTCCCGGTCTCGACTGGCGCACGGTCCCCGTGCGACGAATCGTGAGGATCCGGCGGCCCGCCGGGGCAGGCCGCCGGATCGCGGCGCTACCGCTCGGTCGTCACCTGGGAGACCGGATAGCCCATCATCGTTCCGTCGCTTCCGTACCCGGCGGTCGTCGTCCCCGTCATGCAGGTCGACATCATCATGCCGCCGGCGGTGCAGTCCGCGTAGGCCAGCATGTCGATCTGCGCCTGCGCCAGCGCCGTCGTCGGATCGGCCGTGTCGACGAAGATCATCGCGTAGGCATTACCCGGGTTCGGGGCGCCGCTGCCGAGCCCGTAGTACTGCGTGCCCCCGGGCGCAAAGCCGGAGGGATCGAAGGTGTTGGTGGTGGGCAGCGCGAAGGTGGTCACCAGGAGCCCGCCCACGCCGCCGAGCGTGACCGGCGCGGCAGAGAGCTGGTGGGCGAGGCCCACCTCGGTCATGGGCCCGCCGTAGATCATCGCCGGGGGCGGGCTTGGATTGGGAATCATGGTCATCGCCTCGGTGAGCGATCCCACCAGGTTCGACACGACCTTGTTCGTCTCGTCGAACGTGAACGTCCCGGTGAAGATCGTGTCGTTGGGCTGGGTCATCGGCTCGTGGAACGTCTCGACGACCGCATAGAACCGGAGCTGCCCGGTGGTCGCCGGCGCCGAGCGGCCCGAGCCGTTCGTGGCGACCACGCTGTACGTGTAAGCGGTCTGAGAAGCCAGCCCGCTCAAGGTGATGGGGGAGGACGTTCCGGTCGAGGTGATCCCCCCGGGATCTGCGGTCACCGTGTAGCTCGTGGCCGCGTCCCCGGAGGT
Organism: Polyangiaceae bacterium; assembly: GCA_035499695.1. Taxonomy (GTDB): domain Bacteria; phylum Myxococcota_A; class Polyangia; order Polyangiales; family Polyangiaceae; genus Palsa-1150. The sequence continues at coordinate 10,543 of DATJYG010000202.1, forward strand.
CGCGGCGGCGAAGCTCACGACCGCCGTGCCGGGCGTGGTGCCGGCAGCCACGCTGACGCCCGTCGGCGAGCCGGGCGCGCTGGTGTCGTTGCTGCTACACGCGAAGAGAAGGATGCTCGCCATCAATGTGAAGATGAATCCTGTCGCTTTCATGTCTCTGCCTTTCGCAATGGTGTGATGGATCCGACGGCCGATGCCGTCAGGACCGGGCCAGGCCCGACGCCTTCGATGGAGGGTGCTAGGGCCGGAAAGGCCGCGGAGGCGGAGTCTCGGGCTCGCGAGGCTCCGCGCTGCTGCAGCAGGCTCGCGCCAGGCGAAGCTCGCGCCCATCCGGATCGAACGGGATCGCAGGGGCCGCAGGCGGGCAGGAATCGTCGGCCCCGGCAGGAGTCGTCATCGACCCATCGTGACCCGTCCCGCAGGTTCCCTCGACGCAGGGCCCAGGATTCGTCGGGGCCTTCGAGCGCGCACGCTGCGCCGCCGCTCCCCCTTGACACGGCGGACGCTCACGGGAGCCCGTTGCCGCCGTCCGACAGCGTGCACATTCGCACTCCTGGCCGGCACGGTGCGAGCGGCATTCGCAGCGATGGACTTCCACGGGCGCCTGCTGCGCGAGCACGCGTGGGGCGCCCGAGAGCACGACGCTAAGAACGGCCGCCACCACTCGCGCGAGCTTCGTCCGTACGGAACGCGGAAGCGGCCGATCTTCCCGGCCCGATCGCGGGCCCGTCCTCCGTGACGGAACGTGCGAGACGAGGTTCACGCTACTCCTTCATCGTCGCCTGGGACATGGGATAGCCGCCCATCGTCCCGACCATCCCGTAGCCCGCCACGGACGTCCCCGTCATGCAGGTCGCTCCCATCATTCCACCGGGTGCGCAGTCCGCGTACGCAAGCGAGTCGAGCTGACCCTGCGTCGGCGCCGCGGTCGGATCCGACCAGCCGACGAAGATCCTCACGTAGGCATTGCCGGGGTTGGCAGCCGGATAGCCGTAGTAGAGCCCCATCCCGGAGCCGGGCTCCCATCCGTCGGTGCCACCGTACTTCGGGTCCTGAGCGAGCGTGTGCGTCGTGTCGAGCCGGAAGGCGGTGACCAGCCATCCCTGCACCCCGTCCAGCGTGACTGGCAGCGAAGACAGCTGATGCGCGAGAAGGACCCAGGTCATGCTGTCGTTCGGATAGGGGGTCGGGCCGCCGGTCATGGCTTCGCTGAGCTTGCCCTGGAGGCCGGTCACGGCGCCCGCGCTGGCGTCGAACGTGAATGTCCCGACGAAGATCGAGTCGTTGGGCTGGGTGTCCGGCTCGCGGAAGGTGGCGACCACTCGATAGACGGTGACGATGTCGGCCAATCCGGACGGCGGACCCGCCCCGACGGCGCTGGTCGCTGCCACGGAGAACCGGTAGCCCGAGCAGGTCGAGGGACACGTGGCGGTGATCGGCAACGTCGCGCCCGTCGCCGTGACGCCGGAGGGGCTCGAGGTGACGACGTAACCGGTGATCGGGCTGCCGCCCGCCTGAAGGGCGCCGATCCGGACCGCCACGGTGCCCGGGGCGCTGCCCGTCGTGACCGTGACTCCCGACGGCGCTCCGGGGGAAATGGGCCCCGATGGCGTGGAGACCGGGATGGTCTGGGACGCCTGGGCCTCGCCCGCGCTGGCGACGATCGTGCAGTCGCCCGCAGACAGTGCGACCACGAGCCCCGTGCCGCCATCCACCGAGCAGACTGCCGGTGTCGCGGTGCCGTAGCTCACCGGCAGGCCCGAGCTCTCGGTGGCCGTGACGGATGCCTGGTCGTAGACGCCCAGTGATGGAGCGGACGCGAACGTGATCACGCCCTGAAAGAGGAACGCGACGTCCTGGGTGACCGGGGGGGCCGCGTCGTAGCGCGAGTCGCCGGGCTGGTTCGCCGCGATGGTGCAGGTACCGGACGCGTTCGCAGACAGGAGCCCGCTCTGGGCGTCGACCGAGCAGACGGAAGGGGTCCTGGTGCTGTAGCGAACCGGGAGCCCCGAGCTCGCGGTGGCCGATACGGTCGCGGAGACGTCGTTGACGGCGGGTGATGGTGCAGGAGCGAAGGTGATCGTCTGCGGGAGGGCCTCGATCCTGGGACCCTTGTCGCACGCTTCCAGCGCTCCGCCCGCGAGAGCCGTGACGGCAAGACTGCGAACGATCGTCGTTGCGAGGTGCATGGCCGTCCTCGGGCTCACGAATGGAACTTGAAGCTGAGGGCCACGTTGAAGGACCGCGCCGGGCCAGGAACGGCGACGCCCCAGGGAATACTGCTGGTACTCATCGAGGGGCCCTGTCCGACGTAGGCGCCTCCCAGCGGGTTGAAGTAGAAGCGGTTGAGCAGGTTCTCGATGCCGGCGTCGATCCGGACGAACTTCCACTCGTAGCTGCTGCGCAGGTTCATCACGCAGTACCCGCCGGTCTGAAGCTCGTTCCGGACCCGGGAGACGTGGCTCTTGCTCGCGACCGCCAGGATCTCCGCCGTGCTGATCCAGGTCCCCAGCTCGTGGACGAGCGCGAGCGTCGCGTTCGGCGG
>DATJYG010000203.1:0-3770 GCA_035499695.1 Polyangiaceae bacterium
GCGTCTACGACTCCGACACCTGGATCTGGAACGGATCTACCTGGACATCCACGAGCGCCACGGGTCCGCAGGCGCGCTTCGGCGCGGTGATGGGCTCTCTCTGATTCGTGGGTCGGCGGGGCCCCTCCCCCGCCTCCGTCATTGAGTCGCGAGCGTCAGCGCGAACGCGGGCGTCTGCCCATGCGGCACGGCGCGCTTCGCGCTCTCCACCGCGTCCATCGCCGCCACCATGTCGGCGAAGGGCGTCTCGTTCGCCACGTGGAGCACGGCGCGGTCGCGGCCCGGATCGGTCGCCGCGACGTGCGCTCCGTTGGTGCGCCACTCCTGGGCCACCGCGCGAGCCAGCGACGTCCCGTCGCGCGCGACCTCGCGCGTGCTGGTGACGACGTTGCCGTCTCGCCACGAGAGCACGTAGCGATCGGCCGGCCGCATGTCGACGTGCAGCGATTTCTCGTGCTCGGTGGGCGTGGGGTCCGTCACCTGTCCGGGCACGTCCGCCCTTCCCTCCATGCGCGCCATGCTCGACCACACCGCCGTCACGAGGAGGAACGCGATGGTGACCATGAGCAGGTCGATCATCGGCACCATGTTCAGCTCCGAATCCAGAGCTCTCCTCCCACCCGGACCCCCACCGCCACCCGCCACCGCGATTCCAGCCATGCGCCTTCGGACCACCCCCGGGCGGCGCGTCTTGGGTCCGCTAGACTCGCCGCCCCATGAGCAAGGCCATCTTCATCACCGGCGCGGCGTCGGGCATCGGTCGCGCGACCGCGCTCCTCTTCGCCAGGCGCGGCTGGTTCGTCGGCCTCTACGACGTCAACCGCGAGGGCCTCGAGTCCCTGCGCCGCGAGATCGGTGAGGGGCGCAGCACCCACGGCGTGCTCGACGTGACCGACATCGAGGCCTTCCGGCGCGCCGTCGAGTCCTTCGGCGCGGCCTCGGGCGGCAAGATGGATGCGTTCTTCCAGTCTGCCGGCGTCCTCGATATGGGCCTCTTCTCCGACGTGCCGCACCAGCGCGCGATGCGGATGATCGACATCAACGTGAAGGGCGTCGTCAACGGCGTCTACGCCGCGCTGCCCTTGCTCGAGAAGACCCCCGGCAGCGTGATGGTGACGATGGGCTCTGCGTCGGCCGTCTACGGCACGCCGGAGTTCGCCGTGTACTGCGCCACCAAGTTCTTCGTGCGGGGCCTCACCGAGGCGCTCGACATCGAGCTTCGCAAGAAGCGCGTCCGGGTGGTCGACGTGATGCCCCTGTACGTGGACACCCCCATGGTCAACGACGCGTCGCACAAGGCGCGGTCCATGAGCACGCTGGGTGTAAAACTGAAGGCCGAGGACGTGGCAGAGCACGTTCTTGCCGCAGTAGAGGCTCCCGTGCGCGGGGCGCCGCACGTCATCCCGCAGGTGAACGTGCGACTGCTCAGGACGCTGTCGGGCCTGATTCCGTCGTCCGGTAGGACGATCCAGCGGTTCTTCGCTAGACTTTAGGGCATGGACCGTCGCACCTTCGTCGGGGGACTCGCTGCCACCGCCGCCACGGCCGCCCTGCTGAGAACCGGCAAGGCGCGAGCCGATCAGCCGGGCCTCTCGGGCCTCGCCGCCCAGCCGCCCGCGGGCTTCTCGCCCATGAGCGCGCCCGGGGTGGTCGTCCGGGTCAAGAAGAGCGGGTGCCTCGAGGCAAACGGCCTCTACCCCAAGCCGGACGACGCCAAGGAGATGCTCCGCCGCTCCATGCAGGAGCTGACCGGCAAGGCCGACCTGGTCGAGGCGGTGAAGCTCTTCATCCACCCGCAGGACCGGGTGTGCGTGAAGGTCAACGGCATCGCCCAGCAGAACATGGCGACCAACAAGGAGCTGGTCCTCCCGTTCGTCCAGGCGATGGTCGACTCCGGGGTGCCCGGGGCGAACATCACCCTGCTCGAGCAGTACCCCGGGTTCTTCCAGGCCACGCGCATCCGCCCGAAGGACGTGCCGCAGGGCGTGGTCATCAGCTGGCACTCGAACAGCGACGCGACGATGGACTGGCGCCCGGTGGCGAACGGCCGCCGGTGCAAGTTCGTGCGCGTGCTCACCGAGTCGACGGCCCTGGTGAACTTCGGGCTCATCAAGGACCACTCGATCCAGGGCTACACGGGCGCCCTGAAGAACATGACGCACGGCTGTAACGTCAACCCGCAGGACTTCCACGACCGCAAGGACAGCCCGCAGATCGCGATCCTCGCGTCCCAGGACGTGCTCCGCTCCAGGCTCCGCCTCTGCATCTACGACGGCTTCAAGCTGATGGCGCACGGCGGCCCCCTCTGGAAGCAGCCGCAGTACGTCATCCCCCACGAGAGCGTCTACGCCTCGACCGACCCCGTGGCGATCGACTCCATCGGCTGGGCCGAGGTCGAGAAGGCCCGGGCGGGATTCGGCCTCAAGTCGCTCAAGGACGAGGGCCGCGAGCCTGTCTACATCCGCTTCGCCGAGGGCCTGGGCTCTGGCATCGCAGACCGGAGCAAGATCACCCTGCGCGAGGTGACGCTGTAACGGTAGTATCGGTCCTGTGGGCGTCCGCGACTCCGAGCGCACCCGCGTCACGAAGATCCAGGGCGATGGGCTGAGCTCTGGCCAGAAGGCCGCACGCCCCGGGGAGGCGTGCGTCATCGTGATCTACGGACCGGAGCTCGGAAAGCGCGTCCAGCTCGGCACGGCGCCCTTCGAGATAGGGCGCTCGTCCAAGAACGACCTGTTCCTGGACCAGGAGAGCATCAGTCGCCACCACGCGCGCATCACCTTCGATGGGACGCAGTACTGGGTGGCAGACAACAACTCGACGAACGGCACCTACGTCAACGACGAGCCGGTCCGAGAGCAACGGCTGCGCGATGGGGACCAGGTCCGCATCGGTCGATCCATCCTCAAGTTCATGACGGGCGAGAACATCGAGGTGCACTACCACGAGGAGATCTACCGCCTCATGACGGTGGACGGCCTCACCCAGGTGTTCAACCGCAGGTACTTCAACGAGGCGCTCGAGCGCGAGTTCAACCGATCCAAGCGTTACGACCGTGCCCTCTCGCTCATCGCGTTCGACATCGACCACTTCAAGCGGGTGAACGACACGCACGGGCACCTGGCAGGCGACAACCTCCTGCGCCAGATCGCGACTGCGGTGAAGCCGCGCCTGAGGAGAGAGGACATCTTCGCGCGCACCGGCGGCGAGGAGTTCGGCATCCTCCTCCCGGAGATCGCTGTGGACGGGGCCCGGATCACGGCCGAGAAGGTCCGGCGCATCGTCGAGTCGACGCCCCTTCGCTACGAGCAGCAGGTCATCCCGGTGACCGTGAGCCTAGGTGTCGCACAGATGGTCGCTGCAGATACGACCCCCGAGGAGCTCTACAAGCGCGCCGACGAGAGGCTCTACGAGGCCAAGCAGGGCGGACGCAATCGCGTCGTCGGCTGACGAACGATGTCGTCAGGTGGGAGGCTCCTGGCCCTCGAGCCCCGCGACGACCTGCCCGACCTCGAGATGCAGCTCCTTGGCCTTCGCGAAGGCGGCGGCGAGGCTGGCCCGGATCCCCGCGCCTGCATCGCGCGCAGCCCGGACGATCGGGGTCGGGGTCGGGGTCGCGGTCGGGGTCGCGGTCGGGGTCGGGGTCGGGGTCGGGGTCGGGGTCGGGGTCGGGGTCGGGGTCGGGATCGTCGTCGTAGTCAGACTCACGGCCGTCGGCACCAGCGTGGGCCGGACCGCCGCTGCCCCGCTGTTGTCGTCGTACTCGTGCC
>DATJYG010000204.1:0-4538 GCA_035499695.1 Polyangiaceae bacterium
GTACGCCGCGCGATCGCCGGCCGAGCGCACGACGAGCCTCACCGATCCGGACACCCTGCCCGGTCTGACGTCGAAGGCGGGCTTGGCCCCAGGAGCTGACCGCTTCACGTGCATCCCGGCGCTCTCGATGATGGCGGCGGCGTGCTCCGGAGCGTCGTCGGCCACCCCTTGGACGTACCCCTTCAGTCGCACGAGCAGCCCGACGAGGACGGCGAGCTTCCGGTCGCGCACTGCGACCGTGCCGCGCGTCCTCGCGAGCGTCGCGACTTGCGCGTCGTGTAGGTCCTCGATCGCGGACCGCACGATGGGCAGCGGAGGCGTGGGCGCGGGGAACGAGGGGCTGATGCTCATGGCCTCGACGATCGCCTCGGCGACGCTGAGGAGCGCCGGAACCTGGATGGGGAGTCGCAGTGCGGCCAGGGTCTTGTGCATGCTCACGGTCATGATGGGTCCTCCGGGGTAGAGCGCCCCCAACGGGGCCGATCGTGTCCCCTCTACAAATAGGGCTCCCCGTTTCCTACGAGCTCAGGACGCACGAGACGCGCGAAGCGAGCGGCTCCCGAGCGTCCTCGCCGGGCCAGGATGCGCGTCCGATGCTTCTCCCGGCGGGTTCGACGGCACGGGATTCTCGTTCGCCCCACTCGCGCCGAGGCTCGGAGGCACGGGATGGGCGGGCGATCTCTTCCCGTGCCGGCTCGTCGGGGCGGGATGCTCACACGAGCGCCTCCCGCGCCGCCTCACCGGAAGGGCACGTTCACGCGCGACCTTCCCCTCCCGCTTCGGCGGGACAGCGCCGTCTTCCGCCCCTTTCCCGTCCAGCGTCGCGGCGGCGGGAAATGGGCGACATCGTTCGCTTCCCCGACTCACCGGACCGGCCGGCGTCGAGCCCCCGTCGCGAAGGGCCTTTGCATCGTCCAGACCGGGCGCCATCGAGATCCTCCGCCGGGCGGGTTGAATCCGGCGGCCGGCAGAAAACGACATGGCATCGAAAATAATGAGGGTGAAAATCGTCTGTCGCGCAGTTAAATGGGTATGACGGCCGGAGAGGCCCGCGGACACGAGTCCGGCATCGTTCGACTGAAAAAGAGCATTGGCGGACTGGAATCCGACGTCGTCGGACCCGTCGCCGACGTCGGTCTGTCCGCCGACGCAAGATTTCAGTCCGCCGACGATGGCGTCCGACTGAAAGAGATTCGCGGCGGACCGAAGAACGCAGGCGGCGGACTGAAAAAGGTGAGCGTCGAGTCCGACGACGCGCGGTTTCAATCTGCCGACAGCGGCGGCCGAGCCGACGACATCGGCGTCGGACTGAAAAACATCGGCGTCGAGACGGCCGACACTCGATTTCAGTCGACCGACGTCGGCGGCCGATTCGAACACATCGGCGACGGACTCGAAGCGGCAGGCGGCGGACTGAAAAACATCGGCGCCGAGTCCGACGCGACGCGATTCCAGTCGGCCGACGTCGGCGCCGCACTGAAAGACATCGGCGGCGGACTGGAACACGTCGGCGGCCGACACGAAAACATCGGCGGGCGACTCGAAACGATAGACGGCGGACCAAGAAACATCGGTGTCGAGACGACCGACGCAGGATTCCAGTCGGTCGCTGCGAGCTTCCAGTCGACGGCTTCTCTTTTTCGACTTTCCAAGGCTATGGGGATGCGATGGGGGAAGTGATGCCGGAGGTGGTCCCGACCTAACCTACGTGCTCTCGCCGAGGATGCGGTGCACGAACGGCTCCTTGGCGTCTGTATAGGCGTCGCGGTCGAACTGGTAGCGCGTCGCCAGGTTCAACTTGAGCGCCGCGTATTCGGCGGCGACGCGCGCGTCGTTGCGCAGGCGATCGCGAAAGCGCAGCCGATCGTGCCACAGTGCACTGCCAAAGGGCACGAGGTGCAGATGATGTGTCCGCACTTCGTCTGACGGCTTGCACAGCCAATGCATGATCTCCGCGCGATACGGAAAATAGACGTAGTGCAACGCCGCGACGGCCGCGAGCGCCGGGCGCGACGCGTCGAGCGACGCCACAGCTGCCATTATGTCGATGACCGGCTTCGCTACGAGGCCCGGCACGGCGGTGCTGCCGATGTGCTCGATGGGCCCCGCCAGCCATGGCGAGAGCACGGGCGCCAACGCCGCACGCTCCTCGTCGAAGCGCGCCGGCCAGCTCGCGTCATAGGGCACGACGTAGATGGGCGCCGACGTGCTCGGGGTCCTGTCCACGCGCCGATGGTAGCTCAGCTCTCTCGATGACCGACGCCGGCCAGCTAACAGACGGCGCCCGTCGACGTGAAGTGAGCCATGTGGCGCCTGGGCTCACCACCGCTCAAGGGCGGCCGTACGCGCTCTTGCGGTAACGTTTGCGCATGTCCGATCGCGTCAGGCGGATCATGCTGCTCCACGGTGCATCGAGCGCCGGCAAGTCGACGCTATCCAAGGCGATCCAGCGGGCGCTGGACGAGCCGTTCCTCCATCTGTCGTCCGACAACGTCGGGCTCGGTCTGCCCCAGCGCCGTGACGCCGAAGGTCCGTTCAAGTGGTGGGGTGGCCGCGTCCGCCCGCGTTTCTTCGACGGATTCCAGCGATCGATCGCGGCCTTCGCGGCCGCAGGCAACGATCTCATCGTCGATCATGTCATCGAGTTTCGAAGCTGGCGGGAGGACCTCAGCCGACTCCTGAGGCCCTTTGACGTGTTGGCGGAAGCGGTCCGCGTCGGTTCTCTCACCGGGGGCGCGACTCCATGAGCGCAGTGGGTAGGGTCCCAAAGCCTCCGCAGGCCCGATGTTCGCGCCGTCCTTCGTCCAAGTACACGCGGAACGGGGCCGAGAGGCGGGCCGGCGGCTGAGTTCCGCCCCTTGACGAGTGTACGGAAAAACGTACACTCTCCATTGGTGCCACTGAAGGTGCTCTTCTTTCGGACGGGCTCGGGAAACGAGCCCGTCAGAGAGTGGCTACAAGAGCAATCCAAGAAGGTCAGGTTGACGGTCGGGTCCGACATTCGGACCGTTCAGGTGAAGGGGCCGGTTATCGGCATGCCATTGGTGCGCTCCCTCGGCGGCGGCCTGTGGGAGGTCCGTAGCACCGAGGGGGTCGAGTACCGGGTCTTCTTCTTCGTCCTCGACGGCACCATGTATCTCCTCCACGGCATCATCAAGAAGACGCAGAGGACGGCGCAGGGCGACCTCGACTTGGCGCGCGAACGCATGGAAGCGGTGAAAGAGAAAGACAAGCTGGAGAAGGCGAAGGCGAAGGCCGCCGTCGCCAAGAAGAAGAAGTAGGGTCCCCATCAATCGCACCACAGGAGCAGTCGTATGAATCCGCACAAGGGAAGTTCCCTGCGCAGTTTTTTTGAGGAGCTGGGCGAGTGGGACGAGATGGAAGCGCTGGCGCAGAAGAAGATCGTCGCGGAGACGATCCGTCGCCGCATGGCGGCTCAGCACATGACCAAGAGCGAACTCGCCAAGCGCATGCAGACCAGCCGGTCCCAGGTCGAGGCGCTTCTCGACACCGAGAACCCGGGGCTCACCATGCTGACCCTCTCGCGCGCATCGCGCGCGCTGGGCCTTCGGGCCGTGATCCAATTCTTCGAAGCGACCGAACGTCGTCTGCACCGCGAGCCTATCGCTCGCAAGGTCGCGGCAAAGTCCGTGAAGGGCATGAGTGGCAAGGCCGCGCGGAAGCAGCGGGTGCACGCCGCCTAGAGAGCCACAAGGCGCGCCGCGATCTCGAAAGCGTCGGTGTCTTCGAGTTCGACACGCGCACCTGAAGGGCGCTACGGCGTCGGACTACTCGTCGTCGCCGTCACCCGCGTCCACGGGGTCGGACGGGAGCGGCGGCATGAAGACCATCCACGTCAGTCTACGACCACCCTGCCGCGCAGCGGGTAGCGGCAAGTACCCAACGAAGGCTCGTCGCCGCGGGATCGAATTCAGCCCAACCTCGAAACGTATTGGTCGACGCGCAGTGCATGGCGCGGAACCCGCAGCCAGACCAACGCACAAGGAGCTTGTGAAAGCACGCGGTGCGACAAACGGCTCGCCGTCGACGCGGTGCGTTTACCCAATCCGGGGCATTGACCTCGTGGGCCGCGCCGCCAGAGTGTGCGGCGCAGTGACCTACGAGGAGGCCAAGCGCTGGCTCAAGAAGATCGGCGGCGAGATGATCGAGGGTAAGGAGCAGATGCGCGGCACCGGTTCGATCGTGGTCAGCGTCAAGAGCGCTCGCGGGCAGATCGTCCAGCGCCGCGCCCTCTTCGACGACACTCTCAAGGGCTACGAGCGCGAGCTGGAGGTTCGACGCGCGTTCGTCCGCGCGTGTGAAGAATTGAAGATCGCGCTCGCATGCGCAGCGCTCGGGGCGAGCACGGCGAGCCCCTGCTTCGTCTTGTCGGTGAACATGTTGACGTCGACGGGGATCGAAAGCTTGCCGAGGAGCATGCTCGTCCACATGTCGAATCCCCCGTGCGCGATGGCACACGGCCAAACCGATCGCCCCCAACGGTAGAGCGCCGCCATCGGGACCCCGAGCAGCGCGAT
>DATJYG010000205.1:0-13611 GCA_035499695.1 Polyangiaceae bacterium
TTGGTGTTGCTGCCGTCGATGCCGCCCGTGTTCGACTTGGCGATCCCGAAATCGAGCACCTTGGCGATCTCGCGGTCGTCGTCGTGGACGAGGAAGATGTTGTCCGGCTTGAGGTCGCGGTGGACGATGCCCGCGGCGTGCGCCTTGGTGAGCGCGCGCGCCACCTGCGTGATGATGACGCCGATGTCCTGAGGGGACATGCGGCCGACACGCGTGAGGCGTTTGCCGAGGTCCTCGCCCTCGAGCAACTCCATCGCCATGTAGGGCGTGCCGTCCCAGACGCCGTGATCGAGGATCTGCACCACGTGCGGGCTGCGCAGCGCCGCCGCCGCCTTCGCCTCGCGGTTGAAGCGAGCCTGCGCCTCGGGAAGCGCCGCGTAGTCGCCCTCGATGAACTTCACGGCGCACGGAATGTCGAGCCCCAGGTGGCGCGCCAGCCACACCGAGCCCATGCCTCCCTGCCCGATCTTTCGCTCGAGCCGATAGCGATCCGCGATGACGAGGTTCTGCGTGGGAATCATGGAGAGACCCGCTCCATGAGGTTACGTCGTGGATCGGGGGAGTAGCAACGATGCAGCCGTCGCCAGGATGGGCGACGCGGCATCGTACCGTGTGGGAGGGTCGCCCCCTCCACGTGCTCGCCTGCTGGCGGGGGGCGTCAGAAGCTGCCGACGGCGCCGATCGATCCCGGACCGATGACGAGCCGGGCGGCCGGGGTGGCCGGCGCCGCATCGGCAGATGCCTTCGGCTGCAAGAGGAGGAGCGTCACGCCGGTGGCGGCCCCGATACCGCCCACGATGAAGCCAACCGTCGAGAGGGTGCCGAGCGTGTGGTAGCTGTCCAGGTTGCTCTGCTGGTCAGGCCCGCAGCTCGGGGTGCAGACCTTCGACAGATCCGAGTGCTTCCCCATCGCGAGGATCCCGGTCACGGCGCCGAGCCCGAGACCAACGCCCCCCACGCCGAACGCGATCCAGGGCAGGACCGAGCTCCCACCCGACGAAGCGGCCGTCGCCTGTTCGGGCGTCGCCGGCTGCGTCGCCGGGGCATTCGCCTCCGTCGGCCCAGGCTGCGGGGGCGTCGCCGCCGGCGCCGAGAGGTCCTTCTCGAGCGTCAGCGGAGCGTCCACGGTGCCGCCCGGCGGGACCGTCACGCTGAGCGTGGCGGCCTTGTACCCGTCGGCCGACGCGTTCACCACGTGCGGGCCGGGATTGGCCACGCGCTTCACGCCGAGCGCCGCAGCGCTGACCGGTGCCTCGTCGATCGTCACCTTGACGTTGGGCACGTCACCGCCGCCCGCAGCCTTCACGGTGATGGTGACCCCGCCGATCTTCGGCGAGATGTCCTGCACCTCGGTCTTCGCCGCATCGAGCGCCTTCTTGAACGCGTCCGGCGCACCCGGGGGGACGCCCTCGCGGATGATGCGCTGGTAGGCCTCCTGGGCCTCGACGTACTTGAATTCCCCGGCAAGCGCGCGCGCGAGGCCCAGCAGCAGCGTGGGCGCGTGAATCAGGCTGTCGGCGCGGCGAAAATCGTCCTCGGCCTTCTTGTAGTCCTTGGCCGAGAGCGCGTTCTCACCGTCCTGCCCGAGCTGCCTCGCCGTCGCACGGTCGGCATCCGACTGGGCGCTGGCGACGACGGGTGTGGCGAGAACCAGGGCGAACGCGGCGAGCGAGGTTCGGGCGGCGAGGCGCATCCACCCCAGTATCGGTCAATCGGTGTGGGGATTCCAGCAGGCGACACGGTGCGAGCCCGCGCTCGCCCCGCCCCTCGAGGGAGCGTCCTCGAGACGGGGCACTTCCTTGTCACAGGTGCCCTTGACGGCGCGCGGGCAGCGCGGATGGAACGCGCAGCCGCTCGGCGGGTCGATGGGAGACGGCACGTCGCCCTCGAGGACCAGGCGAACGCGTTTGCGCTCCGGATCCGGCTGGGGAACGGCAGCCAGGAGGGCGCGCGTGTAGGGATGGCGCGGCTGGCGGTAGATGGTCTCGCTCGGCGCCTGCTCGACGATCTTGCCGAGGTACATCACGGCCACCCGGTGGCTCACGTGCTCGACCACCTTGAGATCGTGGGAGACGAAGAGGTAAGCGAGGCCCAGGCGCTCCTGGAGCTCGACGAGCAGGTTCACGATCTGCGCCTGGATCGACACGTCGAGCGCGCTGATCGGCTCGTCGCAGACGATGAACTCGGGCTCCACGGCGAGGGCTCGCGCGATGCCGATGCGCTGCCTCTGACCTCCCGAGAACTCGTGCGGGTAGCGATCCATCGCGTCCCCACGCATGCCGACGCGCTCGAGGAGGTCGACGATGCGCGTCTCTTCGTCGGCGCGCGTCTTGGCGAGGCGGTGGACGCGGATGGCTTCGCCGACGATCTCGCGCACCGTCATGCGCGGGTTGAGGCTCGAGTACGGGTCCTGGAAGATGATCTGCATGCGCCGGCGCAGAGGGCGGAGCTCGCGCTGGCTGTGGTGCGTGATGTCCTTGCCGTCGTAGACGACGCGCCCGAACGTCGGGTCCACGAGGCGGAGCATCAGGCGACCGAGGGTGCTCTTGCCGCAGCCGCTCTCGCCGACCAGGCCCATGGTCTCGCCGCGGCGCACGCGCAGCGACACGCCGTCGACGGCGCGGACGAAGCGTCCCTTGCGCCCGAACCAGGTGGACTCGACGGGGAAGTACTTGGCCACGCGCTCCGTGGCGGCCAGGGTGCGTGGACGGTCACCGCCCGCCGGGTCGATCGACTCCTCTCGATCGGGCGGCGCCGCGGGAGGCTTCGCCGGCTGCTGGAACAGGTCCTTCGGCTCGGTCACGGCGAGACCTCCGACGCGCGCCAGCATCGCGAGCGCCGTTCCGGCGCGGCCTCGATCGGCGCGAGCGGCGGCTCCTCGTCGGCGCACTTGTCGATGCGGAGAGCGCACCGATCGGCGAAGCGGCAGCCCGGCGGGAGGGCGCGCATGTCGGGGACCATGCCCTCGATCGTCTTGAGCCGCCGCACCGGCCCCGCCGAACGCGCATCGGGACGCGGGATGCTCTCCAGCAGCCCGCGCGTGTAAGGGTGCATCGGACGCGCGAAGAGGTCCTTCGCGGGAGCGCTCTCGACGACGCGCCCCGCGTACATGACGACGACGTGGCGCGCGTTCTCCGCGACGACGCCCAGGTCGTGCGTGATGAGCAGGATGCTCATCGAGAGGCGCTGCTGCAGGTCGCGCAGCAGCTCCAGGATCTGCGCCTGGATGGTCACGTCGAGCGCCGTCGTCGGCTCGTCGGCGAGCAGGAGCTTCGGCTCGCACGCCAGCGCCATCGCGATCATCACGCGCTGCCGCTGGCCGCCCGAGAGCTGGTGCGGGTAGGCGTCGACGTTCGTCTCCGGCTCCGGGATCCCGACCAGGCGCAGGAGCTCGACGGCACGTGCCCGAGCTTGCGCCCGCGACTTGCGCTGGTGCAGGCGCACCGCCTCCATGATCTGCCAGCCGGCCGTGTAGACCGGGTTCAGGCTCGTCATCGGCTCCTGGAAGATCATCGACACGTGGTTGCCGCGCACGGCGCGCATCTCGCGCTCGGGGAGCTGCAGGAGCTCGCGCCCCTCGAGCTCGACCGAGCCCGACTCGATTCGCCCCGGCGGCGACGCGACGAGCCGCAGGATCGACAGCGCCGTGACCGTCTTGCCCGAGCCGCTCTCCCCGACCAGGGCGACCGTGGTCGCGCGGGGCACCTCGAAGGACACCTGGTCGACCGCGCGCAGGGTGCCCGAGTCCGTACGGAAGCTCGTCACCAGGTCGCGGACGCGCAGGAGCGGCGCCTCGTCGGGCATCGCGCGGATACTAGCGCGCATCTATGATGCGCGTCGTGCCCGCGAGGGAGGACGACCTGCTCGATCGCACGTGCCTCGTCACGGGCGCCACGTCGGGGATCGGTCGCGCCATCGCGGAGGGGCTGGCGCTGCGGAGGGGTCACGTCGTCGTCGCCGCGCGCGACCTCGAGCGCGGCCGTCGCGTGGCCGAGGAGATCGGCGACGAGGCAGCCAACCCGCGGGTCGAGGCGGTCGAGGTCGACGTCGCCAGCCGGGACGGCGTGCGGCGGTTCGCCGACGACTTCCGGAAGCGCTTCACGAAGCTCCACGTGCTGGTCAACTGCGCCGGCTGCTTTGCGGTGGCGAAGCGCAAGACGAGCGAGGGCGTCGAGCTCACCTGGGCGACCAACGTGCTCGGCGTCTTCCAGATCACGCGACTGCTCGAGGATCTGCTCGCGTCGTCGGCCCCGGCGCGAGTGGTCAACGTCGCCTCGGTCGAGCTCGGGGGCCTCGACATGGAGGACGTGCAGTTCGATCGCCGCCGGTACGGGGGGATGCGTGCCTACCGCCAGAGCAAGCAGGCGGTGCTCATGCTCACGTGGGCCTTCGCGCGGCGACTGCGCGCACGCGGCGTCACGGTCAACGCGGTGCACCCGGGTCTGGTGCGCACGCCACTCGTGCGCGGAGGCATCATGGGCGCTGCGTGGCGCGTCTATTCTCTCTTCGGACGCACGCCCGAGCGCGGCGCCGAAACGCCCGTGTGGCTCGCGGCGTCGAGCGCCCTCGGGGAGGACACCGCCGGCTTCTACTTCGACAAGAAGGAGAGACGCGGTCGCTTCCGCGACGAGGAGCAAGAAGACGCGCTCTTTGCTCTGTGCGAGAGGATGACGCAATGAGAAGGGTCGGCGCTTCGCTCGCGGCCGCCGTCGGGCTCGCGGTGGCGTGCGTGCCACCGCCGCGCATGTGCGTCTCGGAGGCGGAGTGCGGTACGTCCGCAGCGTGCGTCGCCGGGCGCTGCGTGGCCCGTGGGGCCACGCCGGCCATCGACTCGGCGCGACGCCTGCTCTTTGCTCCCGTCGACGTCGGATGGGCGCATCGCGGAAGCGGCGATGCTTCCGAGGGCTCGCCGGCGGTGGCGACGCTGGGCCGCGGCGACGGAGCGACGCTCTTCCTCCGCTTCGAGGTTCCCCTGCCCCGGGAGACCACCGTTCTCGAGGCGTACGTCCTGCTCGATCGCGTCCCCGATGCAACCGTGGACCCTGCCCCCATCGCGCTGCACACCGCGCGCGTCGTGGGCGCGTGGGACTCGCGCTCGCTCACCTGGGGCTCCCAGCCGCCCATCGAGGAGGTGGGTGCCCCGGTCACGCGCGTCGCCAGCGCATCCGGCGCGACGGTGCGACTCGAGGTGCGCGAGCTCCTGCAGCGATGGCGAAAGCGCGAGCGTGACGAGTTCGGCCTCGCCATCGTGGCCGAGGGACGCAGCACCACCGGCGTCACCTTTGCCCTCGCGCCCTCCGACGTCCCCGCCGACCGGCGCGATCCCGTGCTCGCCGCCTCGACCGGGCCTCGGTCCCAGCTCGAGGGCCCGAGGCTGGAGGCCTACGTTCGCTGACCTCTGCGGCGACCCCTGTGCTATGGCAGCCCCATGCGGAGCGCGGGCGCAGCCGTCGGGGTCCTCCTCGCGCTCGGGCTGCTCGTCACCGGCTGCGGCAAGGACGGGCATGCTTCCGGGCACGGCGATCGCGCCGTGACGGCACCACAGGGCGCCGAGTGCGGCCACACGGCGTGCGGCTCGAACTTCTTCGTCGACGGCGCGCAGGTCGGCGACTGCCCAGCCGGCGCCAACTGCACGGCCAAGCTCACGCTCGTCGCCACGGGTGACTTCCACATCAACGACCAGTACCCGTACAAGTTCAAGGCGGACGACGTCGCCGGAGTCACCTTCCGCGGCACCGACCACGGCGGCCCCAACGTCTTCTCGAAGGACGCCGACGACTGGCACAAGACCGGCGCGCAGTCCGGGGTCATGACCGTGACGTTCCAGTCCACCGACAAGGGCTCCAAGAGCATCTCGGGCAACTTCAAGCTCAGCGTCTGCTCGGCACAGAATTGCCAGCTCGAGCAGCAGACCGTCACCGTGCCCGTCGCGGTCCGGTGAGGGCAGCGCTAGTCTGAACCCATGAGCGAGCCGCGCGACGCCGCGTCGCAGGTCAGGGCCATCGCCGAGCACGTCGAGCAGCGCTTCCGCGCCGGCCGCCGCGTTCTCTCCTTCGCCGAGTTCCTCGCGCTCTTCGACGAGCAGCCGGTGCGGTACTCGCGCGACGCGAGCCGCTACCTGCGGGACGTCTTCGAGCACTACGGCAAGAGCACGGTGCGCTACCCGTGGGGCGAACACACCCGGTACAAGCTCTTCGACCTGCCGTGGGAGCCCGCTGCAGGCCCGGCAGGCGCGCTGCCGCGCGGCGCGCTCGTCGGCCAGGAGCAGGTGCAGGAGGAGATCTACCGCGCCATCTCCAACTTCGCGCGCGAGGGACGTGCCAACCGGCTCGTGCTCCTCCACGGCCCCAACGGGTCGGCCAAGTCGACGATCGCCGCGTGCATGATGGCGGCGCTCGAGCACTACTCGACGCTCGACGAGGGCGCGCTCTACCGCTTCAACTGGGTCTTCCCCTCGCAGAAGACCATGCGCGGGTCGCTCGGTTTCGCACAGGGCAAGGTGCGCGGCGAGGGGGCCGACTCCTTCGCTCACCTCACCGACGAGGAGATCGACGCCAAGCTGCTCGTCGAGGTGCGCGACCACCCGCTGTTCCTCATCCCGGTGCCCGACCGGCAGCGGCTCCTCGAGGCGGCGTACGCCCGCGCCGGGGCGACCGAGCCGCCGAACGAGTGGATCCTGCGCGGCCAGCTCTCGATGAAGAGCCAGCAGGTGTTCGAGGCGCTCCTCGCGTCGTACGACGGCTCGTACGCCGAGGTCCTGAAGCACGTGCAGGTCGAGCGCTACTTCGTCTCGCGCCGCTACCGCGTGGGCGCCGTCACCATCGGCCCGCAGCTCAGCGTGGACGCCGCCGAGCGGCAGATCACGATGGACCGGTCGCTCCAGTCGCTGCCGCCCTCCTTGCAGGCGGTGACACTCTACGAGGCCAAGGGCGAGCTCGTCGACGCCGCCGGCGGCCTCCTCGAGTTCAGCGATCTGCTCAAGCGGCCGCTCGACGCCTTCAAGTACCTGCAGCTCTCCGTGGAGACGGGCGAGGTCGCGCTGACGGCGCAGAACCTCCAGCTCAACTGCGTCATGACGGGCAGCGCCAACGAGCTGCACCTTGACGCGTTCCGCGAGCACGCCGAGTTCGCGAGCTTCCGCGGTCGGCTCGAGCTCACGCGCGTGCCGTACCTGCGCAGCTTCGAGCAGGAGCGGCTCATCTACGACACGCACGTCGCCCCGCAGGTGCGCCGCCACGTGGCTCCGCACGCGACCGAGACGGCCGCCACCTTCGCGGTCTACACGCGCATGCGCCGCCCGAATCCCGACAGGTACTCGCGCGCGCTCGGCGCCATCGTGTCGACGCTCACGGCCGTCGAGAAGGCCGACCTCTACGCCACGGGAAAGACCCCCGAGCGCCTCGACCCCGACTCGCAGAAGCTGCTCCACGCGTCGGTCGCCGACATCTGGTCGGAGAGCGAGACGTACCCCATCTACGAGGGCCGCATCGGCGCGAGCCCGCGCGAGATGCGCATCGCGCTGCTCGACGCCGCGCAGTCGTCCACCTTCAAGTGCCTGAGCCCCGTCGCGGTGCTCGACGAGATCGATGCGCTCTGCCAGCGCAAGAACGAGTTCGACTGGCTGCAGCAGGACATGGTGCCCGGCGGGTACCACGACGTGAAGGGCTTCCGCGAGACGCTCTTCCTGCGGCTACTCGTCGCCTCCGAGTACGAGCTCTACGTCGCGAGCGGCTTCGTGCAGGAGGAGCAGTACTCCGACCTCTTCGATCGCTACGTGCAGCACGTGAGCGTCTGGGTGAAGAAGGAGCGCCTCTACAACCGCGTCACCCAGCGCTACGAGGATCCCGACGAGAAGATGATGGCCGAGGTCGAGCGGTTGCTCGACGTGAAGGGCGAGCCGCAAGACTGGCGACGGCAGCTCATCAGCGCGATCGCCGCGTGGGCGCTCGATCACCCCGGGCAGAAGGTGGACCCCACCACGGTGTTCCCGCAGCACCTGCGCCGGATGCGCGAGGCGATCTTCGCCGACCGCCGCGAGTCCGTCGCGCATCTCGCGCGGTCCATCGTTCTCCTCGTCCGCGACGAGGGCGTGGGTCTGGACAGCCAGCAGCGCCGCGAGGGCGAGGGCGCCGTCGATCGGCTCATCTCGCGCTTCGGCTACTGCCGCGAGTGCGCCGCCGACGCGGCGAGCCTGCTCCTCCGCAGGAGGTTCCAGGACATCATCGTGTGACCTCGTAAGCGGGTCGCACACGGGCTCCGGTGGATCATGGGACCCCCAGGCGGCAGGGGGGTGTGCCAAACCGCTGCCCCACGCTCCCCTTGCGTTGGTCGCGCCACGACCGTGACACGGCACGGGATTCCGCGTCCCGGCGAGTCGCCTGGAAAGCGCGCTGACCAGGGTCGGAGTCGAAGTTTGCCGGATGGTTGGAGTGGCGCGGGCATTGCGGTGGATACCCGGCGATGAACGCTCCTAGCTTGCGGTTGCCCGCGCCCTTGGCCGGCGATTCGGCCTCCGTCAAGGACGCCCTCGACGCCGCCCGCACGTTCTGGGACCGCGGGGATCGCCGCCAGGCGATCGCTTGCGTCAAGCTCGCTTTGGAAGTGGCTGACGAAGCGGGCGACAGCTCGCGGGTCGCCACGCTGGCCCGGGCAGTCGCCGATCTCGGAACGGCGTCCACGCCTCCGCCCCTGCCCCCGCCGTCGATGCGCCCGCGACCCGTGTCGACCGTTCCGCCGCCGCCGGCCTCCGGCCCTCTCCCCCGGACGTCGTCCACGCTGCCTCCGCCGCCTCTGCCCAGCCGCCCGGTCCCGAAGCCGCAAGTGCTTCCGCTGCCTGCTCCTCCGCGATCGTTCGAGAGCAAGCCGTCGGCGACCGAGGTGTACCGCCGGGTGTCCGTCAAGGTGTCGGTGCGTGATCCGAAGGTGCTCGTCGTACGGCCGCTCGCCGAGGGTGAATCGGCGCCTGCCGGTACGCACGAGGCCTTCCTGGTCATGAGCGGCGTGCCCGACGCCGCTGCCGCCGAGTCCGGCCGGAGCAAAGTGCGATGAGGAAGACCACGCTCCCCTTCGCCCCCTTCGCGCTGCGCGAGCTCGCGGAGCACTGGGAGCGGCAGATGGACCGGGCGACCGCGTGGGAGCTCGACGAGCTCAGGTCACGCCTCTGCCAGGTGTACGTGCAGATCGTCAACAACGACTTCGACCCCGACTTCCGGCGGGTCACGAGGGAACGCCTCCTGTCGATGCTCGAGGCGGGTCCCATCGAGCACGCCGTCCTCGAGCAGGCGGCCGACGCCGCCGCCGAAGACGACGACCGGGTGCTCGAACGGCAGGTTCTCGAGGCCCTGGCGCGCACTGAAGACGCCGAAGTGAGGCGGCGCGCGCTCGAGCGCCTGGGCGACTTCTTCGACCGAATTCGTGATCGCGGCGCGGCCGTCGACTCGTGGAGATCCGCCGCGCGCGTGCTGGAGGACACCCACCACGAGTGCGAGAGCGCGCGCCTCTACGAGCGGATGCTCGACGCGCGGCCGGACGATCACGAGGCGGCCGAGAAGCTCGTGCACCTCTACGCGGACGCCCGGGACTGGCACAAGCTCGCCGAGGCCCTCGGCGTGGTCGTCCGGAAGGACTGCCAGCGCGCCGCCGATCTGCTGCTGCACGTCGCGCCCAGGGCCGTGACCGCCGGGGCGCACGGCGAGCTCGCTTCCATGGTGGACGAAGTCGTCGTCCTGCTGCCCTCCGGGTCGGCGTCCGCCCGCGACCTGCTTCGCGCGAAGTCGCGCGCACTCGCCAGCTCCGCGCCACCCGCCCAGACCTCGGAGGCGTATCGCGCGCTCCTCCAGGCCTTCGGCAGCGACGACGATCGTCGCGAGTACGAGGCGCACATCGCCTCGATGTCGGACGCGCTGGAGCGTCACCAGGAGCGTCGCTGGCTGTATCAGTGGCGCGCGGCGAACGACCTGGACGCGTGCGAGCCCCTCCTCGCGTGGGCGAAGGAAGAAGAGGAGCAGGGCGAGATCGAGGTCGCGATCGGGATCCTGCGGCGGGTCCTGGCGGAGTCTCCGAGTTGCAAGGACGCGCTCGAGCCGCTCTGCCGCTTGGCGCTGCGGACGGGCGACTTCGCCGGCGCGCTCGACGCGCTCGAGGCACTGACCGACGCGGCAGCACGAGACGAGAGACCGCGGTTCGGGCAGTACGTCGCGCCGCTCCTGCAGACGGGCGCGCGCGTCATCATGACCGAGCCGTTCGACACGAGCGCCGAGCTCGCCCTCTTCGGACGCCTGGTGCGCATCGCCCGCGAGCTCGACCAGCTCGACGCGGTCGCCCTCTGGTACGGCCACGCCCTGCGCGGACGCCTGGGCGACGCAACGCTGACGGACGCGATCGGCCGTCGGTTCGCCGCGCTCGAGGGCGAGTGCTCGATCGATCCCTCCTTCTTCGCGGAGACCCTCGAGCACGTCCTCGACGTCGTGCCGGGCGCTCGATGGGCGCTCGACCGGGTCAAGCTGACGCTCGCCGCGCAGGCGCGCTGGGACGACTTCTTCCGGATGATCGACCGCGCACTCGAGACCATCGAGGGAGCGCGCGATCGTGCGGAGCTGCTCGAGGAGGCCGCGTTCGCCGCGCGGGACGTCGCGAAGGACGCTCGCCGGGCCACGACGTACCTGAGCGCTCTCTGCGACGAGCGACCCGGCGACGTCGCCGCGACGCTGGCGCTCGAGCACCTCTACGAGCGTCAGGGGCGGAAGCTCGTGCTCGCCGAGTTCCTCGGCCGCCGCGCGGAACGCGCCAAGGTGGCCACGCGCCGAGAGCTGCAGCGGCGCATCGTGACCCTTCGGCTCGAGCTCGGCGACGTCGAGGATGCGAGCGCCATGGTCGACGAGATGCTCGACGCCGGCGCGGACGTCGGCGCCTTGTGCGAGGCGCTCGAGCAGCTCGCGCGTCACCCCGGCCAGGAGCGCGCCGCCGATCGCCTTCGCACGTACTACGAGAGCATCGGGCACGTCGCGGACTGCATTCGCCTCGTCGAAGCGTCGCTCGATCGGCCGACCGACGACCTGCGGGTCGCAGCGCTCACGCGCGATCTCGTCCGCCTGCGCGTGCAGGCCGCGGCGGGCGCCCCGGGCCAGCTGGTCCGGGCGGCAGAGCGCGTGCAGCAGGACGCGGCGAAGCGGCCGGAGCTGGCCGGGACGATGCACCGCGCGCTCCTGATCCGGGCCATCGCCGCCTCCAAGCGAGCCCCCACGGACGCCGACTTCGCCGACGCCGTCGAGGGCGCGTGGCGCGCGCTCGGGGCCTGGACGGAGCACCTCCTCTACGCGGACGAAGTGGAGCGTGCGTGTCGCGTGATCCGGCGAGGCGCCGGGTTGCCATTCGAGCGCATGCGCCGCCGCGAGCTCCTCGGGCTCGCGGCCGAGCTCTCGATGGATCGGCTGGACGACGCGCCGCAGGCGATTCGCCTCCTCGAGGAGATCTTCCGCGAGGACAGCGCCGATGCAGTCGCCAGCGGTCTCGTGGATCGGTTCGCGAGAGTCCTTCGCGCCGCCGGTCGAGAGGATCGCGTCGCGATCCTGTGGGAGCAGCAAGCGGGCCACCAGGCGATCGCCGGGGACCGGGGGAACGAGAGCGCGCGCTGGCGGCTCGCCGCCGAAGCGTGGGAGCGGGCCGCGCGCGTCGAGCGGGCGATCGCCGCGTACGAGCACGCAGCGGAGCTCGGCTCCGAGGAAGCCTACGAGGCTCTCGCCCGGATCCACGCGGAGCACGGGAAGTGGCCGGAAGCCACCGCGGCGCTCGAGTGGCTGTACGTCCACGCGCACGCCTCGAGCCGCGCTCGCCACTCCCTCCACCTCGCGGACGCATACCTGCAGCTCGGGCGCCGCGACCGCGCGCGTGCCTGCCTCGAGCAGGTCCTCTGCGCGGCGCCTGCGGCCGCGGACGCCGACGCCGTCGCGACCATGCTCGTCGATCTCTACCGGACCGACGCCGCGTGGCGGCCGCTCGTGGACATCCTCGCGATGCTGGCGCGTTCGGCGGCGGATCCGCAGCGAAGCGTGGCCCTCTTCCGAGAGGCGGCGTCGATCGTGCAATCGGAGCTCCAGGCGCCCACGGAGGCCGCCGAACTTCTCGCACTCGCCGTGGCTTCGAACCCGGCCGATGCCTCCGTCCGCCTCGAGCTCGCCCAGCTGCTCGAGATCCTCGGGCAATGGAGCCGCGCGGCAGAGGTGTTGCGCGATCGCATCGCCCTCTTCGGGGAGCACCGCGGCACCGAGCGCGCGCACCTGCATCACCGGCTGGCTCGCGCCCTCGTCCGTGCGAACGATCCGGCGGGCGCGTTCGCGCAGCTCCGCATGGCGTCGAAGATGCGGCCGCGGGATCCGGTCATCCTCCACGACCTCGCCCAGGCCGCGCTCGAGGTGGGCGACTTCGACCTCGCCGAGCAGACGTACCGCGCCTTGCTCATCGCGCTGCGCCACCCGACGGATGCCTCGGTGTCCACGTCGGCGCCGAGGGTGCTCCTCGAGCTGGCGAAGATCGCCCTGCTCCGGGGCAAGACTGCACGCGCGGCCGACCTCGCCGACTCGGCGCTCCAGTCGGCGCTCGACGCCGGCGAGGATCCGCGCCCCTTCGAGCGCGCCCTCAGCGAGATGGGGCGACACGACTTGCTCGTGAGCACCCTGACGCATCAGCTGGAGTGGCCCGGCGACGTCGCCGCGCGCTGCGGCGCGCTGCGGGACCTCGTCGAGGTGTGGCGTTGCGATCTCCGCCAGGAGAGGGAGCTCGGTACGCTCCTCCGGCGGTCGGCGCGGACGCTCCGCGGCGATCTCGAGCGCGAACGGATCGCCGACGGCGCCGCGTGGGCGGCCCTGTGGTCGGTCCACGCGGCGCTCGGGGAAGAGGCGTCCCTGCTCGAGTCGGGCGATCGAATCGTGCCCCTCCTGCACGACGCGCTCGACAGCATCGATGCGGCCCCCGACCGCGCACGACTGCGCGTCGCGCTGGCCGCGATGCTGGCGCCGCAACCGGCGCACACCGAGCAAGCCACGCAGCTCCTCTCGATCGCGCTGGACGAGGTGGACGACGCCGAAACGGCTCGGCGGATCGCCCAGGAGCTGGAGGTGCTCGGCAGCCCGCGCGTGGCGGACGCCCTCGAGAGGTGCATCACGCTCGATCCGCTGGGGGTGCGCTATCTCGCGCCGCGCCTCGCGACGCTGCGTGAGGCGCAGGATGACGCGGCGGGAGTCGTGCGCGCGCTGGAGATGCTCTTCGCGATCGTGCCCGAACACGGCACCGCGCGCGAGGACCTGCCGCTGCTCCGTCGCCTCGTGGCGGCGTACGAGACGCTGGGGACGGATCCCGAGGCGATCGGCCTGGAGCGCATGGCGTCGCTCGCCGTCGCGGATGGTGCCTGGGACCGTGCCGCTGGGTACTACACGCGCATGGTGCGGGCGTGGGCCAATCCTCAGGAGCCGGCTGACCGCAAGTCGCTCGCGCGTGGCGCTTCGCGTCTCCTGGAGGCGTGCGAGCGCACCGGGCGTCCGGGCGACGCGCGCGAGCCGCTCGAGGAGGCGCGACAGCGCGTACCCGAGTGCTCGGAGGTCGAGCGCGCCCTCGAGC
>DATJYG010000206.1:0-11813 GCA_035499695.1 Polyangiaceae bacterium
GCGCGTCGTCGAGTGCCGGCGCATGCCGTACTCGTGCTCGCACCAGCGGCGCGCGATCTCGCGGGCGTGCTCGACGTCGCGCACGACCTCTCCGCCGAAGCAGTCGTCGCGCACGTCGCGCACTGACCTCTCGACGCGGCCGTTGCAAGCGCCTCCACGGCGTCGTCTTCCACCTCGCCCCACACTCCACGCCCCCGTGCCCCTGCTCGCGAGCACGAGCTCGATAGCGAGCGAACAGGGCCTCGACGAACAGGCGCGACAGGGAAGAGAGCACGTCTGCCCTGAACGCTGCGAGCATCCGCAGCTCGAACGGCAGCGACAGGACCCACTGGCGCACGGGCACGGCCGGTAGAACGCGATCCACGAGGGCCGCTGCGGACGAAGCCGTGGGCGAAGACGCCGCAACGCAGATACGAGCGTAGTTCCTGCTCGACGTACCGAGGGAGCGGTGCCTCGTAGGTCTCGCGTGCGTGCTCGAGGAATGACTCGAGGTGTGTGCGGACGACGCGATGGAGGACGGTCTCGGTGGGGCGGCGTGGACGCTAGGCGGGAGCGAGTGCAGACAGGGCGGACGCGGGCGAGAGCCGGAAGCGTGCCGAAGCCAGAACCAGCGAATCCGCGCAGTTGACCTACGCAGCGATTGCCTACCCCCTGTCCCGGACGATCCGCGGGGTGTCTTTGGCCACAAAGTCGATGGCGAAAATGTCCAAGCGCGCCTCGATCCCCCGATGAGGAAAGTATGAAACACGGCACCGCTCACGCGTCTGGCGCACGGCCACCCCTAGGGTGGAGGCCCCGTAACGAAACAGGGGGCCCCCGATGACCCATCGAGGAGGCAATCCCATGCCCCGACGCCCGCACGATCCTGTCGCCGCTCGACTCGTGGACCCCCGGCTCACCGCGAGCCTCCGGCGCTATCTGGGCTCGCGCGGGATCCCGGCGGGAGAGGTGGACGAGATCCTCGACGTGGCCCGCATGCAGCTCTTCGAGCGGGGTCTGCCGGCGACCCCCAACGAGGTGGACAGGCTGCTCTTCCGCATCGCCCAGCGCCGCGCCATGGACTGGCACCGCGAGGCGAAGGCGGCGCTGCTCGATGGCGAGAGCGTCACCATCGCGCTCGGCACCAACCGCCCGCCCGAGTACGACTTCGCGATTCCTTCCGAGGCGGGAGCGGCGCTGCGCGCGCTCGAGCGGCTCGTGGCGGACAACCCGAGGCACGCGCACGCGTTCGAGGCGATCCGCCAGAAGATGGCGGGCAAGTCGCTCGAGGAGTACGCCGCGCAGGCTTGCGTGGCTGCCGGGACGATGCGCCAGTGGGTGAATCGCTTCCGTGCCCGTGCGTGCAAGCAGATGCCGTGGTGCGTGGGCTTCTTCTGATCCGCAGACCCGTAACGAAATGGCTCCTCTCCGATGACGGAATGACAGGCGGCGGCGGCTGTCATGAGCTCTCGCTCTTTTTTCGAAGATTGTCCGATCGCTCAATTCTCACGCGGAGTTCGGTGCCGGCCGACGCGCCGGCGCGTTCGTGAATTTCGTCAAGTTCTTTCAAGTTCGTGAAATCGCTCCCCCATGGGTGGAAGCGTCGATCGCATCCAGCTCGAACCAAGAGGTGTCCCATGTCCAACGCCAACAACAGCAGCAACAAGAAGGTCCATCGAAGCGTCGCAGTCCTCAAGCTGCCCGGGCCGATCGCCCTGCTCATCGTCTACGTGCAGGGGATATTGAAGGCCATGACGGGCAACCCGACGTTCCCCATGCCCAACCCGCCCCTCACGGCGGTGAGCGGCGCGGCGAACGACCTGCAGGCCGCCGAGACGACGGCCCTCACCCGGGCGACCGGTACGATCGCCACGCGCAACGAAAAGCGAGCGACGCTCGTGGCGCTCCTCGAGCTTCTCCGGGGCTACGTGCAGTCGGTCGCCGATGCGACTCCCGAGAACGCAATCTCGATCATCGAGAGCTCGGGGTTCGCGCTCAGGAAGACGACGGTGCGCGCACCGCGCGTCTTCGCGGCGAAGGCGACCACGCTGTCCGGCTCGGTGAAGCTGACTGCACCGATCGCCGGTCGTCGTGCCGCCTACCGCTGGCAGTACAGCACCGACGGAGGCAAGACCTGGGTCGACGCGTCGGAGACGCTGCAGGCGAAGGCGACCGTCGCGGGCCTGCCGGTCGGGACGACGGTCCAGTTCCGCTACCGCTCGGTCATCAAGGGCGGAGCGAGTGACTGGAGCCCGCCGCTCTCGATGGTCGTGAGCTGAGTCGAACCGGTTGCCCCCGAGCGCGGCGTGTTTCCCCACGCCGCCTCGGGGGACCTCGACCTCGACCTCGACCTCGACCTCGACCTCGACCTCGACCGCGACCGCGACCGCGACCGCGACCCCGACTCACTGCGCAATCTTCACGGTCACCGAGAAGGGCTCTGCGCTCGTTGCGTCCCATGACCGCTGGTCCACGAGTTTGATCGTGTACGAACCCGCCGGAAGCCCCTCCGTCGTGAACGTGAACACGTCGGTCCCGAAGTCTCCCGGCTGGTTCGAGCCGCTGACGTGAGACTGGGTTCCTCCGCCGAGCCCTCCGGCGCTGACCAGCGACCACTGGTAGCCGCTGTCGCCGTGGTCCGTGAGGGAGACGACGACGTCCTGACCGACCGTCGCCGTCAAAGCCTGACCGTTCTCCGCCTCCGTCACGTCCACCTCGTTGGGATTCCCCGTCTGCGCGGTGCACGCGGCGGCGAGCAGGGAAACGAGGGCGGCGATCGTCGTCTGGGTCTTCATCGAGTTCATGGCTGTTCTCTCCCTTGGTCTGAAGTGCGCGTCCGTTCGACGCGTTCGAGCAGAACAAGAGCAGCCGCTGTGCCACCGCCAAGTGGCTTGTTTTGCTGTCGTTCGTCGTGTGCCAGGGCGTGCCGACGATTGGGCCCGCATCATTTCCCGTCGTCGCCCGATCGGGCGTCGCCCGATCGGACTACGCCTTCTTCGCCAGCGCCTCGGCGAACTTCGTGTCGTATCGTCCCGCGCGGAACGCGTCGTCCGCGAGCACGCGCCGCAGGAACGAGAGGTTCGTCGTGCAGGGGGCGATCGTCGTCCCGGCGAGCGCCCCATCCAGCTCGTCGAGCGCTCCGTCCCGCGTCTCGCCCCACGCGACCACCTTCGCGATCATCGGGTCGTAGAACGGGGTGACCTTGTTCCCGGCGCGCACGCCCGACTCGATGCGCAGCTTTGGCGTTTGCACCTCCCCCGCCCCGCCTGCCCACACGAGCTCGTCGATCGCCCCCGGCTTCGGGATGAACCCCTTGCTCGGGTCCTCGGCGTAGACGCGCACCTCGACGGCGTGCCCCTTCCGCTGCACGCGCGACAGATCGGGCAGCTTCTCCCCCGCTGCGACCCGAAGCTGCAGCTCCACCAGGTCCAGCCCCGTCACCATCTCGGTCACCGGGTGCTCCACCTGCAGCCGCGCATTCACCTCGAGGAAGTAGAGGTTCCCGCTCGCGTCCGCGATGAACTCGCACGTGCCGGCCCCGACGTACCCCACGTGCTTGACCACCCGCAGCGCCGCCTCATGCAGCGCGCGCCGCCGCGCCTCCCCTTCCTCACCCTGGAAGAACGCCGCCGGCGACGGCGTCTCCTCGACGATCTTCTGGTGCCGCCTCTGCACCGAGCACTCGCGCTCGCCGAGCGCGTAGGCGCCCCCGTGAGTGTCGCAGAACACCTGCACCTCGATGTGCCGCGGTTGATCCGCGTAGCGCTCGAGGTAGACGCGCGGGTCCGCGAAGGACGCGCGCCCCCTGTCGGAGCAGCTCTTGAGGGCCCGATCCAGCTGCGCCGGGTCCGTCACCACCTGCATGCCGATGCCGCCGCCGCCCCCGACGGCCTTGACCACGATGGGGTAGCCGACCCGCAATGCCTCGTGGCGGGCGTGCGCGAGCCCCTCCTCCGTGTCGATGGGGATCGGATCATCGGTCCCCGGCACCGGCGCCGTCCCTGCGGCGAGCGCGACGTGCCGCGCCTTCATCTTGTCGCCGAACGCCTCGAGCACCTCGGGTGGCGGCCCGATGAACACCACGCCCGCGCCGGCCACGGCCCGCGCGAATCCCGGCTTCTCGCTGAGGAACCCGTAACCCGGGTGCACCGCGCGCGCCCCCGTGCGCTTCACGGCGTCGAGTATCGCGTCGACGTTCAGGTACGAGTCCTTCGCCGCAGGCGGCCCGATGAGCACCGACTCGTCGGCATCGCTCACGTGCGGCGCCTCCCGGTCGGCCTCCGAGTACACCGCGACCGTCCGGATCCCCAGCCGCTTGCACGTGCGCATCACGCGGCGCGCGATCTCGCCGCGGTTGGCGACGAGCACCTTGTCGAACATGGCGCGCGATTATAAGGCACTCCCATGCGCGCGCCGCCCCCGGCACTCGGTTGCCTCGCGATCGCCGCCGCCGCCGCGGTTGCTTCGTGCCATCGCGGCGGCGGATCCTCCGGCGGCGGCGGACCCGCCCCCTCGTCGAGCGTCATCACGATCGGCGTCGCCCTCGGCACCTGCCCCGACATCCCCGTCTGCGAGCGCGAGTGCGACGCGGGATCCGCCGACCGCTGCCGCAGGCTCGCCGCCACGTACGCCCTGGGCGACGGCGTGGACAAGGACGAGACCCGCGCGACGGCCCTCTACGAGCACGCGTGCGACATGAAGGACCTCTCGGCGTGCGTCTTTGCCGGCCAGATGCACGAGTTCGCCCACGGCGTGCCTAAGGACGACGCCCGGGCCGCCCGATTCTACGAGCGCGCCTGCGACGGGCAGTGGGCCCCGGGCTGCTTCAACCTGGCGATCATGTACGAGCGCGGCACCGGCGTGCCGCAGGACCGGGCGAAGGCGGCCGACCTCTACCAAATCGCCTGCACCGCCGGCGCCAAGCAAGCGTGCGACAAGGCCCGCGAGCTGCACGGCCCCGCCCCCGTCCCGTTCCTCGACGGGGGCCTTCCCTGAGCTCCGTCACACGTCGTAGGGCTCGACGCCGGGCGGCGGGATCGACCGCGGCTCCTTGTCCGCTTTGCGCTTCTCGAGCCACCGGTGCGCCACGACGAGCAGCGGCGGCTGCACGACGCGGGTGAGGATCGCCAGGATCAGCGATCCGCCGATGACCACGACCGCGAGCGGCTTCTGCGTCTGCGCGCCGATGCCGTTCGAGAGCGCCGCCGGCATGAGCCCCAGCGTCGCCACGAGCGTCGTCATCAGCACCGGACGGAACCTCTTCTCGGCCGCCTCGCGCGCGGCGAGCTCGATGGAGTGCCCCTCGGTCTCGCGCAGCCGCTGGAAGTACGTGACGACCAGGATCGCGTCCTGGATCGCGATGCCGAAGATGGAGATGAAGCCCATCGCCGCCGACACCGAGAAGTTGATGTGCGTGATGAGCAGCGCCAGCACGCCTCCGGTGCACGCGATGGGGATGCTGATGATGACGAGGATCGTGTCCAGCCAGTGCTTGACCGCGCTGTACGTCAGGAACCCGATGAGGAGGAACGTCAGCGGGATGATGACGAGCAGGCGCCCCTCGGCCTCGTGCAGCTCGTTGATCTCGCCCGCCCACTCGAGGCGCATGTCGTAGGGGCGACACAGCTTGTTCCACCCGGCCGGCGCCTTGTCGCAGCGCGGGATCTCCTGGTCGATGCGCTGCTGCGCCTCGGCGATGGTGCTCGCGAGATCGCGCCCGCGCACGCTGAACTTCACCGGCGAGTAGCGCACGGCGTCCTCGCGGTAGATCATCGCCGGCCCCTCCGCCGGCGCGATGTCGGCGATCTGGCCGAGAGGGACCTGCGACCCGTCCGGCGTGGACACGGTGATCTCGCGGATCGACTCGAGGCTCTCCCGGTACTGCGGCTTCCAGCGCACCGTGAGGTCGAAGAACTTCTCGCCCTCGTACACCTCGGTCACCGCCTGCCCGCCGATGGCGGCCTGGATGACCGCGTCGACGTCCCCGGTGTTGAGGCCGTAGCGCGCGCACTCCTCGCGGCGCGGCGTGATCTTGATGCTCGGCTCGCCGAGCACCTTGAAGTGCCCGAGGTCGGCCACGCCCTTGACGCGGCTCATCGTGTCGACGACGGCCTCGGCGACCTTCTCGTTCTTGTCGATGTCCTGGCTGAACACCTTGATCGAGTTCTCGCCCTTGACCCCGCTGATGGCCTCCTCGACGTTGTCCGAGATGTACTGCGAGAAGTTGAAGACTACGCCGGGGAACGCCTTGTGCAGCTCGCCGCTGATCTCCTCGGTGAGCTTGTCCTTGGTCATGCCGCGCGGCCACTCGTCGAAGCGCTCGAGCGGTGCGAAGAACTCGATGTTGTAGAAGCCCGACACGTCCGTGCCGTCGTCCGGCCGTCCGAGCTGCGACACGACGGTCTCGACCTCCGGGTACTTCCGGTTGGAGTCGTCGCACTTGACGCTCTCGTCCTCCGGGCAGCCGCGCAGGATGCGGCGCATGCGCCCGACGTACTTGGCGCTCTGGTCGAGCGAGATCGACATCGGCAAGGTGGCGCGGATCCAGAAGTTTCCCTCCTCGAGGTGCGGCATGAACTCGCGCCCGAGCAGCGGGAAGAGCACGACGCAGAGCGCGATGGGCGCCATGCTGAAGACGAGCGCCCCCTTGGGGAACTTCATCGCGAGGTCGAACGCCGGGGCGTACACCTTGTGGAGGAAGTGCATGATCGCACTCTCCTTCTCCCCGCTCTGCGCCGGGACGAACTTGGACGCGAGCACCGGCGTCAGCGTCAGCGCGAGGAGGATCGCCCCGCCGATCGCGAAGGCGTAGGTGCGCGCCATCGGCGCGAAGATGACGCCGGACACGCCGGTCATCGTGAAGAGCGGCAGGAAGGCGACGCCGATGATCAGCGTCGAGAACGTCATCGGCGTGGCGACCTCGCGCGAGCTCTGCTCGATGCGCTCGATCATCGTGCCCTTACCGTGGGGCCCGAGGTGCCGGAAGATGTTCTCCATCATGATGACGGTGGAGTCGACGACGATGCCGAAGTCGACCGCGCCGAGGGAGATGAGGTTCGCCGACGTGTTGGTGCCGACGAGACCGATGAAGGCGACCAGCAGCGCCAGGGGGATGTTGACCGCCGTGATGATCGCGGCCCGCACGTGCCCGAGGAACAGGAGCAGGACGAGGGCGACGAGCCCCATCCCGACGAGCAGGTTCTCCATGACCGTGCTCGTCGTGAGCTTCACGAGGTTGCCGCGGTCGTAGTACGGCTCGATGTCCATCCCGGGCGGCAGGATGTGGTTGTCGCGGATGTAATCCAGCTTCTTGTGGATGCCGTCGAGCGTCGGCTGCGTCTCGCCGCCGTAGCGCATGAGCACGATGCCCTGCACGACGTCCGGGTCCTCGTTGTACCCGACGATGCCGAGCCGCGGCGCGTAGCCGACGTTGACGTCGGCCACGTCCTTCACGCGAACGGGCGTCCCCTTCTGCTCGGCGACGACGATGTTCTCGATGTCGTGCACCTGGAATCCGGGCCTGGCGCCGAGGAGGCCGATGCCGCGGATGTCGTAGCTCTGCTCGCCCATGAAGAGGCGCTGACCGCCGACGTTCTGGTTCGCGTTCTGGATCGCCGTCGTGAGCTCGGTGAGCGTCGCGCCGTGCCCGCGCAGCCGATAGGGATCGACCTCGACGTGGTACTGCTTCGTCTCGCCGCCGTAGCTCGTGACGTCGATGACGCCCTGGACCTGCTTCCACTGGCGCTCGAGGATCCAGTCCTCGGCGGTCTTCAGGTCCTTGAGCGTGTAGCCGTCGCCTTTTATCCGGTAGCGGAACACCTCGCCGATCGCGTTCCACGGCGAGAGCTGCCCCTGCAGGCCCGCCGGAAGCGAGATGAACTGCAGGCGGTTGATGACCTCCTGGCGCGCGTCCTTGTAGGCGGTTCCCCAGTTGAAGTAGCACTTCACGTCGCTCAGTCCGAAGAGCGAGAAGCTGCGGACGTGATCGAGCCCCGGCATGCCCGAGAGCCCGATTTCCATCGGGATCGTGACGTACCGCTCCGTCTCCTCGGCGCTCCATCCCGGCGGCTGCGTGAGCACCTCGACGAGCGGCGGACACGGGTTCGGGTACGCCTCGATGTCGAGCTGGCTGTACGCACCCAGGCCGAGCACGATGAGCAGCACCGCGCAAGAAAAGACAATGAACGGCATCCGCAGCGCCGCTGCGACGATTCGTTGAATCATGGGAGTGATTGGTGAGAGCGGTTACTGGAGGTTCGCCGCCAGCAGGATGGCTCCCGCCGTGACGACCTTGTCGCCTGACGCGAGGCCGTGTTTGACCTCGAGCCAGGGACTCGACTCGCCCTCGTCGACGTCGACGGGGACGCGCCGGAATTTCACGAGCCCATCGCCTTCGCCGATCTCGGTGAAGACGACCTTGTAGTCCCCGAGGCGGAGGAGCGCCCCGCGCGGGATCGCGATGGCCTCCTTCTGGTCGACCGAGACCTGCACGGTGGCGTACATCATCGGCCGCAGCAGCTTGTCCGCGTTCTCGAAGGTGCAGCGAACGCGCGCCGTTCGCGTGTTCGGGTCGAGGCTGCCGCTCACCCAGTCGACCGTGCCCTTGAACACCTTGCCCGGGTAGGCGACCACCGTGACGGCCGCCGGCGCACCGACGTGCACGCGGGCGAAGTCCATCTCGTACAGGTCGCCGATGACCCACACGCGATCGAGCTGGCCGATCGTGAAGAGCTCCTGCGTCGCGCCACCGCTGTACTGGCCCGTGACCTCGATGCCCGGGTTGATGTTGCGCATGAGCACCTCGCCGTCGACCGGCGAGATGAGGGAGAACGTCTGTGACACCGCGTCGGCGTTGCCCACGCGCAGCAGCGTCTGCTTCTCCTGGGCGCGCTCGAGCTCCGCCTTCGCCTTGCGATAGGTGTCCTCGGCGGCCTCGAGATCCGCCGCGGATCCGGCCTTCTGCTCGAAGAGGTCCTTCTTGCGCTTCAGGTCGTGCTCGGCGGCGATCATGTCCGCCTGGGCCTTGTGCACGTCGGCCATGGTGGCGCCGATGTCCGGCGACTCGATGAGCGCGAGGGGGGACCCCTTCGTCACGCGCTGGCCCAGCTGCGCCGTGATCGAGACGACGCGCCCCGTGACCGGCGAGAAGACGTGGCCCGTACGCATGTCCTCGAGGCTCACCGTGCCGCTCGTGAGGATCGTGTCGTCCACAGGCTCGTTGCCGACGGGCGCGATCTGGATCTGCGCCTCCTTCACCTGCGCGGGCGTCAGCCACACCTCGTTGGGCGGGGGCTGCGCGGCGGACGTCTCGGGCGCGGCGGCCGACCGGTGACACGCGACCTGCGCGACGCCGAGCGCCAGCGAGAGAAGGAAAAGGGGGGTCTTCTTCATGGGGGACGTCGTCTTCTCTCTCACAGCTTCGTCAGGAGGGTGTCGGCGCCCTTGGACACGATCTTCTGTCCACGCTCGAGGCCGTGCTTGACCTCGAGCCACGACGTCGTGTCGCGCTCGTCGACGTCGACCGGCACGCGCTCGAAGCGCACCTTGCCCCCGGACTCGCCCTTCTGGATGAACACCACCTTGTACTCGCCGAGGTGCTGCAGCGCGCTCGCCGGGATCGCGAGCGCCTTGCGCTGGTCGACCGAGATCTGCGCCGTGGAGTACATCATCGGGCGGAGCAGCTTGTCGGGGTTGTCGAAGGTGCAGCGCACCTTCGCGGTGCGCGTGACCGGATCGAGGCTTCCGCTGATCCAGTCGACGGTGCCCTTGAACACCTTGCCCGGGTAAGCGACGACCGAGATCTGCGCGCTCGTGCCCACGTGCACGCGACCGAGGTCGATCTCGTAGATGTCACCGAGGACCCACACGCGATCGAGCTCGCCGATCGTGAAGAGCTCCTGGGAGTTGCTGCCGCCGCCGCCGCTGTATTGCCCCTGGACCTCGATGCCCGGGTTGATGTTGCGGAGCAGCACCTCGCCGTCGATGGGCGACGGCAGAGCGTACGTCTGCGTCACGACGTCGACGTTACCGACGTGCAAGAGGAACTGCTTCTGGCGCGCGCGCTCGAGCTCCGCCTTCGCGTTGCGCTGCGAATCCTCGGCCTGCTCGACGTCCGCCTGCGACGCCGCCTGCTGCGAATAGAGATCCTGCTTGCGCTTCAACTCGTGCGTGGCGGCGATGAGGTCGGCCTCGGCCTTGTGCACGTCGCTGACGGCGCTGCCGATGTCCGGCGACTCGATGACCGCGAGCGTGTCGCCCTTCTTCACGCGG
Organism: Polyangiaceae bacterium; assembly: GCA_035499695.1. GTDB lineage: Bacteria > Myxococcota_A > Polyangia > Polyangiales > Polyangiaceae > Palsa-1150. The sequence goes on from DATJYG010000206.1 coordinate 10,249, forward strand.
TCGCCGAGCTGGGCGGCGATCTTCACGACGCGGCCGGTCACCGGCGAGAACACGTGGCCGGTCCGCAGATCGTCGAGCGCCACCGTGCCGCTCGTGACGATGGTGTCGTCCACGTCCTGCTCGTCGACCGCCTGCACCTCGATCTTCGCCTCTGCCACCTGGGCCGGCGTGAGCCACACCTCCCCGGGCGGGACCTGACCCGCCTTCAGAGACGCGGCCTGCGACTTCTCGCATCCTCCCGTGCAAGCGACGAGGAACGAGGCCGCGAGCCCGAACAGCAGAGCACTTCTCATGGGCGCAGCTCCATACCGACAGCCTCCTCAACCTGGTAGACCGCCGTCCAGTAGTTCGCGAGGTCTTGCAAGTACTCGACGTTGATCGCGATGAAGGTGCGCTGCGCGTCGAGAAAGTCCATCAGGTTGGCCGCGCCCTTGTCGTACTGCAAGCGTGTTATCGAGAAAGCGCGCTCTGCGGCAGGCTTGAGCTGCTTCTCCATGCGCTCCACGAGGGTGCGCGCCGTCTCGTAGGCAGCCACGGCCGAGCCGACGTCGCTCACCACCTGGGCCGTCGTCTTCGTCTGCTGGACCGACTGCGTGTCGTAATTGGCCTCGGCTTTCCGGATCTCGCCTTGCTGCTGATAGAAGAGCGGGATCGGCGCCGAGATGCCGAAGCTGATGGTCGGCGGCTGGATCGCTTGCTGATCGACGCCGGTCTGCGTGTACTGGGCCGAGAGCGTGATATCCGGGAAGCGCAGGCGCTTGGCGAGCGCGATTCCGGCTTCCGCGCTGGCTCGCTGGTAGCCCTGTGCGAGCAGGTCGGGGCGATGATCGAACGCGAGCCGGAGGAGGTGATCCTCGTCCGCACTCCGCAGGGTCTCGGGCACGACGAAGTCGAGGACGTGATCGTCGACGGAGTAATCCGGAATCGGCCCGCGCACTCCGAGCAGGAAGGCCAGGGAGACGCGTGCCTGACGAAGCCCCTGCAGCGCCTGATCGACGGCCTGGTCGGCTTCCAGCTTCTGCGTCTGGATGCGTGCGAGGTCACCCTCGTTGATCGCACCGCTCCGCAGGCGCGCCTGGAACAGCTCCAGCGTCTTCACGTTGGTCGCCTGAGTGTCCTTCGCGAAGGCGAGTGCGCGCTGCGACTGTGCGACTTGCGCGTACGCGGACTTCACTTGAAACGCGATCGTTCGAAGAGCGTCGTTGCGGGACAACTTGGCAGCGGCCAGCGCCGCTCGCGCGACCTTCAGACGCAAGCCTCGCTTCCCCGACAGCGAGTCCTCGATCGCCGCTGAATCGGAGACCCCGACCGTCCACTGATTCGCCGAGCAACCAGGGCAGCCGTTCTCGTTGTACGGGGGCAGCACGCGCCCGTACCCCAGGTTGATCGCCGGATTCGGCACCGCACCCGCCACGCCCACGTCACCTTCGGCGTTGCGCACCGCGGCTTCGGCGATGAGCAGGTCGAGGCTCTTGGTCCGGAGGATCTGGACTGCCTGATCCATGGTGAGTTGCTGGGGCAGCTCGACAGGCTGCGGGACGACGTCCGCGCCAGAAGGTCCCGCA
>DATJYG010000207.1:0-6622 GCA_035499695.1 Polyangiaceae bacterium
GACCGCGACCAGCTGCAACGCGCAGAACTGCAAGGGGTGCTGCAGCGGCAACGTGTGCGAGCCCGGCACGTCGGACCTCGCCTGCGGCAGCGGCGGCAACGGGTGTTCGAGGTGCTTGTCGGGCGGCGAGACCTGTCAAAACCAGGAATGTATTCCAACGGACACGTGCAACGCGCAGAATTGCGGCTTCGGCTGCTGCGAGGGCAACGTTTGCACGATGGGAACCTCGAGTGGCGCGTGCGGCTTCGGCGGCCAGCCCTGCCAGAACTGTCAGGCGTTCGGCGAGACCTGTCAGGGTCAGACGTGCCAGGGGCAGACGCTGTGCAACGCGCAGAACTGCGGCTTCGGCTGCTGCGAGGGCAACACGTGCGTGCCCGGGACGTCGAGCAACGCGTGCGGCTTCGGCGGCCAGCCCTGCCAGAACTGCCAGGGCTTCGGAGAGTCGTGCCAGGGGCAGGTCTGCACGTTCATGGGCACCTGCAATGCGCAGACGTGCCCCGGCGGATGTTGCCTCGGCGGCGCGTGCATCCCGGGGACGCTCGACAACGCGTGCGGCTTCGGCGGGCAGGCCTGCCAGAACTGCCAGTCCTTCGGCGAAGTCTGCCAGGGGCAGATCTGCGAGCCGGCCGGCGGGTGCAACGCGAACAACTGCTTCGGCTGCTGCCAGGGCAACGTCTGCGTGCCTGGCACGCTGGACACCCAGTGCGGCTTCGACGGCGGGCAGTGCGCGAACTGCACGCTGCACGGCGAGACGTGCCAGGGGCAGCAGTGCCTGTCGGCGTGCAACCCGAACAACTGCCAGGGCTGCTGCGACACGAACCAGATGTGCCAGCCGGGCTTCCTCGACAACGAGTGCGGCGGCTTCGGTCAGTCGTGCGTCAATTGCACGACGCTCAATCCGCCGTCGACGTGCAACGGCAGCCTCTTCCCACCGCAGTGCGCGAGCCAGCAGATGTCCTGCCCCTCGCCGTACCAGGGCTGTTTCGCGCAGCCCGAACAGGTCCCGACGCCGGTGACCGCCTGCTCGTCGACCGACCTGCAGAACGCAGCGGCCGCCTGTGCGGGCGGTGCGGAGACGGCCTCGTGCCAGAACTTCTTCAACTTCGAGTTCTCGCAGAACGCCGCGTGCGGTCAGTGCCTGTCGCCGTTCGACCTCGACTTCGCCGATCAGCAGGGCATCTTCGAGTGCATCGCGGACTTCGTCTCGGCGGCCTGCAACCAGAGCGATGCGTGCACGTACGACTGCACGACCCAGAGCTGCGGGTCGTGCTCCGATACGACCACCTACGACACGTGCCGCACCAACGTGGACTCGGCGACCGGCCAGTGCTCGAAGTTCCAGGGGTCGTCGAGCTCGTGCGAGCAGTCGGCGTATTCGAACGGGGCGGCCTTCTGCAACCCGGCGAACTACGCGAACTTCGGCGCGTGGCTCCAGGGCGTGGGCGCCCACTACTGCGACATGGGTCCCATCGTCGACGGCGGATTCGGCGGCGGCTGAGCAGCGGGCCCCGCTCGTCGGAATCCCCGCGCACGCCGGGGGCCTGGGCGCCTAATATGGGCGCGCGATGACCCCCGCGTTCGGCAAGGATCAGGTCTCCATCGGCAGCGCCCCGGACAACGACGTGGTGCTCGCCGCGCCCGGCGTGGCGCCGCATCACGCGCGCGTCGTGAAGCAGAACGGGCAGCTCTTCTTCGTCGACCTGGGCGCCGGCCCGTCGACGGCGAACGGCGCGCCGGTGGCCCCGCAGCAGCCGGTGCCCTTCGACTTCCGGACCGTGTTCGCGGTGGGCGGCGTCGCGGTGCCGCTCGCGCACGGGGCGCTGTGCACGATGATCATGTCGCCGGGGCAGCTCCAGCCGCAGCGCGGGCAGGTGGTCGTCGGGCGCGACGCGGCGCGGGCCTCGATCGTCCTCACGCACGGCGCCGTCAGCGGTCAGCACGCGACGGTGATGCTCGACCGCATGATGGTCGTCGACCACGGCTCCACCAGCGGCACGTGGGTCGCCGGGCGACAGGTGCCTGCGAACCAGCCGACGCCGATCGATCCGAACGGCGTCGTCGCCTTCGGCCCGGTTCCCGTACCCGTGGGCCTGCTCGCTCACATCGCGCAGGGTGGCGCGCCTCAAGCCGTCGTCTCCGCGGCGGCGCCCGTGGCGGCTCCGCCAGCCGCCGCTGCCGGTGCGGGCGCGCCCGCAGCCCCCGGCGGTGACGGGGGAGGTGCGCCCCGCAAGCACCGCACCGTCATCGGTGAGCTCAAGCTCGATCAGCTCCAGTCGAACGTCATCTCCGTCGGCCGCACGCCGGACAACCAGATCGTCGTCACGCACCCGCAGGTCAGCTCCAAGCACGCGCAGATCGTGAAGGAGGGCGACCAGCTCTTCCTCGAAGACAAGGGGAGCGCGAACGGCACCTTCGTGCGCGGGCAGCGGCTGGCGCCCGGCCAGCGCGTGCCCGTCGCCAACGGCGAGAAGGTGTTCATCGGGCCGATGCCGCTGCTCATCCACATCCAGGAGAGCCGCGTCAACGTCGTGGTCGAGGACTCGGCCGCGTGGGCGGGCAAGCCGCTCTACGAGATCGAGGCGTGGGACCTGTTCCTCCAGGTGCCCGACCGCGACAACAAGGCGGAGATGAAGGTCCTGCTGGACCACGTGTCGTTCAAGGCCCTGCCGGGCGACATGATCGCGCTCATGGGCCCGTCGGGCGCGGGCAAGACGACGCTGCTCCTCGCCCTCAACGGGTACCTGCCGCCGACGAGCGGGCAGGTGCGCATCAACGGCGAGGACCTCTACACCATCTACGACGCCCTCCGCGGCTCGATCGGCTACGTCCCGCAGGACGACATCGTGCACCCCGAGCTCACCGTCTTCGAGGCGGTGAAGTACTCGGCGCGCTTCCGGTTGCCGCCCGACTACAGCGAGGAGGAGATCGACCGACGCGTCGACGAGACCCTGCGCGACCTCGGGCTCGAGGGGGTGAGAAACCTCCAGATCGGAAAGCCGGAGAAGAAGGTGCTCTCGGGCGGGCAGCGAAAGCGCGTGAACATCGCGCTGGAGCTCGTGACCGACCCCGTGATCCTCTTCCTCGACGAGCCCACCTCGGGTCTCGCGGCGGACGACACGACCGCCCTCATCTCGCTGCTCTCGGACCTCACGAAGAAGACCGGCAAGACGATCGTGATGACGATCCACCAGCCGGCCAAGGACGAGTTCGAGAAGTTCAACCTCTGCTTCATCATGGGGTACGGCGGTATCCCGACGTACTTCGGACCGAGCGGCGATCCGGCGTACAACTTCTTCGGGACGATCCTCTCGAGGGCCAACCAGCCGCACAAGCGCGTCGACAACCCGCGCGACATGTTCGACATGCTCAACGTGCGCGAGCGGCTCGTGCTCGCCGACATGCAGCGGGCCGACCCGAGTGCGTCGAGGCTCCAGGCGCGCGGCGAGGCCGCGAAGGCCTGGCGCGCCGAGTTCTTCCGCAACGAGAACCCGCTCTTCCAGCAGATGTTCTCGGGCCGGCGAGCCATCGGCACCGCGCCCGGCGCGCGCGGCGTTCCGGGGCGGGCCGACGTGAAGTCGATGCGGCAGATGGGCCTCCTCCTGTCGCGCTACTGGAAGGTCAAGCTCCGCGACCGCATGGGCGCCGCCATCATGTTCCTGCAGGCGCCCATCATCGGACTGATGCTCTGGATGGTCTTCGGCGGCCAGGCGAGCGCCGTGCCCTACTGGTGCCTGGGGGCGATGCAGGAGCTGTCGACCAAGAACAACATGAGCCAGAGCGGGACGTCCGACCTGCTCAACTCGATGAAGCCGACGACCGACCACACCGCCGCGATGTTCTTCGTGGTCGTGAGCGCCGTCTGGTTCGGCACCAGCAACGCGGCGCGCGAGATCGTGACCGAGCGAGCCATCTACCTGCGAGAGCGCATGGTCAACCTGCGCCTCTTCAACTACGTGTTCTCGAAGTTCGTGCTCCTGAGCTTCTTCGCCATCTTCCAGTGCACGATGCTCCTCGCCATCGTCTTCTTCACGCTGGGCTTCAACGGTGGGCCGCTGGCGTTCTTGATGGAGCTCGGCAACCTCGTCGCGCTGGCGGTCAACGCGACTGCGCTCGGGCTTCTCATCTCGACGTCCGTGTCGTCGGCCGAAGCAGCGATGGCGCTGACGCCCATCGCCCTCATCCCTCAGATGGTGCTGGGCGGGCTGATCGTGCCGATGACCTCGAACCCGATCCTCAAGCTGCCCATGTACCTCACGCCGTCGCGCTGGGGGTTCGAGGGAGCCATCGCCAACGAGCGCCTCGCGATCCTCACCGACCCGGCGTGGACCATCGATTTGAAACAGCCGAGCCTCACGAGCCTGCCCGACTTCATCGTGGGCGGCCACTTCCAGTGCGCCATCGCGCAGGTCGCGAGCGACTCGCTCAACGGCGCCTGGGGTTTCGGCGAGTACGCGACGCTATGGCTCCCGTCGACGGTGCTCTTCGGGATGACCGTCGCGATGCTCGTGCTGCTGCTGATCTCCCTCAAGCGGCGCGACCCGGTCTGAAGCGCGTCACCAGACGCGAACGCGGTCGGCCGGGGCGAGGAACATCGAGTCGCCGGGCTGCACGGCGAACGCCGAGTACCAGGTGTCGAGGTTCCGCACCGTGAAGACGCGGTAGTGCGGCGGAGCGTGCGTGTCGACCTTGAGCCGCGTGCGCTCCGTCGTCTCGCGCATCTTGGTCTGCCAGGTCTGCGCGAACGCGAGGAAGAACTGCTGGTCGCCCGTGAGTCCGTCCTGCGTCGGCGGCTGGGCGCCTCCCAGCGACGCGCGCCACGCGTCGTACGACGCCGCGAGCCCGGCGAGGTCCGCGAGGTCCTCCGCGAGGCACTGCTTGCCGTCCACCGAGGCGTCCGGGTAGGGCTTGTACGCCGAGAACTGCGCCGCGAGCGCCTGCCCCGCCGCCTCGAAGTGCGCGAAGTCGTCCGGCGTCCACCAGTTCACGAAGCGGCCCTGCGCGTCGAACGTCGCCCCCTGGTTGTCGAAGCTGTGGCTGATCTCGTGCCCCATCACGGCGCCGATGGCTCCGTAGTTGGCCGCCGCCGTCCTCGCCGGATCGAAGAACGGTGCGACCAGGATCCCCGCCGGGAAGGACAGCGCGTTGCGGATGGGGAGGTTCTGCGCGTTCACCACCTGGGCCGGCATCTCCCACTTGCCGCGGTCGAGCGGCTGGCCCACCGACGCCAGACGCCGGTCCGAGTCCCATCGCTCCGCCCGCTCCACGTTGCCGTACGCGTCGTCGCGCTTGATGACGAGCGCCGAGTCGTCCGCCCACTGGTCCGGATATCCGATGCCCACCCGCAGCGTGTCGAGCTTCGCCTTGGCCTTCGCCTTCGTCGCTTCCGCCATCCACGGCAGGGCGTCGATGCGGTGGCGGAAGGCCTCCACGATGGTCGCGACCATCGCTTGCACGGCCTTCTTGGACTCCGGCGGGAAATACCGCGCGACGTACTCGCGCCCGACTTCCTCGGTCAGGAGCGCGTTCATGAGATCGATCGCGCGCCGCGTGCGCGGCGGCTGCGTCGGCACGCCCTGCAGCTCCGTCGCGTAGAAGGCGAAGCGCTCGTCGTAGAACGCCTTGGTCAGCATCCCGCCGTGCCGATCGATGGCGCGGGCCGTCAGGTACGCCTTCCAGTCGGCGATGGGCACGTCCTTCGCGAGCGCCGCCTCTCCGACGATCGCGCTGGGCATCCAGACGATGATCGTGTCCGTCTTGTCGAGGCCGGCCGCCTTGAAGAAGGTGTCCCAGTCGAGCCCCGGCGCGCGCTTGCCGAACTCCGCCCGCGGCCACGGGTTGTTCGCCTTCGCGACGTCCTCGGCGTCGGTGAGCGACACGTGCGCCTGCGCGATGCGCTTCTCGATGGCCGCCGTCTTCTTCGCCTTCCCCTCGGGATCGGCCACCTTCGCGAGCTTCAGCATCGCCGTGAGGTAGGCCTCGTACTTGGCGCGGTGCTGCGCCATCTGCGGCGCGTCGTCGAGGTAGAAGCTGCGGTCGGGCATCCCCAGGCCGCCCTGCATCAGGTACGCGGCGTTCTTCGAAGGGTCGTTCAGGTCACCGTCGACGTAAACGCCGAAGAGCCGGTCGGTCCGCACGTCGCCCGAGTTGAGGGCGTCCACGTCGGCGCGCAGCTCCGAGCCGAGGTACGCCGCGAGCGACTTGTCGTCGGTGATCTTCGCGATGCGCGCCAGCTCGGGCTGGATGGGCGCCAGGCCGCGCTTCTCCATGGCCGCTTCGTCCATGAACGCCGCGCGGAAGTCGGCGATCTTGCGACGCGGTGACCCCGCGGGCGCGTCGGTGTGCGCCAGCTCGTCGAAGAGCTCCGTCAGGTGCTTCTCGATCGCCTGCGTGAGGATCAGCCCGATGCCCGTCGCGGCGCGATCCCCGGGGATCTCCGCCTTCGCGTACCAGCCTCCGTTGGCATAGAGGTAGAAGTCGGCGCCCGGCTTGACGCTCGGGTCCATCGCCGTGCGATCGATCGACTGGCCCGGCACCTCCGGGGCGGGCGCCGTCACCGAAGCGACAGGAGGCGGCGGAGCCGGCGCCACCGTCGGTCCGGTGGGGGGCGGCGCTTCTCCGCCGC
>DATJYG010000208.1:0-12940 GCA_035499695.1 Polyangiaceae bacterium
TGCGGCACCACGGCGCCCCGTCTCCCACCTGCGCCGGGTTGACCGATCCCCCGGGGCGGGCGGGGCCTGGATCCTGCGGGCAACGAGCATCATTCGACCCACCGGAAGACGCATTTCCCGCGGGGAATTGGCGAGGCCCGCCACATGCTTCCTCCCCGGGAGCCATGAAAATCCTGGCCGTCTTCGCCTTCCCCCTCCTGATCGCTTGCGCAGGGCAGATCCCGCAGCACGTGGAGCTGCAACCGCAGGCCGAGAACGTCGAGTTCGCGTACGAGCCTCCCAGCGCCGAGTCCTACAAGGAAGTCGGCCACGTGAAGGGCCAAGCGCTCGGAAAGGATCCCGAGATCGCCCTCGAGCAGGCCAAGACCGACCTGCGCAATCAGGCGGCAGCGCTCGGTGCCGCGCTCGTGACCATCGACGAGAACGTGGGCGCCCTCGTGCCGCTGACGGACGAGACCAAGGTGACGCTCACCGGTCGCGCATACAAGCCGGCTGACTGATCGCCGCCTTCGACTAGCATCCCGCGTATGACCGCGGGGGTCGCCGCCACCAAGAGCGGGCCGGCTTGGCTCGTGCCGCTCGAATCGCTCGCGCAGAAGCGCGGGGGCGACGATCCGCGCGTCGTCGGCGGCAAGGCTGCGCGCCTCGCGTGGCTCGTCCGGCACGGGTTCGACGTGCCCGAGGCCGTCGTGCTCCCCGCCGAGGCGTTCGAGCAGTCGCTGCGAGAGCTGCCTCCCGGGTGCGAGCCGAGGGCACTTCTTCGCGCGGCGCAGGGCCGCGCCGGCTACGCGCGGGCGGCCGAGGCGCGCCAGCAGATCCTGGGCGCTCCGTTTCCGAAGGGCCTCATCGAGGAGCTTCGCGCGTTCTGGCGCGCAGTGGGCGCGCGATCGCCGTGGGGTCTCGCGGTGCGCTCGAGCGCGACATGCGAGGACGGGGCGCTCGTCTCGATGGCCGGGCTCGCCGAGAGCGTCCTCGGTGTGCGCGGCGAGGACGCGCTGGCGGAGGCGGTGCGCGTCGTCTGGGCGTCGATCGCGAGCGGGCGCGCGCTCGCGTACCTCGCGGCGCACGGCGTGCGCGACGTGGGCATGGCGGTCGTCGTGCAGCGCATGGTGGAAGCGCGCGCGGCGGGGGTGATGTTCACGCGAACGCCGGGACCCGGGGGGCGCATCCAGAGCGACGAGCGCATCATCAACGCGGGACCCGGTCTGGGCGCGCCCGTCGTCAACGGCGTCACGACGCCCGACGTGCTGCGCGTCGACGCGCGCGGGCGGCTGCTCGGGTCGATCGTCGCCCACAAGGAGCACGCGACCGTGGTGGGCGACGCCGGCGTGCGCGAGATCCCGGTGGAGCGCCCCGACGAGCCGTCGCTCTCGCCGAAGAGCGTGCACGCGCTCGCCGAGATCGCGGCGCGTCTCGAGAAGCTCGAGCCGGTGGCGTGGGACGTCGAGTTCGCCTGTGACGCCGAGCGCACGTGGGTCGTTCAAGCGCGACCGGCGACGGGCCAGGGTTTCCCCGAGGGCGGCGACGCCGAGACCGTCTGGAGCAGCGTCAACGTGGGGGAGGCGCTGCCCGGCGTCGCGACGCCGTTCACGTGGTCGGTCGCCGGCGCGTTCAGCGAGGCGGGCTTCCGCAGCGCGTTCGCTGCGCTCGGCTGTCGCGTGCCGAGCCGCGCGCGCCTCGTCGGCAACGTGTACGGGCGGTTCTACCTGAACCTCACCCAGTTTATGCGGATCGCGGCGCAGGTCCCCTTCCTCGACCCGCGCACGCTCGTGGAGCTCGGCGGAGGCTGGGGCGGCGACGAGCTCGCGGTGCAGGTGCAGGACGTGAGCCGCCGCGGCTTCTACGCGCGCCTCCCGCTGACGGCGACGCGCCTCCTGCGCGAGCAGCTCCGGCTCGACGAGGACGTGCGCGCCTTCGAGTCGTTCGCCGAGAAACAGTGGCGCGCCCAGAGCGCGCTCGATCTGGCGATCCTTCCCGACGACGGCGTCGCGCGGCGCCTGCGGGACATCCAGGCGCTGCTCGAGCGCACCGGCACAGTGATGCTGACGACCGCGTCGAGCACACTCGGCTCGCACCTCGCGCTCAATACGATGCTCGAGCGCGTCGCCCCGCTCGACGCCGAGCGGCTCGCGCAGTCGCTCACGAGCGGCATCCGCGACGTCGAGAGCGCGCGGCCCGGCATCGGCATCATGCACGTCGCGGCCCTCGCTCGGCGCGAGCCCGAGGCGCGCGCCGCCATCGAGCGCGAGTCGACCCTGGGCCTCGACGCGATCCCGGACGGCGCGACACGCCGGGCGTTGCAGTCGTTCCTCGAGCTGTACGGCGACCGCGCCGTGCGCGAGGCCGAGGTGTCCACCCCGCGGTGGAAGGAGGACCCGCGGCCGGTGCTGCGCATGCTCCGCGCGGCGCTCCGCACCGAGGCGCGCGAGGTGGACACGACCCTCGCGCGCGCGAAGGCTCACGCCGAGGACGAGATGGCGCGCCTGCTGCCGCGGCTCTCCATCGTGCAGCAGACGGTCCTGCGTCACCTCGTGGCTCGAGCGCAGCGGTCGGCCCGCCTTCGCGAGCGCATGCGCGCCTGGGTGACGCGCGTGCTCGGCATGCTTCGCGAGGCCGCGCTCGACGCGGACAGGCGCCTCTTGCGCCGCGACGCGGAGCTCGAGGTCGACTGGAAGGCGCTCGTCGACTCGGGCTCTCCGCTCGCGAGCGTTCACAGCGTGTTCCTCCTCACGATCGACGAGGTGGTCGCGACGCTGCGAAGCCCGCAGGGGGACCTCGCGCCCATCGTGCGCTCGCGCCGCGCCGAGCTCGCGCGCGATCAAGCGCGCCCCGATCCGCCGGCGACCTTCGTCGGCGCGCCGCCGCCCGTCGTGCTTCCTCCGTCGGGCGGCGACGTCCTGCGCGGGCTACCCGCCAGCGCCGGCGTGGTCGAGGCGCGCGCGCGCGTCGTGCTGCACGAGGACGACATGGACACCCTGCAGCCGGGGGAGATCCTCGTCGTCCACACGACCGACGTGGGCTGGACTCCTCTCTTCCTCGTCGCGGCGGGCGTCGTCACCGAGCTCGGTGGGCCGCTGTCGCATGCGGCCGTCGTGGCCCGCGAGTTCGGTGTTCCCACCGTCGTCAACGTGACTGGCGCGACGCGCGCCATCCGCACTGGAGATCTCGTGCGAGTCGACGGCGATCGTGGGATGATCGAACGACTTCGATGAAGTCAGGACTCACGGCGTGGGTTGCGCTGGGGGTGGGGTTGCTCGGGGCGTGCAGCGAAGCGCCTCCGCAGATCGAGGGCGCGCAGCCGGCGCCCCTCCTGCGAGCCGACGGGCTGCGCGCCGGCGTGAAGCGGCACATCGGGGGCGGCGGGCCGTTCGTGACGCCCGCGTGCAACAAGCCGAAGCTGTCGTACTTCTCGGGGCCGATCGTCCAGAGGCCGATCATCGTGGCGGTCTTCTGGAACAGCGACGTCGAGACGGAGCGGCAGCAGAAGATGCCGCAGTTCTACGCCGACGTGACGCAGAGCACGTACTGGGCGTGGCTGCAGGAGTACGACACCGCGGGGCTCTCGTCCGGGACCCAGCAGGTGATCCTTGGCGGCACCTCGGCGGGCGGGTTCGTCATCGCGCCCGCCAAGTGCGGCGCGGCCTCGGGGGCGAATTGCAAGCTGACCGACACCGACCTCCAGACGGAGCTGTCGAGACAGATCGGGCTCGGAGTCCTGCCGGCACCGCAGGTCGATTGCACGGGGAACGTCCAGACCATCTACATGGTCGATTTCCCCGCGAACATCTCGCTCAGCGGACAGGGGCTGGGCAAGTCGTGCGTGGCGTTCTGCGCGTACCACAACACGGGGACCTACGGGCCCAGCAACCTGCCGCTCATCTACGCGGCCCTGATGGACGACTACACGGGCGGCTGCTCGGCGGGGTGCGGAGGCGATCCGACGCCGTTCGACGTCCAGACGGACGTCGCGTCGCACGAGCTCGTGGAGGCGGTGACCGATCCGGACATCGGGCTCGATCTCGCGAACAACTACGCGGCGCCGTGCGGGTGGGGCGACAACAACAACGGCTGCGGCGAGATCGGGGACATCTGCGACAGCGCGAGCGCGGGCGACACCATCACGGTGAACGGTCGCACCTGGTACGTGCAGGAGCTCTGGAGCAACGCGCAGGGCAAGTGCACCAGCACGGGGCCTGCGAGCAGCGTGTGCGTCGGGAGCGTCACGCCGGGCTGCAGGAGGTGCTCGTGTGGGGACGACGGTGCGGCGTGCAACGGGACCACGCCGACTTGCGACACGGGGAGCGGCGTCTGCGTCGCGACTGGAACGATGGACGCCGGGGGCGATGGCGCGACGAGCGATGCGGGAGCGAGCGACGGGTCATCCACGGAGGGCGCCGGGAGTGACGCCCCGGGGGACGTCGAGGTGGAGGCGGCCACGGACTCGGGCGCCACGATGGACTCGGGAGCGACGCCCGATTCGGGTTCCGGGTCGGATTCGGGGAGGGCGACGGATTCAGGGTCGGGATCCGGGTCGGCCTCTTCCTCCGGAGCGACGATCGATTCCGGGTCCTCGAGCGATGCGACCGCCGATGCCGAGGGCGACGCGGGAGGGGCAACGCCGGGTCAGTCCAGCGGATGCGGCTGCAGGGCTGCCGGCGCAGACGACGCGACGTGGTCGCCGCCACTCGTCGCGCTCGCCGGGCTCGGGATTGTCGCAGCGTCGCGCGGGAAGCGCTCGCGTCGGAAGACGGCGTCGAAGGTCTCTTCGTAGGTCCGGTCGGTCGTTCCCATCGCGCGGTCCCACCACGTGAAGTAGAGGCCGTAGTTCGTGCCGACGCGGCGATGGTGCAGCGTGTGGTGCGTCGTCGTCGTGCTCCAGCGCGTCCATCGGCTGCGCGTGAACCAACGCGGGAAGAGCTCGAGGCCGAGGTGGCCGAGCACGTTGCGCGCGATCATGAAGCCGAGGAACACGCCGACGGCGGCCGGGTGGAGCGGTAGCCAGAGCGCCACCAGGGGTACGAACGCCGCGTGCACGAACGCCTCGGCGGGCGCGAAGGCGTAGGCCGAGAACGGCGACGGATCGTGCGACATATGATGCACGCGGTGCATCCAGCGGAAGACGAGCGGGTGATGCATCGCACGGTGCGTCCAATAGAAGTACGTGTCCTGCGCCACGACGAGGAAGGCCACGGTGAACGCGAAGTAGCCCCAGCCGCGCTGCGCGACGTGGCGGTACATCGGGAGGATCCCGGCACGCGCCCCGACGACGACGCCCACGCCGACCAGCGAGAAGACCAGCGCGGTCGACGCCGAGTAGGCAATCTCGCGCCTCATCTGGCGCCCGCGCGCGAAAGCGCGGTTGACCAGGCGGTGGCGCCACCGCTCCCGGCCCCACACCCAGAAGACGAGGAACGCGGGCACCGCCGCGATCACGTATCTCCCCGCGTTGAAGGCGAAGTCGTACGCCCACACCGCCCACAACGAGGCGCTGCCCAGCATCGGAGCCTCCTTGCCCGAAGTCACATACGGAACCGTATGTGAGCTTGAGGTTAGACATACGAATCGGTATGTCAAGGGCGTGGCCAGCCAGATGCGCGAGACGTCGAAGCAGGAGACGCGCGAAGCCCTCGTCGCCGCCGCCGCCGTCGAGATGGCCGAGAAGGGCATCGACGGCGCGAGCCTCGACGCGATCTGTGCGCGCGCCGGATTCACCCGGGGCGCGTTCTACGTGCACTTCAAGGACCGCGACGACCTGGTCGTCGCCGTCGTCGAGCGGCATCTCGAGGCCTTCTTCGACCAGGTGATCGCGGGCAACGACGCGCCCGAGGACCTCGAGCGCACCATCGCGCAGTACGTGTCGACGGTCGTGGCCATGGCGCCGACTCTGCGCAACCGCAGAGAGTGGCGCTTCCACCACACGCTCGCCGCATGCGCGCGCTCACCGGTGATTCGCGAGCGCTACGCGTCGCTGCAGTACGAGGCGATCGCGCGCGTGAAGAGAGCGGCGGAGGCGGGACAGCGCGAGGGGACCATCCGGCGCGACGTGGCGCCCGAAACGATGGCCGAGATTCTCGTCGTGCTCACCATGGGCATCGACGCGATGTTCGACGTCGGCATCAAGTTCGACCTGCTCGGGGGCGCGCGCGCCCTGGGCACCCTGCTGAGCGCCTCGTCTTCCGCGCAGCGACGACCACGCCGACGGCGTCGATGAGCCGTCGTTCATCCCATGACGCACGCCTGGTAGGCGGTGCAGCCCGGGTCGCCCGCGCATGCCGAGGCGACCGCCCCCTTGCAGCTGCCCGCGAGGTTGGCGTCCAGGCACGACTGACACGTCGGCGTCGAAGCCTGCAGGCTCATGCAGTCCTGGTAGTTGCACGCGCTCGTGCACGGTCCCGTCGACCCGCAGAGGCAGTCCTCCTCGGCGACGTGGAGCGTCAGGTAGCCGCGCGGAATCGCCTGCTCGCAGCACGCCGTCCGCTGCACCTCGGACGGAGACGTCGCGCACGCGGCCACGGCGGCGTCGTAGTCGACGGCCGCGTCGTAGTTGTCCCCTCCGCCGCTGCTGCCACTGCTGGCGCCGTCTTGGTCCCGCGCGCCGCGACGACCGTCACCCGCCGTCTCACCGCCGTTCGAAGAGCTCGTCGAGGAGCTCGAGCTACACGCCACCACCACGAGCGCAGCCAGCACGGCCGCGCCGCGCGCGTTCGCAAAGTCCATGTGGGCACCTCCGGCGCCGCCCGATCAAACACCGCGGCGTGCGGAAGGTTCGTTCGTCAGCTCACGAGAATTTCGCCGACGTCGCGCGCCGACGTCGAATCCCAGAACCGGACACCACGTCGTCGCCGACTCACGCGAGCGGCAGCTTCGCGACGAACTCCGAGCCGCTCCCGGGTTCCGAGGTGACCGTTATCCACCCGCCACTCGCCTCGACGGCGCGCTTCACGATCGACAGTCCCAGGCCGGTCCCGGGCTCGCGTCTGGCTCCCGAAGCGCGGAAGAACGGCTCGAAGACCTTGTTCGCTTCCTCGTCCGAGATGCCGATGCCGTTGTCCCGCACGGCGAGCTCGTAGGTCTCGCCGCAGGCGCGCCCGCAGATCTCCACGTGCTGCGGGACGTCCGAGCGGCGGTACTTCATCGCGTTGTCGGCGAGGTTCCACACCACCTGCCGCAAGAGCCCCTCGCTGCAATGCACCGTGGCCGCCTGGACGTCGATGGTGAGCGTCACGCTGGTCTGGTCTGCGCGAGAGGTGAGCTCGTCGCGCAGCTGCTCGGCCGCCGCAGCGGGATCGCAGAGCGAGGTCGCCCCGTTGGGCGCGATGCGCGAGAGGGCGAGCAAGTCCTGGATGATGGCGTCCATGCGGCCGAAGGACCGCTTGAGGACGTCCAGCTTCTTCTGGTGCTCGACCTCGGCCGAGTTGCGCGACAGCCAGCTCGTGGTGAGCGTCGCCGTCGTCAGCGGGGCGCGCAGGTCGTGAGCCACACGCCCCGCGAAGGCATCGAGGTCCTTGTTGCTCGTCTCGAGCTGTTCGGCGTAGTCGCGCATCATGCGCTCTCGCGCCTGCAGGGCACGCGTCACGACGAGACCCACCGTGATCGCCAGCCCGGCCCCGAGCGTCGCGAGGAGCGCGAGGTACAGCTCCGACGACCGCTGAAGCGCGGCGACGCGAGGCACGGCGTCCTTGGCGCTCTTCGCGTTGAGCTCACTGAGCCCGCGAAGATCGTTGGCGGCACGGGTGAACAGGTCTTCGACCCCGACGAGCTCGAGCCTCGCGGCCTCGTCGTCGTTCCGGCGCGACATCGCGAGCACCGAGGCGAGACGGGGCTCGATGGCACGGAGCGCCGCCTTCAGGTCGCTCCACGGAGTCTGCTCGTCATCCAGCACGGGCATCGACTCGAACTCGTCCGCCGCCGCGTCGTAGTCGTCCAGCGCCCCGGCGATTCTCCCCTCCAGGGCCGCCATGGCTGGCGCGGTCTTCTCGAAGACGTGCTCGTCGGTCAGGAGCCGCACCTGGTCGAGGTCGCGCCCCATCCGAGCCATCAGCAAGACGTCGGTCATCGCGTCGTACACGACGCCTTCGGTCGCCGAACGGAGCTCGGCCACGCGGCGGGCCACGATGACGCCCATGAAGGCCAGAAGGACGGCGATGCCAATGAACGGCGCCAAATAGATCAGCCGTGATCGCGGTCGGGGCGGAGTTGCTTGCATCGTTGATGCTCGAAACCGGTAAGGGGTCAACTTGGCGTCCGCGCGTTCAGGCGTCCAGGTGAGGAGTTTCGGCACCTTGGGAAGCTCGACCCAAAAAACGACCGGGATGACGAAGTTCTACAAGAAGATGGCGCGCAACCTCGCCGTCGACCGCGTCCGCGCATGGGACAGGCGGCGTCGCGACTTCGTCGACGACTGCGGAGACCCCGACGCGTACACGCCGCTCGAATACGGCGCCGAGCAACGAGACGCCGTCGACGCCCGCCGGCAGCTGGATGTGCTCGCGCAGCTCTTCCGGCAGATGCCCGAGCACGGCCTCGACATCCTCGAGGGCATCGCCGGCGGCTGCTCGATGAAGGAGATAGCCGGGTCCAGTGGGTGAAAGGGAGGCAGAGAGCAGTCGCGAGCGAGCAGAGAGCAGCGACGAACAGGTCGACGCTCTCGACGAACTCGCAGCTGCTCTCGACGAGCTCGCAGAGTAACGGATCCTGCTCGTCGGCTGACCATGCGAACGAGCAGACGACCGCGTCCAGCTTGCAGCGAACCATTTCCACGTCGCTTCGTGTCGCTGCAAGGAGGACACGACACGGTGCGAGCGCCGGATCATCCCGGCGGCCGGGGCGCCGATCTCGACCGTGGGGCCGAGCGAAATTCCGGGCTCCCGCACCCCGCGGTTGCTACATTTGCCATGGGAGACGGGGTTGCCGGCCAGGCGGACGGCGGCACGTGTGAGGAGTCCGCAGGCGGGCTCCGGAGGAGCTTGGTCATGAAAACATCGTGGCGCGTCGTGTTCGCGTGTGGCCTCGGCCTGGCGGTCGCGTGCGGGTCCAGCAACAGCTCGTCCGGGGGCGGCTCGGACGGCGGCGACGACAGCACCAGCAGCGGGAGCAGCAGCGGCACCGCGGGAAGCAGCAGCGGAACCGGGAGCAGCAGCGGCGCCGGCAGCAGCAGCGGCACCGGAAGCAGCAGCGGAGCGGGAAGCTCCTCGGGCACCGGAAGCTCCTCGGGCAGCAAGGACGCTTCCTCCGACACCGGGAGCAGCAGCGGCAGCACCGGCGACGGCGGGTCGTGCGGCAAGGCGGGCGGCGCCTGCTGCACGGGCAACGTCTGCGACACGGGCGGGATCTGCCAGAACGGCATCTGTCACACGTGCGGCGACCCCGGGGACGCGTGCTGCGCCGGCAACCAGTGCTCGTCGGGCGCCGTGTGCACCGGCACGATCTGCGCGTCCTGCGGCGCGGCGGGATCGGCGTGCTGCCCGGGCGGCACCTGCACGGGCGGCGGCTGCTGCGTGGCGGACACCTGCGTCGGCTCCGGCACCACCTGCCCCGGGTTCATGGGGACCTGCGCGAACGGCAGCTGCGGCACGTGCGGCGGCAAGGGCCAGACGTGCTGCGGCGGAGCCGGCGGCATGGGAGGCCAGTGCACCGCGGGCGATCTCGTCTGTACTGCGGGCAAGTGCGCCGATTGCGGCGCCACGGGTCAGGCCTGCTGCACGGGCGGGGTGTGCAACTCGGGTCTCGGGTGTCAGGGCGGCGTGGGCGGCGGCAACGGCGGCACCTGCCAGCCGTGCGGCGCCATGGGGCAAGCATGCTGCGGCGGAACGGGTGGTTTCGGTGGAACCTGCAACATGGGCTTCGTCTGTGCAGCGAACATGGGCGGCAACGGCTTCACTTGTCAGGCGTGCGGCGCCTCGATGGAGCCCTGCTGCGCGAACCGCGTGTGCAACACGGGCCTCATGTGCATGCTCGGCATGGGGGCCGGCGGCACCTGCGAATGAGCGACTGACGCCGCCTGGCACGAAGCGCGCTTCCTCCATCGGGCGCGATGCTCGAAGCTCATGCGCCAACCCTCGAGCATCGAACGGCGCAAGCGCTCGCCGAGCTGTCGCGCAGCATGGGCACGGACTGGGAAGGGTGGATCCGCCGCGTCCTCGAGTTCGACGCCGAGGTCCTCCACGTCGAGCGCGTGAGCTTCTGGAGCCTCCGCGAGGAGGGCTCGAGCATTCACTGCGACGCAGGCTTCGTCGCCAGCGTCCACTCGTTCGAGCACGGCGCCACGCTCTTCCAGACGGATCTGCCCGAGTACTTCGCGGCCATGCGCGAGGCGCGCATGCTCGAGATGGTCGACGTCCAGACGGACCCGCGCTGCCGCGGATTGCGCGGCTACTGCGCCTCCCGGGGGATCGCCTCGATGCTCGACGTCCCCGTCTGGCACGAGGGTCGGCTGTCCGGTGTCCTCTGTCACGAGCACGTCGGCGCGACGAGGAGCTGGAGCGCCGAGGAAGAGGACTTCGCGACGAGCGTGAGCCAGGTCGTCTCCTCCGGCCTCGCGGCGCGCGCCCACACCCGGGCCGAGGCCGATACCCGGCGCGCCGCGTTCCTCGACAGCGTGTCGCGCCTCGCCTCGTCCCTCGACGCGCGCGAGATCGCCGAACGCGCCTTGTCCCTGTGCGTCGTCCCCTGGTTCTCGGAGCTTGCGGGCATCGTGGTGAGGCGCGAAGGCGAGCTCGAGCTCCTCGGGCTGAAGCACCGCGACCCGGTGACGCAACAGGCCATCCTGGACCACATCTCCGGCCGCGACTGGACATTCCCCGTGCTCGAGCGCGTCGTGCGGCAAGGGCAGTCTCTGCTCCTTACTGACACGACCCCCGAAGTGGCCGCGCGATACGGCTTCACCCCGGAGGACATGACGCTGATCGAGGCTGTCGGTGTGAAAACGGCCATGTCGGTGCCGCTCGCCGTCGGGAACAACACGTTCGGCGCGATGTCCTTCGCGTCGACCGACCGTCGCTTCGGCGCCGACGACCTGGCCCTCGCGGAGGACGTCGGGAGTCGCGTCGCCTCAGCGCTCGAGAACGCGCGCCTCTACGCCGTCGCGCGAGAGGCGATTCGTGCTCGGGACGAGCTGCTCGTCGTCACCGCGCACGAGCTGCGCACGCCCCTCACCGCGCTCCAGCTGCGGACCGACCAGTTGCTTCGGAAGGCCCGGCGTGGAACCGACGCCTCCGAGAAGACCTGGAGCGAGAACATCGCGAATGACGTGCGACGCTTCAGCTGGGTCGTCGACCACGTCCTGGACGCGTTGAAGATCCGGACCGAGGGGGTCGTGCTCGTGCCTGGGCCATGCGATCTCGCGACGATCGTGCGACACCGGGTCCGTCTCGTCGCCGAGCGCGCGCGATTGGCGGGCTGCCCTATCGTGCTCGACTCCGTGCCTTCGCTCACCGGTCGGTGGGATCAAGCGTGCCTCGAGAAGGTGATCGACGTGCTGCTCGACAACGCCATCAAGTTCGGTGGCGGTGGCCCCATCGCCGTTTCGCTGCGAGCCGTCGGGCCCTGGGTCGAGCTGGCGGTGCACGACCAGGGCATCGGCATTCCGTCCGAACGCCTGCGGGCGATCTTCCAGCCTTTCGAGCGCGCGGTCCCGAAGGAGCACTTCGGTGGCCTGGGTCTAGGGCTCTACGTCGCGAAGGCGATCGTCGACGCGCACTGCGGAACGATCGAGGTGACCAGCAGCCCGGGCGCAGGCTCGGCATTCACCGTGCGATTGCCGCTCCACCCGGCTGGCGCGATCCGATGAGCCTCTGGCGCGATCGGATTGGCGGCGCCGAGTCTGCATGGAAGGATGACGACGATGCAAACGAGCACCGCTCTTGCGCACCTGCCTTCCACGATTCGACTCGGCGACCTCGAGGTCGTTCGCCTCGGCTTCGGCGCGATGCGTCTCCCGGGACCGGAGATATGGGGAGAGCCCGAAGACCCGGCGCGTGCGCGCGAGGTCGTGAGGCGCGTCGTCGCCCTCGGCATCAACCTCGTCGACACCGCGTGGTACTACGGGCCGCACGTCTCGAACCGGCTCATCGCCGAGACGCTGCATCCTTATCCTAAGGACCTCGTCATCGCGTCAAAGCTGGGGGGGAAACGACTCCCGAACAAGGGATGGGCTCCGTTCCTTCGCCCCGAGGAGCTGCGCGAGGGGTGTGAGACCGATCTGCGAGAGCTTCGTCGCGAGGCGCTCGACGTCGTGCACCTGCGCTACCTGGGCAAGGCAGCGCCCGTGCCGTTCGCGGAATCGCTCGACGCGATGATCGCGCTCAAGAAGGAGGGCAAGATCCGCCACCTCGGCCTCTCGAACGTCGGACCCGCCGAGCTGGAGCTCGCCGTCGCGCGAACTCCGATCGTCTCGGTTCAGAACATGTACAGCGTCTCGGGAGGGGACAGCGTGCTCGCCCGGGTGACCCACTCCGAGGTCGAGTCGCCGGACCGCGTGCTCGAGATGTGTGCCCGGAAGGGCATCGCGTTCATGCCATTCTTCCCGCTGGGAGTGGGCGCGCACGCGAAGCCCACCGGCGCGGTGGACGCAGTGGCCAAGAAGCACGGTGCAGCTCCGGCGCAGATCGCGCTCGCGTGGCTCCTGGCGCGCTCGCCCGTCATGCTTCCCATCCCGGGCACCAGTCGACCCGAGCATCTCGAGGAGAACTGGGCGTCACGCCTGATTCACCTCGAGCCCGACGAGGTCGAGGCCATCGGCGCTGCGGCGCGCAGCGGGACGCCCTGACGGCACCTACGGGCGCCACGTTTCCCCGGTCTCGCAGCTCACGTGGTGCATCTGGACCCCGTCGCGGCGGATGTCGACGACGGCGAACACGATGGGCAAGCGGAAGCGGCGCGGGCCGATGGAGCCGGCGTTGAGCACGGCGATGCCCTGATCGCGGCCGATGAAGGGCACGTG